>CAMUPC010000056.1 GCA_947090545.1 uncultured Eubacterium sp. | reverse complement strand
CGCAGCCAACAACGTAACCGCAGGATGCTTAGGGCTTCTTAACCTTCTGGAACGGACGCAGCCAGGGCGTGCCAATCCCCTCTCCCAGCGTCCCTCCCGCACCCCCCCTACTAATTTTTCGCCACCCTTCTCTCCAGCCTCCTCTGCTTCATCTTCTGAATCTTATCCATCCCGCTTCCCTGCCCAAAGTACAGCGCCACCGACGACAATATCATCAGCACCACCGTATACACAAAGCTCATCGCCCTTGCATCCACAGACGCAGATTCATCAGACGCCGCCTTAATCACAATCCCAAGCGGCTGCAACAGCGGATGATACAGGAACACAGACATATCATAATCCGACAGCAGCCCATTAAAATTCAGGATCACAACCGACATTACCATCGGGAAGATCACCGGAAGGATCACCCTGCGCATCGTCGTAAACGCGCCTGCGCCCATACACTTTGCAGCTTCCTCCAGGTCGCCGTCCAGTGAGAAAAAGGCTGCCTTAATCATCCGGTACGAAAACGGAAGCTTAATCACCGTATAGCCGATTAATAAAATCACAGTAGTGCCTACGAGCACCTTGTTAAAAATCAGCGGGTTTTTGTCTCCGTATGCCACAGTAAGCCCCAACGCAATCAGTGTGCTTGGCAAAAGCCAGGGAATCAGCACGCCGTATTCAAACAGCACGTTCAGCTTGTTTTTGGACTTGTGCACAAAACGGACACAAATAATCGAGACTGCCGCTGCAAGCACTGCGGCAAGCAGGGAATATACAATACTTACGACGTATGGCTCAATCGCTTCCATTGAGGTGAACAGCTTTTTGTAATTATCCAGTGTAAATGACGCTGCGGTCAGCTCTCCGGTCTTGATCGTTAAGGAATCGCAGAAGGAGTACAGCACTACCAGCACAATCGGTACGGTATAGATCGCAAACATCACATATGCTGTCACATGAGCCAGTACATTCAGCGCCGGGTTCTGGATTTTTTGCTTTGTCAGCTTTGCTTTTGTCTTAGACACGGAGATATAGTTGCCGCCTTTTTCAATTTTACTGAATACCGACAGTAAAAGAATCGTCGCCACGCCTAAGATAATTGCCAGAAACGCCGCTACTTCCCTGGAATACGTAGACCGGGAAAACGTTATAATCATCGGGTTGATCGTCTGAAAGTTCTCCCCGCCGATAATGACTGGCGCCGCCATAGCGCCAAGCCCGGTTAAAAACGTCAGGATCGTAATTGCAAAAAAGGTAGGCTTTAATACCGGCATTACGACCTGAAATAAAATCGCGCCGCCCGAAGAGCCCATATTTTTGGCTGCTTCGATCGTATGGTAGTCCAGGCTGTGAATCGCGTTTTTCAAAAACATCATATGGTTCTGCGTACAGGCAAACGTCATCACAAACACGACGGCGCCGTAGCCTACAAACCAGGACGGATTCATATTCGGGAACACCTGCTGCAAAAGCTTGGTCAACAGCCCCTTCTCGCCGTACACGTATTTATACCCGGATACAAGGACAACGCCGCCGTAGACAAGCGAACTCATATATGCAAGCTTTAAAAGCTTCGCGCCCTTAATCTCCCAGTACTCGGTAAACAGCACGCACAGCGTCCCGACGATATTGACCGTGACCACAAGCGTAACCGCGAGGACAAAGCTGTTCCAAAGGCTCTGCATGGCACGCCTGGAGGAAAAGACCTTGCCGAATACTTCCGTGGACACCTGCCCGTCATGATAAAATACATTCCCTAATAAGTATACCGCAGGATATACGATAAATGCAAGGATCATCCACGCAATCACGACTTTTAAAAGGATGCCGGGTATGTTCATTTTTTGTTTTTCGTTCATAATCACCCTCCTCGCCCTGTTAAAACTGCATAATATCCTTTGGATGCAGATAAAGCTGGATCGGCTGTCCCTGTTTCAAGGACTCTCCGGCGTCATTGAGCTGGATTACCCGCAGCACTTCTTTGCCGACCCTGACACGGTATTTTGTAATCAAGCCGTTGTAGTCATAGTCCATAATCTCGCCTTTTAGCGAAACCCTGCCTTCTCCCGGCGCAAAATGAATCAGTTCCAGCCGGATATAGGCGTGTTTTGACGCATCGAGCCTGCCGTTTGCCTGCCTGTTGATTTCGGTAATTGCCTCTTTGCCCAGCTTATTAATGTCGCCGATAAAATCACAGACAAACTCCGAACCCGAGTGGTTATAGATCTCCTGCGGCGTCCCGACCTGCTCTACATAACCGTTGTTAAATACGGCAATCTTGTCCGAGAGCATCAATGCTTCTTCCTGGTCATGCGTGACATACAGCGTCGTAATGCCCAGATTTTTTTGGAGCTTTTTCAGCTCCCCGCGCAGCCCGATCCGCAGCTTTGCGTCCAGGTTGGAAAGCGGCTC
The DNA here is from genome assembly GCA_947090545.1 of uncultured Eubacterium sp. Taxonomy (GTDB): domain Bacteria; phylum Bacillota; class Clostridia; order Lachnospirales; family Lachnospiraceae; genus Eubacterium_J. The sequence goes on along the minus strand of CAMUPC010000056.1, from coordinate 19,234 downwards.
ATCCAGGCACAGGATCTTAGGCTCTAACACGATCGCCCTTGCCAGAGCGACCCTTTGCTGCTGGCCGCCGGACAGCTCTGAAACGTTGCGCGTAAGCTGCGAGTCTTTGATTTCAATTACTTTTGCTACGTTTTTTACTTTTTGGTCGATCTCTCCTTTGGACAGCTTTTTTACTTTCAGCCCAAAGGCAAGGTTTTCATAGACCGTCATGGTCGGGAAGAGCGCATAGCTTTGGAACACCATGCCGATGCCCCTTTTTTCCACAGGCACTTCCAATATATTTTTCCCGTCTACAAGGATCTCTCCGCCGGACGGATTTAAAAAGCCTACGAGCGCGCGCAGCGTAGTCGTCTTTCCGCATCCCGAAGGCCCCAAAAATGTGAAAAACTCTCCGTCTGCAATCGTCAGGTTCAGATTTTCAATTGCTGTAAAGTCACCGTATTTTATCTCTATGTTTTTAAAATCAATCATATGCGCTACCTCTGCTCAGCCGCTTCCTACATAAACTCAAGCTCTACCTTTTCTACCCACTGGTCCAGGTTTTGTGCTACAAATTCCCAGTCAATGTCCTGCTGGTGCACTTTTCCAACAAACTCCTTCACATCGTCCGCAGCCTTCTCAAACGCTGCCTTCTGGCAAGGCACCGTGCCAAACTGCTCCATCCATGCTGTCTGCGCTTCGGCAGAACCAAACCAGTTCGCAAATTCAACCGCACGGTCTTTGCTGTCTGTGCCCTTTAAAACGGCAATCTGCTCTGTGACATACGGCACGCCGATTTCCGGGGACATAATCTCAAACTTGTACTCTCTTTGCTTTTCATTCTGCAAAACGCCGCTTCCCCACATCTCACAAATCGGATGGCTGCCGTCGATCACCGCGCCTACATAATCCTCGCCTTCTGCTTCCATATGCCCGTTCTGCACCCAGTTTTTCACAAACTCCCATCCTTCCTCGGAGATGCCCGCTTCACCGTCCGGGTCCTGGTAGCGTACCAAAAGGCTTGCCAGTATCGTTTTTCCAGTGCCGCCGCCAAAGTTTAGGATCGTATATTTGTCTTTCCATTTTTCATCGGTAAGGTCTGTATAATCCGCCGGATACTCGTCCAGGCCCGCATTCATAATATTTACAAGCGGCTGGATCACAAGCGGATAGTAATAGCCGTCCGCATCGCCGAGCGACAAGTCCACCTCGTCCTTCCACGCCGGCTCCCACTGCTCCAGCGTATCCTCTGCCTTTAATTTTTCATATTCGACATTGTTTAACCCAAACACAAGGTCTGCCTGCACATTGTTTTTCTCTGATACAATCCGGTTGCCAAGGTCACCGCCCTGGATCTGCACCACCTCCACATCAAACCCGTTTTCTTTTGCATAATCCTTTAACCACGCATCCCTGCCGTCAGAGCCGGAATTCGTATAGATCACAAGCGAACCGCCGCCGCTGCCTGTCTCCTGTTTCTCACCGCTGTCCTGCGCGCCTCCCTGCGTATCTTCCGCGTTATCCGCACTTCCGCTGCTGTCCCCATCTTTTCCTCCGCACGCGGATAAAGTAAACGTCATCACTGCTGCAAGCCCTAATGCTACTATTTTCTTTACTTTCATATACTTTTCTCCTATTTTTCTTTTTTCTGTTGTTTTTTCTGTTCTGCTGTTTGTTACTGTTCTGCTATTTGTTCTGTTCTGTTGTTTTTTCTGTTCTGCTGTTTGTTCTGTGCTACTGTTTGTTCTGTTCTGCTGTTTGTTACTGTTCTGTGCTATTGTTTTTTCCGTTCTGTTCTGCTGTTTTTTTACTGTTCTGCTGTTTTTTACTGTTCTATGCTGCTGTTTTGTTCTGTTCTGCTGTTTGTTCTGTTCTGTGTTATTGTTGCTCCTGCTGCACGTTTTCATCCACGTACTTTCTTAAAAGCGCGGGCCAGTCGGTCTGTAGGATCTTATAGCCCAAACCAATCAGCCTGCCCCAGCTTTTTTCAAATCCTTCCCCAATCGCCAGGTTATCGTCCAGCCCGCCAGACAATACCGCCTCATCATTCAGCCGGATCACATTGACCCACGGCAAAATCCCTTCGTCAGACAGCTCCTTTAAAAACGCCGGATCGGTAAACTGCCCGTTCAAATCCGCAAAAATCAGCTCCGCAGCCGCCACGTTAATATCGTATTTTTTAACCGTCTCCCATTCCTCTGCCGTCTTTACAATCGGCATATACATCAGTCCCGTCCCGCTTTTTTCAAGCTCCGACAACAGCCGTTCATGCACACCCGATTTTAACAGAATCTGCGCATCCATCTCCTTCGCCTTCAAAAACGGAATCATCTTTTCCCAGTAAAACCAGGAGCGGTCAATATTGATAAAACATTTCCCGCGAAACCGTTCCAGCACCGCATCTAACCGCTCGACCTTCTGCCCTACGTATTCCTGAAGGGAATTCAACGTCTTTTTAGACTCCACCTCCGCCGCTGTCATCTCACGAATATCCCGCTTGATACCAAGCTCCACCTGCTCTTCCCCGTTGTGGAACGCAAAAAACACCCCATCGATTGTCATTGATACGTCCACCTCGATCATATCCGCACCATGCAGAAGCGCATTTTGGTACGATAAAATCGTATTCTGCACGACACTCCCGCCGCACGTCCCCCTGTGAGCCGCTACAAGCACCTTTTTCCTGCGGACGGCTTCTTGCAGCTCTTTGTTTTTGCTGTACATGCTTCTCCTCGCTTTCGTTTGTTTTTGTTTGATGCACCTTTAGCTTAACTCAGATATTGGAACGTGTCAATTAAAATTTCTTTGTTTTTACTAATTTTGTACAGAATAGTTAAATGGTGTGGTTAACTTTTGTGCATATTTTCTTTCTTTTTTGGTATTTCGAGAATGGAACGTTCCATATTTTGACAATGTCAGTTTGGGGATTGCGGGATCGGGTTATTTATGCGTATACGGACGCTGGGAGAGGGGATTGGCACGCCCTGGCTGGTTCATCATTGCGGAAATAACAGTGCATACAGCGCCTGAATTTTGCATTATCGCTGTGTTGCACCCTAAGGAACAGACTTTCATCAGTCCGCGATGGAACCACACCGTTTCCTTGCTCCGCATTGCACTGGCACAAAATTCAGGCACTGTATTCATCGATATTTCCTCAAGTATCCGGGCAAGTTCTTGTTTCTTCCCGTAATGCTACCGTTCAGGCTATACAGGGCTTTCAATTTCCCCACATAGAAAAACGTCTCTAGGCACCATTAATCCTGTAGCGCCTGTGAAAGACAGCCGGAGGAAGGGGAGCGGGGCTTCCTTCCGGTTTCCTATGGAAAAATGTTAGGAGCCCTTTGCCTCCTGCTGAACAAAAGCAGGGGCGAAGCCAAGCGGCACCTTTAGCTGCTGGCTGCAAGCCAGGGCGAACTAGGTGCCGCGCCCGGACGGTGCCTCAGCGTAACCGCAGGAGGTTTAGGGCTCCTTACATTTTGGAATCGGAACCGGAAGGAAGCCCCGCTCCCCTTCCTCCAGCGTCCCCCTTCAGAAGTTCTAAAAAACCTTCCACAAAACACAAAAAAACGGATTCCTCATTCTTATCAAGGTAACCCGTTTTTATAGGAAAATGAAACTTACCACTTTTCAATTGAACATATCATCACAAATCTTCTGCGCATCCTCAAGCGCCGCCTCCACCTCCGCAGCCTCAAAAATCACATTCATAAACGCCGACCCAATAATATCCTCAAACGCAAACTCATCAAACCTGTCATTGACCGCTTCCCTGTTTCTGCGCTTTCCCTTTTCCAGCATGTTCCCAATATCCTCAATCCACGGATACAGCTCCAGCACTTCCGCATTTTTGACCATATTCCGGTTTGGGATAAATCCTCCTAAATACGTCACCATCTCTGCTGTCTCGTCTGCGTACAGCCATTCAAACAGCTTCCCGCATTCGGCTGTTTTAGACGAGCTTTTTGTAATGCCGATGCTTCCGCCGCCCAATAACGGCTGTCCCCCCGGCACCTGGGAAAAAATAATCTTGCCCGCCGCTTTTGCATTGACCGAATGCACCATATCGGAAGCATAGTTGGAAAACGTAATATTCATCGCCGTCATGCCGTCTGAAAACATATTCGCTGTCTCCCGCCACCATAAATGCGTATCATTGGTCGCATATTTGCATGATTCCAGGCACGTGCGGAAAGCCTCCTTCATTGCTTCGGAACTAACGCGCACGTTTCCGCTTGGGTCAAACACGCTTGCATTTTTTTCATAATAGCGCAGCATGACCTCGCAGGCGGCGACGAACGACCTGCCGTATGTCAGCGTATGCCCGTAGACGGTCGGCGACCTGCGGTTGTATTTCTGGGTAAAAAAGCTTGCCACCTGATTGTATTGTGCAAATGTTTTCGGCACTTCCAGCTTTCGTTTGTATTTTTCATAAAATTCGCGCTTAATCAGCTCGTTTTCAAACAGGTCTTTGCGGCAGAACAGCATCTGCACGCAGGCGTCCAAAGGGATCGCGTACTGCACGCCATGAATGGTGGAATACTCTTCGGAGATGCCCGGGATCAGCTTTTGTATGACATTCTGCATGGGCTGGCTGTCCATATCCAGCTCCTGGTAAATACGCTCGCCGTCCTTTTCCATCCATGCCATATCGATGCGCACCAGGTCAAAGACCGTTTCCTGCCCGGCCTGCATCTTCGATACCATTCTGCGCAGCTCGTCGTAAGGCACTTCAATAACCTTGACATCAATGCCGGACTGTTTTTGAAACAGCGGCAGCAGCCGCCTAATCGCTTTGCTTGTCGCATTTTTGACCGATAACAGACGCAGCGTTTCTTCTTTTTTTACCAGATAGCAGGGACGGCTGCGGAAGCTTCCTGCTTCTGCGATTGTTTCCTCTTTTTTTTTCAAAATATCTTCCGCGATCCGATGCCCCATCAGCTTGTAGTTCATCTCGTAGCGGTTCTCGTCCACCAAGCCGAACTCTTTGTTTACGACTGCATAAATAACCGGCAGCCTGACGTCTGGATTGTAGCGGCTTGCCATGTGCAGGCTGTCGACATCCTCGTCTGACCTTGCGATCACTGCGTCAAACGAATCCGCTGCATACAGCACGTCAAACGCCCGGTTAAACCTCATAGAATCCGGCGCCGCAAACACTTCAAAATAGCAGCCCTCGCTTTCAAATACTTCCGATACCGCTTCTACAAACCGTTTATCGTCCGTGAAGCTGATATCCTCGCATAAGACCGCGATATTTTTATTGCCGTCGCGCACACATTTTTCCGCGATTTCCTTTCCTGCCCTGGCATAGTCAAACGATGCAAAGACAGAATGCTTCGGAAACCCCTTCACATATCTGTCCAGCATGATAATCCGCGTCCCTTCCGGTACGGACGCCTTATTTTTCAGCAGGGAGCTTACAACAATGACCGCTGTCGGATTCCTGGAAAGCGCTTTGCTTAGCAGCCTTTGCTCCACATACTCCAGCCCGTTGGTGCACAAAAGCTCCAGCGTAATTTCCTGCTGCCCCAGCTCCTGCTCGATGCCGGCATACAGCTCGCTGTATTTTTTCAGGTCAATTCTGGGCACAATGACGCAGACATGCCTGGATGTGCCGCTGCGAAGCTGGCTTGCCTGAGAATTGATCTGGTATCCCAGCTCCTTTGCCGCCTGTTCGACAAGCTTGATCTTTTCCGCACTGACATTGCCCCTGCGGTTTAATACATTGGATACGGTTCCGTGAGAGACTCCGGCGCGTTTTGCAATATCCTTAATCGTCGGCATAAGCAGACTCTTCGCTCACAAAATCAGCCGCGGCTTCGCCCGGGAACAGGATGCCAGCCTTTTTTCGCGCCGTCTCCAGCACCTCAATCACATCCGGCATCACGGAAAGCCTGTCAAAAACCGCGTCCCTGTCGCCGTCCAGCAGAAATCGCGTAATGCCCTGCACCTCATAAAACAAACGGTCTGGCTGTTCCTGCAAATTAAACGTTTCCTCCGTCGTTTTCGTAACAACCTGCACCTCGGCAAGCCCGTTGCTGCCGTTTTTTACATAGAGATAGCCTTCCTCGCCTTCAATCTGGAAAAAGTTCACGCCCCACGTATCCTTTGCCCCGACCGACTCACTGACAAACCCGTCATACTGCATCACCATAATGCCCGACGTATCCGCAAGGCTGCCGTAGCGGTTTGGATAATAGACCGCATCCAGCGGCTTGCCAAACAGCGCGATATTCAAGTAAATATTGTAAAAATTAATGTCCATCAGGCATCCGCCGCCGAATGCAGGATGAAAAATATTCGGCGCCTCGCCTTTTTTTAACAGGTCATAGCGGCTGGAATACTGGCTGTAGTTCGCCTGTACCAGCTTGACTTTCCCGATTTTTGGAAGCTCCCGTTTTAGCACCTCAAAATTCGGCAGAAACGCCGTCGGCACCGCATCAACCAAAAACAGACCCTGCTCCTTCGCAAGCGCCACCAGTTCCCGCGCCTGCTCCGCTTTTGTGCAGAACGGCTTTTCACAGATCACATGCTTTCCGGCAAGAAGCGCTTTTTTGGCCTGCTCGTAATGCAGCAGGTTCGGCGTCGCGATATAGACGGTGTTGACTTCCTCATCACGAAAAAACGCATCCAGATCGGTGTACACCCGCTGCGCGCCGTACTCTTTCGCAAGTGCCTCTCCGGTTTCCATACTTCTGGAATAGACGGCGGTATGGCGGATGCCTTCGGTGATGCTTACGTTGTCTAAAAATGCGTGGACGATCACGCCGGAGCCGATCGTACCCAGGTTGATTTGATCCAGTTTGTTTGGTACTTGTTTGCTTTTGTCCATGTCGTTTGTTCCTTTCTTATGTGTGTGCCGATGGTTATACGACTGCTTCGATAATGGTTTTATCGCCAATGCGAATCTCTTGGATACCCGGGTTCTTATTTTTGTTAAAATTAAAACTCAGCAGATATCCTGTTTGCAAATGGTAAGCTTCAAGATATCCGGCAAGCTGCCATTCTCCGCGTTCATGATACTCATTTCCGCGCCATATTTTCATCTCGATAACAAACTGCTCGCCAGTATAATCCACAATGACATCCGTTCGCCCGGCATCCCTTGTCTGCGATTCAATATAATAATTCCCGACCCCATTGATGATCGGTTTTAAATAAAGCAAAAAAAGCTTTCGTCCCGAATCTTCCCGAAATTTTTCATCGCTGCTGCCGTAAATGTCCTGAAAATATTCCACAAACTTTTCCAGAACCCGGTACATATCAAGCCTTCCCTGATCTATAAACTGATTTCTATCCCGTTTCGCCAGCCTGCTGATCGAACTCGACAGCTCTTCTTCTGACAAAAAAAGGTTATACAGCCGCATTTCAAACATCCGGTTTGCCACCTGCACATTTTTATGGCTGCTTTTCATATATCCAAACAGACAGGCAAGCTCAATCACCGGATGATCTGGATTATAAGCGAATACTTCTCCCTGAAACAGCATCGCATACAACATCTGCTTCAAATTTTTATATTCACTGATCTGCCTCATCATACTGTCAAAGAGCGGAAGCCGTTTATCCAGCAGCATTTTCACCGCTTCCCCGACCCCCTGTCTCGTCCAGGCACCGCCGCTTTCTGGCGCAAGAGGCGTATCCTGTAGCTTTTCATCTATCATTTTGCAGACTGCCGATACAAGATACGGATACCCAGACGTGTACTGATAGATCTCATCTGCCACTGCTGATACTTGCATTCCTGTATGCCTGTCCGCTTCATATTCTTCCAGCATCGTTTGAATCTGCACCGCACAAAAGCTCATCTCCATATCAAAATCGGCAGCGATATTCCACGGGCTGTTATACCGCTGTTCTCTGTCAGGGCGTATCCTCCGTTTCAGGTTTTTGATATCATATACGCCTGCAAGAATAACGGAATGAAATATCGGGCTGTTTTCCCTGTCCAGGTAATAGGCACGAAGCTGTGAGAGAAACTCAATAAAAACTTCATGCCCCGATGCACTGTCCACCTCATCAATGATCAAAACAACCGGGCGCTTCGCCGTCGCACAAATCCTGCTCAGCCCTGCGAACAGCAGGTCCATAGAAACATTGCCGTGATCCTTTTGTGCAGACAGCGCCTCTACCGCATCCTGACAAAGAGCTTCCTTTAACTGATCCCTCTGCAAATACAGCCGTTCCAGGTATGCGATAAACTTTTCTGAAAAAGCCTGCTCATCTGCAAAGCCAGCAGCGCTGATCCGCTGAAAATCCATCGGCAGCACCGCATATGCGTCTGTTAAATCATCCGCCAGCGCTGTCAGGGTCGTCGTCTTGCCGTATTGCCTGCCCCTGTTGATCACAAAATATTTTCCCCGGTCAATATACAGCCGCCGGATCTCTTGCAGCCTGTCATCCAGTCGCACCATATAATGCACCTGAGGCTTGCAGATGCCCTCCGTATTGAAATAGCGCATTTTGTTCTCCTTTTATACGACTGCTTCGATCATGGTTCTGCTCCAGCCGTGTTTCAAGATTTACCAGCTTTCCAGCTTATTCTATCATGATACCAGGCGGATGTAAAGGTCGCCATTTTTTCTGTCTATTACTTGGAAGCCACGGTTCTTTGGGCGAGTTCCTTTTGAATATCCGGCAGCTTCTTCTCCAAGTCAAAGAAATAGGTAATCATAAATAGAATAACATATGCAGCGATCGGCATATATTTAAAGAAATGATCAATACCAGCAATCGTAGACGCCTCCTGCACTTCCTTCAATCCGTCATAGCCGATTGCCGTCAGGAAAAAGCCGAACAGCGAAGAATACAGTCTCCGATCATCGCGCCGCCCAAGCCCATTGGAAAGCCGAATCCGATCCCACGAACCAGCCCTGTGCCAAGCAGCCACGCAACGCTGTCCGCAGGCCCCAGGATAAACGCCACCTGTCCGGCAAGCATCAGCAGCGCTCCAATCAGCAAAGCCAATATTTACCCGGAACTGCAAAACATTTCTCAGGAATTACATAAAGATATAAAAGCATATTTTGTATTTCCAATGCTGGAAATGCTATTTATTTTTTGCATTCTTTCACAATCGCAAAATCTGCTCATCCAACAAATCGTAAAATACACACAGCAAAATTTTTACAATTACATTGATAAATATCCCAAAATATGTTAATCTATAGTTAAATTACTCATGTCGTAACTTTATTTGATAAGGATAATATACAATACTATAGGAGAACCACTATGATTCCATATGAAAAATGCGTTTCAGATATTATACAGTTAGTTCCTACGGAAATTGTATCATTCGTAGAACAGAATGGAATAGATGCTATTGTTAATGCTGCAAACCCGACACTTATGGGTAGCAATAATTCAAGTGTGGACTATTCGATACATCAGAAAATAGATGACATCCTACAGCCTGACAATGAAACTTTTAACAAGATCATCAAAGATACGACCGATCATGCGAAGAATTTACCAAATGAAACAATTCGCTGCCGCAGAGGACAGGCAGTTGTGACTGCCGGCGGCAAAGATAATCATAAATTATGTAAATATGTGATCCATGTTGTGGGGACAAAATACGATGGGATGATTGATGTGGGTGTTTCTCAAAAGATGACTCCTTTTTGTACCAGTTCCTGCATTCAAAATTTAGAATCTTGTTACCAGAATATCGTAAATGAAATTCGGAAACATCCTGATATCAAAAAAATTGCTATACCGATTGTCAGTTCTGGAAATTATGGATTTCCATATGAGACAGCAGTTAGAGTTGCATTAGCATCCATTGGAAATGCTTTGATGGACTGGAGAAAAAGAGATACAGAATTATTTAATCAGTCAACGATTGAAAAAATTTATATCTGTATTTATGACAAAAACGATGCGATACAAGCAGACAGATATCGTCTGGCAGGAAAAGTCTGGAAAAGTTATGAAAAAATATTAAGATATGACCATAAGGTAGTCGTACAAAACACTTGGATGGCACATTGCCGCTATATTCGGGAGATATGGAAGTATGATAAAAACAGGGGATATTTTGCAATAGCCAGAAATTTTCGTTTATTGCTTATGATCCTAAGGATTGTATTTTTACCTGTACTGTTGATAAAAGATTTTTTAGGCGGATACAACTGGGAAAACCGAAGGGCAGTTGTCGAAGCAATCGTAATTTTAAAAATGCTTCTTCCTTTTAGTTTTTATCTGATTATAAATGAACGTGGATATTCTCCCGCTCTGGCAGCATTTCTGCAAAGCTTGTTATTGTACTTTATGGTAGATACGGTTACCTATTTGCTTGTACTGATCGTTTTATCAGATATCCAAAGGCCATCGGCGAATGTAATTCGGTCTATGATTTTTTTATTTATCAATTATTTGGAAGTATCAGCCGATATTGCAATTCTATATTATCTGAATAATTTTGGACATGTCAGTATCTTGCAGGTTGTTCAGTTCGGGATTGGCACAGATGGTGTTCTGAGTAATAATTTTAGCAATATAAATATGCTGTTGCACTATGCAAATTCTGGTATCAAATTTTTCTTTGTGTCTCTTGCGTTTGGATATTTTGCCAATCATTTGCATCAGAGAAAATTTATCAGCTAGAAGTATCCAAATGTGAAATACTCTACAACAAGCTACAAGCATCCAGGCTTGAAGCGTAGCAAGCAGCAGAGTATTTCACCCTATACGGACAATCGGCAAATCGCAGCAAGCTGCATTTGGCTTAAGCGTTTTCATCCGTGGACAAATTCCTGTTCAGCACACATACATCCCCGCCGACTCCCGTACCATCAAGTGGCACGGCAGCTCCATACGCACGCACGCCTGATGCCCACCCTGCAAGCGGTCTTTGAGCGTCAGCACGGCGAGGTGCGCCATATCCCCTTTGGGAATGCGGATTGTCGTAAGCATCGGGGAAACGCGCACCGCTTCCTCGATATCATCTATGGAAATCACCGCCGGGCGGTAGACCTGCTTCCTGCGCCGCCCGTTCGCGTCCTTCATCGCCTGCAAAAATCCAAGCGCCGTTACGTCGTTGGCGCAAAATACGGCTGTCGGCGGCTTCGGCAGCGCCGCAAGGCGCGCAAAGGCGTGATAGCCCTCTTCCCGCGTCTGGTTTGTGGATACGATATATTCGTAGATCATTGAGATCTTGTGATTAAGCAGGCATTCGTAATAGCCGCTGTAGCGTGCCTCCATCGTGCAGTCACCGACATAGGCGATGCCGGTATGACCCAGTTCCAGCAGGTATTCCACCGCCATCACCGCGGCGTGTGCGCCGTTGCAGGTGATCTCATCCATCCGGTAATCCATCGGATTGCGGTCGACTGCCGCCACGCCGCGGTATTTGCGCAGGATCACGTCGGCTGCCTGCTGCGGGCACTTTCCAAGCACCAGTATCCCGTCGGCACGTACTCTGCCGTTTTTTGCACTAAGCACAGAAATGTCCGGGACATTCAAGATCTGTCCCGGAACGCAGTTCTGCTTATAACATTCTGTCTCGATATAACGGTATAATTCTGCAAAAAACGGATCTTCCTCCAGAGAATGGAACCTCGCCAGCAGGATATCAATGACGCAGCGCTTTGTGTGGTCCTTCTTTCCCCTGCCGCCCAGCTTTAGCTGCCTGGCATTTTGGTCCGGTACGTAAGACAGCTCTCTTGCCGCCTGCCGGATACGCCTTGTCAGATCCTGGTCCTTGCACTGGTAGTCAGGATCGTTTAATACTCTCGATACGGTTGAAACGGACGCTCCGGTCATCTGCGCGATTTTTTTCAGCGACATCGCCTAAACTTCCTTTCTATTTTAATCCGCGTTTTTTCAGCAGATAATGTTCGGCGCTGGAAAAAATACCTTTATCAATAACAATGCCGATCAGGACAATAACGAGCATCACCGTCATCACCTGGTTAATGTCGGCAAGGTCGCGGCCGATCATAAGCGTATAGCCAAGCCCCACCGACGCCGACATTACCTCGCCGGACATCAGCGCCCGCCATGCGAACGACCATGCCTGCTTCATCCCTGCGACAAACGAAGGCAGCGCTGCCGGGAAAATGACTTTTGTATACATATGCGCAGGCGTTACGCCCATCGTCTTTGCCGCTTTGATATAGATGGGCGGCACTTCCTTGATTCCGCTCTCCACCGCAAGCGAAATGCTGAACACCGAGCCCATCACAACGACAAAAATAATCGCGCTCTCGCTTAAACCAAACCATAAAATCGCAAACGGCACCCAGCAGATGCTAGGCAGCGTCTGAATGCCGAGCAGCAGCGGCTTAAGGTTTCTGGAAAAATATTCGGACTGGATAATCAGAATGCCAAACAGCACGCCGACTACGAGCGAGATTGCAAATCCGGTCAGCACGCGCAGCATACTTTTCCCAACAGCCGCAAACAGCGTACCGTTTGCAAGCAGCGCCTGCACACTCTCTATGACACCAGCCGGATGCGGGACTGCATAAGGCTTCGCCCATTCAAACCAGTCCGTAGCCGCCACATACAAAAGCTGCCATGCCGCAATCAGCCCAACCAAAAACAGCACGCTTCCCATTGTTTTGCGCGTATTCATTACAGCTTCACCTCCGAACCGTCAAACTCATCCGCCACGCTCTTTCTGGCGCTTAAGCTTACCTGATCTAAAATCTGCCTGCGCAGTGCGGTAAACTCCGGCGCTTCGATATTTCTGGGGCGCGCAAACCCGATCGGGATAATCTGCTTGATCTGTCCCGGATTTTCCGCCATCACAACGACACGGTCTGCAAAATAAATCGCTTCTTCGACACTGTGCGTCACATACAGGATCGTCTTTTTGGTCTTTTCCCAGATCTCCTCCAGCTCCGCGCGCAAAATATTGATCGTCTGCTTATCAAGCGCTGAAAACGGCTCATCCATCAAAAGCAGCTTGCTGTCCAGCGCCAGCGCACGCGCCAGTGCCGTCCGCTGCTTCATGCCGCCGGAGATCTGATGGATCGGATAGTCTCTGTACTGCCAAAGCTGAACCATTTTTAAATATTTTTCCGCAATATTTAACTGTTCCTGTTTCGGATGCCCTGCCGCTTCCAAACCAAACATCACGTTTTGGATCACATTCAGCCACGGATAGAGCGCCGCTTCCTGAAACATCACTACACGGTCTGCGCCAGGGCCGTCTACCTGCCTGCCGTCCAGCGTAATTGTCCCCTCTGTAGGCGTATCCAGCCCCGCGACAAGATTTAACAGGGTTGACTTTCCACACCCGGAAGGCCCTACAATACAGATAAACTCCCCCTTTTCCACTTCCAGGGAAATATCCTGCAAAGTTTCTTTTTTCGTCTCTCCAAAAATCTTGCTAATCGAATGTAGTTGTAAATACATCGCTCTCCTCCGGCACTTCGCTGATAAATCCTTCTTTTTTGCTGATCTCGGCAAATTTCATAATTGCCTCTTTGTTCAGGGCAATATCCACAGTCATTCTCGCGAACGCATTTTCAATGACCTGTTCGTCAATCGCTTTGCCTGTCGTCGCCTCGATTTCGGTATTGACAATCGAACGCGCCTGCTCCATATTTGCATTAATATACAGCGCCGCCTCTTCATGCGCTTCTAAAAACTGCTTTACCAGGTCAGGATGCTCCTCAATAAAATCCTGGCTTGCCACAACGACCGCGGTCGGATAATTGCCCTCTAAAAACACTTCGTTATAATCCAGCAGAATGTCCGCATTTCCATTATTTTCAATCGTCGTGCCCCAAGGCTCCGGTACAAGCGCCGCGTCGACGCTGCCGTTATCGATCAGGTTTAAAATATCTGCGTTCGAGCTGGCATTGACTGTCACATCCCCGCCCGCATCGACGGTTTTTAACCCCTCGTCCGACAAGATGCTTAACAGGCACAGATGCTGCGTATTTCCCATCTGCGGCACCGCAATTTTTTTGCCCGCCAGGTCAGCAAGCGATTCGATCCCGGAATCCTTGCGCTTTAAAAACACCGCTCCCGCATTGGTCGTATTCGATATAATCTTCACATCGCCCTTTGACTTGACATTCGCACTGAGCGCCGGAACCGGGCCGATATAGCCTAAGTCAATTTCCCCTGCAAAAATCGCTTCCATTTCTGCCGGACCTGCATTAAACGATGTCCAGGTAACATCGCACTGATCTTTCCATTTTTCTTCCAGCGTCTTTTGGTTTTTCATAACCAGCGCCTGCGTATGGGTAATATTCGGAAAATAGGCGATGCGCACCTGCGTCCTGCCGGATGCGTCCGCTTCCCCGCCGCCTTTTGCGCCGCACGCAGCGGCAATTGCACAGATACCTGTCAGCAGAATGCCTGCCATCAGTTTTTGAATAATCTTTTTCATGTGATAAAACCTCCATGTCCAATGATTTTTTTCTTCCTTACTTAACAATGTCTGCATTTTATCACAAAAAAATGTATGGATCATCGGATTTTGTGAGAACGTTTTCAGAAGTAAAGAAGTTGTTTTTGAATAATTTAGACTTTTTAGGCTTAATCTACAGCCAGTATTTGACAGATAACTGTTTTTTTATGAAAACGTTTTCTTAGAAAAGGCATGGCAAAAACCCGCGGATGCACCAGGGTACACCGAAGATTTTTGCCATGTACGCACGGAGATTTCAATCACGCTTTGTACACTGTTATTTCTTTTACGGTGTACGAACTGCCGGGAGCGTTTTCACCCAGACTTTGCTGCTCCATGCGGAAAATATTCTCGTTTTCTTCCCGCCTTTTTTCACCGTATAATAAGTACGGATGCGTACAGCATAATTTTTCCCTGCTTTTCGGTTTTTAACAGCCTGCTTTGTTATGGAAGCTTTTTTTACAAATACGCTGTGTACTGTGCTGCCCTGAAATCCTGCATCCTCAGAATACTGAATCTGATACCCGCTCGTCTGCACCGTTTTTTTCGCCCATGCAACAGTAAATCCGCCGGGCGATGGCTTGATTTTTTTTATAGAAGTACCTGCCGGGCGTATTGTAAATGTCCTTTTCACCGTTCCGCTGTAGCCGTTTTTAAACGTAACCGCTGCTGTAGCAGTGCCGACTTTTCGATTGTTCTTATAAACTACCGTATAAAATCTGCCGGAAATCCGCCTGCCGTCTGCGTCGAATGCTATAACGGACGGCTTTTTTGCTTTCCCGCTGTACGTATACACCGTTTTGGAAAGCCTTACGGATGTTACCTGCGCATGGGTATCCGCTCCCGCATCCTGCGGACTGCCTGGTTCATCCTGCGCAGACGGCGGAGTTTCCGGCGCATCGGTACCGCCCAGAGGTTTTTGGGACAGAATCACAGTATAATCTGATGCATGGGCAAACGGCAGGCGCACGATCCCGTCTTTGCCAACCTGCCCCGTACAGATATATTCCAGGCTGCGCTTTGCCGGGTGATAATAAAACAGGTTTGCATACATTCCGGCGTATTTTTCCGGCGCACCGCCGCCAAGCGTTATACTCGTTCCGTCCCTGCTGCCAATCTGAACCGTAAGCGCCGCTGTAAATCCAAACGCCCCGTTATGGGCAAGGCTCAGCTCCAGGTGCGGGGCGCCGTCGGCACTGGCATCAAGCAGCTCCTTTGGGATTGCACTTGCGCCTGCTTTTACGGAAAAGTCTGTATCGCCTGTCGGCGCCGCCGTGACCTCTTTTCCGTTTACGCTCCATGAAATACCGCCTCCCATATCAAAGCTGACGGTAACCGCTTTCCCGCGGATTGCCGCAAAGACACTGCCTGGAACCAAAGCCGAACCATTCATATCCACGGCAACCGTGCCTCCTTCCGGCGCCGACGCTGCTTTTTCAGCAGCCGCCCGGATCACATCCCATCCTTGCCTGCCGGAGTTGTCTTTTAAAGACGGCTTATTTGTGCCTGTGCTGCCGCTACTGCCACTATTGCCGCTGGTACTGCCGACGCTGCCTAAATTACTGCCGCTGCTGGTACTGCTGCCTGTGCTGCCGCTGCTGGTACTGCTGCCTGTGCTGCCGCTGCTGGTACTGCCGCCTGTACCGGAATTGCTGCCACTGTTGGTACTGCCGCCTGTGCCGGAATTGCTGCCGCTGTTGGTATTGCCGCCCGTACCGGAATTGCTGCCGCTGCTGGTACTGCCGCCTGTGCCGACACTATTGCCGCTGCTGTCCTTTTCAAAAACTGCTTTGACTGTTATATCTGCGGCTGGCATGATAAAGCGGCTGCTGCTGATTGCCGCGCCGCCGGATAAAACCTGCCACTCCTTGAAATGCCAGCCGTTCTCCGGTACAGCAGTCAAAGCGACTTCTGTCCCCGCTGCCGCAAAAGCATGGGAAGCGGAAGCCGTACCGCTGCCTTGTGTCTGCACGGTCACGGCATAGGTATTTGCTTCCCATTTCGCAAAAAGCGTGATACTTTGTAAAACAGGATTGTTTTCAAAATCCCAAGGCTGGGCAAAACCGCTGCCGCTGTGCCATCCGGCGAACGCGCTGCCTGTTTTCACCGGATCTGCCGGCTTTGATGCCTTGCCGCCGTCTGCAACGATCTGCGGGGCAATGGCTTCTGCGCCGCCTGTATCAAACGACACACTATAAAATGACAGGGAACCGCTTTCCGCTTCCGGGCTGTCGGCATAAGTTTCGCTGGTTGCTTTGACTTTAAACGAATATCTGCCCGCTTCGTTAACCGGAAATCGGTATCTTGTGTCTGTTACGGACACTGCCGTGCCAATCGGAATATCCTCTTTGTACAGTAAAACAGTATAGCCGGACGCATTTTCTGACGCTCCCCAGCTTGCCATGCCGTTTTCCAGCCATACAGGATCAGCGGGCGCAGGCAGCGGTTCTCCCACTGTCACCTGCACCGTGGTTTCTGCTCCTGCCATATCATCCGTCCCGATATATTTGACAGTAAGGGTAATCTCCTTGTTTCGAGCATCCTCCGGCAGGCTGCTTGCAGTAACCGTCATTGTATAAACTCCGTCCGCAGCAGCGCGGGCAGGCTCGGAAATCTGGCTTTGCCCATAGAAAACTACCATCTGCCCCTGCGCTGGCACCGTACGGCTTGCCGCCCTGTTCGGAGCTGTCCCAGTGGCTTTTGGCACTGCTTTTACAGTAATGGTGTCCCCGATCGTAAATTTAGCTGTCATCTCTTCGCCATTGTAGGTTTTCACTCCGCCGTCAAACTGTGTGCCGGACTGCTGAATTGTTATGGTTTTTGTAAAGTTTTTCGCAGGGATGCTTTCGTTTGCATAGGTAGCTGTATAGGTTTTTTCATCTGTTGCCGCCACCTCCACTGTCCATCCGCTGACCGTAAACACCTGTCCGCAGATAGTGATTCCATTGCTGACATCCGTGATTTTTGTAATCTCTTCCATCCTGTCCTGCCCGTTGTAATACAAAGCAGGGAGACAGACCATCTCTTCTGTCAGATTTTCAGCGGTGAATGTTCCGCCGCCGCTCAAAGTACCGCTGCCGCACAAGCTGGCATCGGCGGGGATCGTCAGGGAGTAGTCCGCAGGGACTTCGTAGCTTTCGTCAAAAACCACATCGCCGCAGACAGCGCCCACGCCGTTCTCAAACACGATGGCGTTATTTTTGACGATGTCTGCCGCCGTGCTTTGGTTGCCGCCGTTGCCGATGGGAGCGCCCTCGTAGCCTGCACTAACAACATCTGTTGGACTGGAAGCGTTCACGATGCCGCCGGAAATGGCGACCGTGCCGATACCGCCAGTGGTCGTGCAAGTGATAACGCTACTGCCAATCTGGATACTGTTTTGATACCCGCCACCGCCGCCAATGCCAGCCGCATAATTACCTCCGACAGCGGCCACTGTGCCGCCGCTGATCGTGATATTGGTGCCATCACCGCTCTTATTGTTGTCGCTTCCCCCTCCGCCGCCAATACCTGCGCCTAACACACCACCTGTGGCATGTACGGTGCCGCCATAAATGGCAATATGATTCCCAGTACCGCCATTGTAAATGCCACCACCGCCGCCAATACCTGCGCCGCCAATACCCGCACTACCACTGTAGGGCAAGCGAGATTCCGCTGTGACACTGCCACCGTAAATGGTAATATTGCTTCCGTTGCCGCCGGAATTGTTGCCGCCACCGCCGCCAATTCCAGCGCCATTATAATTTCCTTCACCACTGGCAGCCTTGATCGTACCGCCATAGATTGTAACAGCGCCGCTGCTGCCGCCGTTCCCGGAACTGGATGCACCGCCGCCGATACCTGCGCCGCCACAGAATCCAGTCTCACCGCTGCCAGTTGCATTGATTACACCGCCATGAATGGCAATGCTGCCGCTGTCACATGAGTCAGTGCTGCCGCCAATGCCCGCGCTGGCATTGTTACTGCTGTCAGTTGTACCTGTGGCATTCAGCGTGCCGCTGCCGCTGAATTGGGCATAGACCTTCAGGCTGCTGCCGACAGGCACCACAATTCCCTTTGCCGCTGTGAGAGTGCAGCCGTCCGTCAGGATCAGGTTCACCTCTCCGTCGACAGTAACGGGGGCAGAAATGGTGACAGAGCCGCTAACCGCGTACCAGCCCGCAGTCCATGTGGCAGTATCCTCTGTAACAGGTGTACAGTCTGCGGTTTTGCCCGTATATGTCACTTCGCCGCTGTTCCAGGATGCTTCCTGATAATTGATAAAACTGCCCTGCGCCTGTACGCCTGCTTCGGCAAGTACTGGCTGTACGCAAAGAAAAAGCGCTATTGCACCGCCAAGCAGCAGGCTGACTAATTTTCGTTTTGTTTTCATACTTTTTGTCTCCTTTCTATCAGATTGTCACGGGCGCAAGACAAAAGGGCGCATCACGCCCGCGGAAATACCGCAGACGCAATGCGCCCTTTCGGATCGTATCTTTTTTATTGGCACAGCAAACAAGGGCAGATTTATCCTGCCTGTCTATCTGCCTCTGTCTGTCTGTCTGTCTGTCTGTCTGTCTGTCTGTCTGTCTGTCTGTCTGTGGCTAATTATCTCCCACTGCCGCATATCCTGTCAACCTCCTTCCGTAAAAAATCCAGAATAAACGCATGAACAGTATCGAAGGAATCTATCCTATATTTATTTGGCGGACCGGTCAATTTCTTCCAGCATGGTATATGCTAACGTGAATGAATCAAAATGGCAGCGGTTTCGGTCAAGTGTTGCATTTTTTGAGAAAAGGACGCTGGAGGAAGGGGCGCGGGGCTTGCTTCCTGTTCCAGTTCCAAAATGTAAGGAGCCCTAAGCATCCTGCGGTTACGCTGTGGCACCGGACG
>CAMUPC010000055.1 GCA_947090545.1 uncultured Eubacterium sp. | reverse complement strand
CAAGGCCGCAGCCAGGGCGTGCCAATCCCCTCTCCCGGCTGGTTTTCGCGGGTTCGCAATGGAAAAGCGGCAAGGTGTACCTGAGTGAATTATGTGCTTCTTTGGCGAATATTTGTTTCTTTTCGGGAAGGAAACGGTTTGGGCTATACTGGGCTTTCTTTTCAACTGGATGGAAGTGCCGTCTGTATGCCATCATTCATGTAGAGCTTGCGAAAACCAGCCGGAGGAAGGGGCGCGGGGCTTGCCTCCTGTGACTTTGGAAAAATGTTAGGAGCCCTTAGTATCCTGCGGGATACAGCAGGGGCGAAGCCAAGCGGCACCTTTAGCTGCTGGCGGAAGCCAGGGCGAACTAGGTGCCGCGCCCGGACGGTGCCTCAGCGTAAATGCAGGATGCTTAGGGCTCCTTACATTTTGGAATCGGAACAGGAGGCAAGCCCCGCGCCCCTTCCTCCGGCGTCCTTCCCTGAAACAGCTACAACATTCAACCAACATTGCTTCTCAAGGCAAAAATGAAAACAAACAACATACCGAGGTAAATCAATGAAAGAAACAGGAAATCAATTTGCTAGAACAGAGTTATTAATAGGCACAGAAGGCATAACACGCCTTGCCCGTTCCCGTGTAGCTGTATTTGGCGTGGGCGGTGTGGGAGGCTATGTTGTAGAGGCGCTTGCGCGCAGCGGGATTGGTACGCTGGATTTAGTCGACCATGACCAGGTGAGCATCACGAATCTGAACCGCCAGATCCTTGCCCTGCACAGTACGCTAGGGAGATATAAAGTAGACGTGGCAAAGGAGCGGATCTTGGATATTAATCCCAACGCACAGGTGTACTGCCATAAAGTATTTTATATGCCGGATACTGCCGGGCAGTTCGATTTTTCTGCATATGATTATATTGTCGACGCAATCGACACCGTAACCGGAAAAATCGCTCTGATTGAACAGGCGCAGGCTGTGGGAACGCCGATTATCAGCTCAATGGGAGCCGGCAATAAAATGAATCCGGCGGCGTTTCAGGCGGCAGACCTGTATGAGACGTCTGTTTGTCCTTTGGCAAAGGTGATGCGCAGGGAATTGAAAAAGCGTGGGATAAAAAAATTAAAGGTCGTGTATTCCAAAGAACAGCCCTTGCAGCCGGCTGGAGCGGTGCCAGGAGAAGATGATGGGCCCAAAAAGCCGGTTCCTGGAAGCAATGCGTTTGTGCCGTCGGCGGCAGGGCTGGTGATTGCGGGAGAGGTTGTGAAGGATTTGCTGGCACTTTTTTAGATCAAAGGGATAAACACCAGATTTTAACGATGGAGTAAATATTTTACAGTATATTCTACAGCCCTTTGCTTATCCTAACAGTATGAAACTTACTATTAAAATTAACAGGAGCTGATGAATATGAAAGAGGAAGAAAAACAGCGGCAGCAGCAGGAATACAACGAGTATGTCAAGCAGGTGACGCCGACCAGGAATCTTGCGTGGGCGATGTGCCGTGCGTTTCTTGTGGGCGGGATTATCTGTATTGTCGGGCAGGTGATCTTAAATATCGCGATGGATATGGGGCTTGACAAGGATACGGCAGGTAGCTGGTGCAGCCTGACTTTGATTTGCCTGAGTATTGTACTGACGGGGTTTAATATTTATCCTTCGTTTGCAAAATGGGGAGGCGCAGGCGCGCTTGTGCCGATTACCGGGTTTGCGAACAGTGTGGCGGCGCCGGCGATTGAATTTCAAAAGGAGGGGCAGGTATTTGGAATCGGGGCGAAGATTTTTACGATTGCGGGGCCGGTGATCTTATTTGGGATATTCAGCAGTTGGGTGCTTGGCGTGATATACTGGATTGGGAAAATGCTGGGGATTGTTTAAGATAAAAACGGATACGGCGGCAGGGTGACGAGCCAGGATGGTTTGTTGCCCTGCTTGGTTTTGTGCTGTCATATAAAAAAACGATAACATTTTTAAGGAGAACGACCATGGAACGAGAAAACGGAACACAAAGAACAACACACTCTTTTTTGCTTGTCCTGACAGCATTGATCTGGGGTACGGCATTTACGGCGCAAAGCGCTGGGGGAGATGCGGCGGGGCCGTATACTTTTAACTGTATCCGTTCGCTGATTGGCGCGCTTGTGCTGCTTCCGGTGATTCGACTGTCAGACCGCCTAGGCTTGACGAAGCACCGTCCTGTGAGCAGAAGCGACTGGCGCAGGCTGATTGTGGGAGGGACGGCATGTGGGGCGGCACTGGCGCTTGGCAGCAATTTGCAGCAGATGGGGCTGTATTTTGGATCGTCTGCGGGAAAGGCAGGATTTCTGACGGCATGTTATATGCTGATTGTCCCGGTGCTGGGGCTGTTTTTTCATAAAAAATGCGGCTGGAATGTATGGATTGGAATTGTGGCTGCTGTGGCAGGGCTGTATCTGCTGTGTATGAAGGGGGATTTGCGGATCGAGTTTTCAGATGTGCTCCTGCTGTTGTGTGCATTTGTTTTTGCGGTACATATTTTAGTCATTGATGCGTTTGCGGAGCGGGTAGACGGGGTGCGGATGTCCTGCATTCAGTTTTTGGTGTGCGGCATCTGCTCTGCGGTACCGATGTATCTGGTTGATATTAGGCATACCCATGCCGCGGATATTCAGGCATGGGCAGCGGTGTTTGCGCAGCCGGATGCATGGATTGCGATTTTGTATGCCGGGGTGCTTTCCTGCGGTGTCGGCTATACGTTGCAGATTCTGGGGCAGCAGGGCGTGAATCCTACGATCGCGTCCCTGCTGCTTAGCCTGGAGTCTGTGTTTTCTGTGCTTGCCGGATGGGTTATTTTAGGGGAGGCGTTGCAGGGGAGAGAGATTTTGGGCTGCGTGCTGATCTTTGGCGCGGTCGTCTTTGCGCAGCTTCCGTTTCAGACAAGACAATAAGATAAAACAATAAAATGCTTTTCGATATTTATTTATTGTAAATCGATAAAAAAATATTGCAAAATATAGAAATCTGTGTTATGATTTGAGCAGATATCAAAAATGGACAGTCAACATGTTCTGGGCGGAAAGAATGAGGATGATTATGAAGCAGGCGGAAATAGCAAAATGGTTAAAGGGCATTACCATTGGCATCGGTATTATGGGAGCTGTATTTTTCTTTCTTTTAGTACCGATGCTTGCAGGAGATATGCGAAAGGGGTATCCCGAAGCAGCGTTTTTATACCTGCCGGGGCTTTTGTACAGCTATGTCATTGCGGCAGGCTGTTATGCGGTGCTGTACCAGTTTTGGACGGTCTGTGTGCAAATCGGCAGGGACCGCTCGTTTTCCAAAGAAAATGCAAGGGCATTTAAACAGATCAGCAGGATTGCCGCGGTGATGGAGGTTGTGTGGTTTGCGGGGCTTGTGGGGCTGGCTGTCCTGCACTGTGTGCAGCCTGCAATTATGATTTTTATGGTAGCTGCTGTATTTATGAGTTTTGTAGTGGCGGTCTGCGCGGCTGCATTATCGCATCTTGTGTACAAGGCGTATGAGCTGAAGCGGGAAAGTGAACTGACGATTTGACGGAGGATGCTATGGCGATTATTATTAATATTGATGTTATGCTTGCAAAGCGCAAAATGAGCGTCACAGAATTGTCTGCACAGGTCGGAATTACGATGGCAAATATTTCTATTTTAAAAAACGGCAGGGCGAAGGCGATTAAGCTGGATACGCTGAATAAGATCTGCCAGGCGTTAAGCTGTCAGCCAGGAGACATATTGGAGTACAGGCAGGAGGAAAGCAAGCAGGATGAAAGCCAGCTTCAAAACAGAGGGAACAAGCAGGATTAGAACCAGCTTCAAGAGGAGAGGGCAAGCAGGATGAAAGCCAGCTTTAAGATGGAGGGAGCAAGCAGGATTAGAACCAGTTTCAGGATGGAGAGCACAAGCAGAATCAGAACGGGCTTCATGACAGAAAGTATCAGAAGTTCAGAACTGGCTTTATGACGGAAAGTATCAAAAATAAGGAAAATCAAAAGGATAAATAATATTTGGAAAAGGCGGTGCTGGTATGGAGGATAAGGATAAAAAAAGCGAAGAGATCAATATGGTGCAAAACCAAAAACCAGATATGGCAGCAGATACCTTTACGGATGCTTTGCTGCTTGAGGAATCGCCTGTGGTGCAGGCGGGGTATTTTAAGATTTTCGGGCTGTCCAGCCTGCTGTACGCGGTTGTATATACGGTATGTATGTTTCAAAACAGCAGCGGCATTACGATGCCTGTCTGGATTGCAGCGACGGTATGTTATGCCTGTATCACGATGAGACAGATGCCGGTCTGCGGTGTTTTTGGCCAGGCACTGCCCAATGAAGCAAATCAGCCGGTACATGCGGGTGGGATCTGTAGCGGGCTCAGGTCAGGCAGTTTGTTTTATATTGTCGTGATGCTGCTGCTCGGCATAGCGACATGCAGCACGGATAACCTGTATATGATCGGATTTAATTACCTTGGCTTTTTTGTGATGCTTGTTTTGTTTTTGCTGCACAATTTTTACGATGACAGCCAGTGGGATTTTTTAAAGGGGATTGCCGAGATGATGAATGCGGCGTTTGGAGCGGTCGGCTGTATGCTTGTGCCGTTTATGGACGGGTATGCATATTGCAGGGAGAAAAACGTTCGGAAAAATAAGACACTGCGGGCGGTTTTGCTTGGGATGTTTTTGGCGGTGCCGTGCCTGCTGTTTTTGGGATTCTGCCTGATGTGCGCAGATGCGGTCTTTGATGCGATGGTGATGCGGCTGCTGTCGGGGCTGCGTGTTCCGGTGAAGGTGCTGGAAGTAGTTTGTATGCTGCTGTTTGGATACTTTTCTTCGTACTGCGGAATGCGGTATTTGTCGCGGCGCAGCCGGATTGCGCCGCAATCGCAGCAGATGCGCTTTGACGCGGTGATTGCGATGACGTTTACCGGGATGCTTTTGGTGATGTACGTAGTGTTTTGCGGTATCCAGGTCTTATATTTGTTTGCGGGCAATGGAAGGCTGCCGGACGGCATGACGTATGCAGCCTATGCACAGCGGGGATTTTATATGCTGCTCTTTGTCTGCCTGGCAAATCTTATGCTTGTGCTGCTGATCCGCAAATATTTTGCGCAGTGTAAGCTGCTTGACGGGATGCTTCTGCTTGTCTGTGCATGTACGTTTTTAATGATTGCTTCGAGCGCGTACCGGATGTTTTTGTATATTGAGAGTTACCAGCTTACGTTTCTGCGTGTGCTTGTGCTGGCGGCGCTTTTGGTACTGGCGTTTTTGATGGCTGGTGTGGCGGTGATGATCGTGATGCCGCGGTTTTCGCTGTTTCACTACAGCCTTGCCGTTGTCAGCGTGGTGTATTTATGCCTGGCGTTTGTACATGTAGACTTTGTAGTTGCTTCTTATAACCTGTCACATGCGGCTAAGAACGCTGCAACGATGGATTGGCAGTATTTGTCGCGGCTGTCATTGGACGCGGCTCCTGCGGCAGCGGATTATTATGAAAATGCTTCTGCGGCAGAGAGAGAACAGATCGAGGCGGACTGGTTTTTAGAATATAAAGATAAGGTGTTTGCGGCGAAGCGTGATATGGGGATTAGGAATTTGAACTTTTCCCGCTACCGGGCGGTGCGGGTTTTTGAAAAATGGCTGTAGTTCATAGTACTAAACTATTTCGGTAAGCTCTGGTAATGAAAAATAAACGGTCAGGAGGCGGTACGCATGGCGAGGACAGCGGCGATTGGCATACAGGATTTTGGAAAGCTGATAAAAAATAACTGCTTTTATGTCGATAAAACATGGTTTATCAGGCAGTGGTGGGAAAATATGGATGATGTGACACTGATTACGAGGCCGAGACGGTTTGGAAAGACACTTACGATGCGTATGGTGGAGCAGTTTTTTTCAGTGGATTATGCAAAAGAGCAGGCAGTATTTGAAAAGCTGAAAATCTGGCAGGACGAGAAATACCGAAAGATGCAGGGGACATATCCGGTTATTTTCTTAAGTTTTTCCAGTGTTAAGGGGAGGTCATATGAAGCAGCGCGTGTTATGATCTGTCAGATTTTTACGGGATTATATGCAAGAAATCGGTTTTTGCTGGATGGGGATTTGCTTTCAGAATCAGAAAAGGAGTATTTTCACTCGGTATGTGATACGATGGAAGAATATACGGCAATGCCAGCACTGCATCGCCTGTCTGAATTTTTATGCAGATACTATAAGAAAAAAGTATTGATTTTGTTAGACGAATACGATACACCTATGCAAGAGGCATATTTGTGCGGATATTGGGAAGAACTGACGGGTTTTGTCAGAGGAATTTTTCATGCTGCGTTTAAGGATAATCCATATATGGAGCGTGCGATTTTAACAGGTATTACGCGGGTGAGTAAGGAGTCGGTGTTTTCAGATCTGAATAATCTGGAAGTCATTTCAGCTACTTCCCGAAAATATGAAACCGCATTTGGCTTTACAGAAGAGGAAGTATTTGAAGCACTTGAAGAATTTGGTTTGTCTGATAGAAAACAAGAAGTTAAATATTGGTATGATGGATTTTGTTTTGGAAAACAGGACTGTATTTATAATCCATGGTCAGTCATTCATTTTCTGGGAAAAAAGAAGCTTGGAGCATATTGGGTAAATACGAGCTCAAACAGCCTGGCGGGAAAGCTGATCTGCGAAGGCGATTTGGAAACAAAGCTGATTATGGAAGACCTTATGGTCGGAAAATCTTTCCACACACAAATGGATGAAGAAATTATATTCAAGCAGTTGAACAGGAAAAAATCTGCGGTCTGGAGTCTTTTTGTAGCAAGCGGGTATTTAAAAATTGTTAAGACGATTCAAAACAGGAGAGGAAAACAGGAGTATGTGCTTGCACTTACAAATCGAGAAGTTCTTATGATGTTTGATGATATGGCAATGGACTGGTTTTCCAGCCGAAGGCGGGAATATCATGAATTTTCGGATGCTTTGTTGTCCGGGAATAAGGTGTTTATGAATGAATATCTGAATGAGATTGCACAGGAAACATTCAGCAGCTTTGATACGGGAGCAAAGCCGTCAGAGTATAAGCAGCCGGAAAATTTTTATCATGGGTTTGTTTTAGGGCTGATCGCAGACTTGAGAAGCCTTTATCAGATTACGTCAAACAGGGAGAGTGGCTATGGCAGGTATGATGTTGTTTTAGATCCGTTGGAACAGACGGATGGCGACGGGATTATTTTAGAGTTTAAAGTGCAGGATACAAAATGTGAAAAATCGTTGCAGGATACTGTCAAAACAGCGTTACGGCAGATTATAGAGAAAAAATATGCAGCAGCGCTGCTGGCAAAAGGAATGCGCAGGGAGAGGATTCGTATTTATGGTATTGCATTTCATGGAAAGCAAATTTTGGTTGATGGAGGTGCATTATCGGAATGAAATGCCAGATGACAGAGGTATCTAACCAGAATTGGATGCTTTGCCGATATATCACGCACAGCAATGCGAATTCCCCGTCAGTATGCATAAAAAAATAGAGATTTGGCATTAACCCTTAGTGCCAAATCTCTTTTTCTATTACTTGAAACAAACGATCGATGCAACGTATAATAGACTCAGCAAGATAAAGAAAGGAAATTCCAAAAAGAAAACAAAAAGAGGTGTGATTATGAAAGAGAGAGTACAGACATTTGGAAGGTTTCTAAGCGGCATGGTAATGCCAAATATCGGGGCGTTTATTGCCTGGGGGCTGATTGCGGCATTGTTTATTGAGAAAGGCTGGATTCCAAACGCGTCGTTTGCGCGGCTGGTAGGGCCGATGTCACAGGTAATGCTGCCGCTTTTAATCGCGTATACCGGAGGTAAGGTTGTGGCTGGCGACCGTGGGGCGTTAACCGGAGCGATCGCGGCGATGGGCGTAATTGTAGCTTCTGAAAATCCGATGTTTTTAGGGGCAATGATTGTAGGGCCAGTATCGGCGCTCGTGATTAAAAAATTTGACCAGATCATGGAGGGCAATATTCCGGCTGGTTTTGAGATGCTGATTAACAACTTTTCGATCGGAATTATCGGCGGTGTTCTTGCGCTGCTGTCCATGGTTGGGATTACGCCGCTTGTCAATGGGCTGACGGATGCGATGAGCGCAGGGGTAGGATTTTTAGTGGAGCACAGCCTGCTGCCTCTGGTCAGTATTTTAATCGAGCCGGCTAAGGTATTGTTTTTAAATAACGCGATCAATCAGGGTATTTTTTCACCGCTTGGCATCCAGCAGGTGCAGGAGGCTGGAAAATCAATTTTCTTCCTGTTGGAAGCAAATCCGGGGCCGGGGCTTGGCATTTTGCTGGCATACTGTATCGCAGGAAAGGGAAGTGCGAAAAGCTCTGCGCCTGGCGCGGTAGTGATCCACTTTTTCGGAGGAATCCACGAGATCTATTTTCCGTACATACTGATGAATCCGTTCTTGCTGCTGTCGGCGATTGCAGGCGGCATGACTGGGGTATTATGCTTTAGCCTGTTTGATGTAGGGCTTGTATCGACCGCGTCGCCGGGCAGCATTATCGCAATTACAATGATGGCTGAAAGACATTGCTATCTGGGGCTTTTCGCAGGCGTCCTGCTTTCGGCAGCAGTATCGTTTTTGATCTCTGTGCCGCTGTTAAAATTTATGGGTAAGGATGCCTCACTGGAGGAAGCGCAGGCAAAGAAAGATGCCATGAAACGCCAGTCCAAGGGTATTGCAGACGCTCCGGCACAGGCAGCGGGAGCATCGGGCAGCGCAGGCGGCAGGATCAGCAAAATTGCATTTGCATGTGACGCGGGCATGGGTTCGAGTGCTATGGGTGCTACAGTACTGAAAAAGAAGATTACAGCCGCAGGCATCTCGGGCATTGAGGTGATCCATACGCCGGTTTCTTCGATTCCAAAGGATGTGCAGATCGTTGTGACCCACCAGGAGCTTGGAGAGCGCGCGGCAAACAGCAATCCGAATGCAGAACTGATTCTGATTACGAACTTCCTTGCGGCGCCGGAGTATGAGACGTTAGTAGAGGATTTGAAGAAACGGAATTTATAATAAATAAAGGGGTACAAGATTATGGAAATGACATTCAGGATGAAACAGATCTTACAGGTATTGCTGCGGGAATCCTCTGCTGTTTCCGTAAAGTATCTTGCAGAACAGATCGGGGTCAGCAAACGGACGGCGCAGCGGGAGCTGGAGTCTGTGGACGCGGCATTAAGAAATTATAGCCTTATATTTGTGTCCAGGACGGGTGTAGGCATCTGGATCGAAGGGGACACGGAGGAAAAGGAACGGCTGCTTGCTGTGTTGAGCGCAGGTGACGATTACGATGCCAGTAACCGTGAGGAGCGCAGAAAGCGCCTGATTCTGGAGATTTTAAAAGAAAAGGGACTGCGCAAGCTGTATTATTATTCCAGCCTGTTTGACGTCAGCGAAGCGACGGTCAGCGCAGACCTGGAGGCGGTGGAAGGTTGGCTCGCACATTACGGGCTGTATGTCAGCCGCAAGCCTGGCAGCGGTATTTCTATTCAAGGCAGTGAGGAAAATTACCGGAGGGCAATCCGTGGGTTTATCGATGAGAATATCGATACAAAGATGATGCGGGAAGTGTACGCAGATGCCGGGTACGATACGTCGGACTACCAGGTGTTTCAAAAGAACAGCTTTGGCAAGATTTTAAATCATGATATTGTAAAGCGTGTTATGGACTGCATTACAAGGCTGGGCAATAAACGGGTGCTGACGCTGACGGAAAACTCTTATGTCGGCATGATTATCCATATCTCGATCGCGATTCACAGGATTCAGAAAAACGAAGTGATCGAGTACGATGAAAGCTGGCAGCAGGACATTGCAGAAGATGAGGATTATGCGCTTGCAAAAGTAATTGTTGAAGAGCTGGAGCGTGAATTTCAGATCCAGATTCCCGGGGTGGAGATTTCCTATATCTGCCTGCACCTAAAGGGAGCGAAGCATGAGAAGATCCAGTGGAACGAAGGAGAGCAGCTTCAGATCGAAAATAAGCAGCTCCAGCAGCTTGTCAACGATATGATTGACGCCTATGACATCCGCCAGGCGTATTTGATGAAGCAGGACGACGGTTTTATCCAGGGGCTGCTGGCACATTTGCAGCCGACGCTGATCCGTCTTGTGTACGATATGCAGATTCAAAATCCAGTGCTTGAAGATATTAAAGTCAGTTACCCGGATATTTACCATCGCTGCGAAAAGGTGGCGGAAGTTTTAAAGGAGTTTACAGGAAAAGAAGTGCCGGAACAGGAAATTGGTTTTTTGACCGTGCATTTTGGAGCAGCGATGGTGCGCCTGGAAGGAAGAAAGGAAAAAATACGCAAGGTAAATGCCGGCGTTGTCTGTTCGAGCGGAATCGGTATTTCCCGGCTGATGTCATCCAAACTGGAAAAGGTGTTTCACGGCAGGATGAATCTTGCCGCATACGGCAAGCATGACTTGACGCCGTATACGATGAGCAAAACGGACTTTTTGATCTCCAGCATTCCTCTGGAGCAGACGGATATTCCGACTGTGTTTGTCAATCCGCTTTTAAATGAAGAGGATATCGAAAATATCCGCCATATGGTCAGTAAATACGAGCGCCTGCCGAAAAAGCAAAAAGAAGCGGATGAGTTTTCAATGCAGTTAGAAGAGATCAACCTGGTTGCTTCGCAGATCAATACGGTGATCAAATATATGGATTTTTTCAGAGTGGATAATCAGATCAGCTTTGGGGAGCTGCTGATTGCAATTGGAGAAAAAATGTCGCCTTATTCGGACTGCCAGGAGATGATCCGCGATGACCTGATAAAGCGGGAGCAGATTGCAAGCCAGGTGTTTGCGGAGTTTGGCTTTGCCCTGTTCCATGCCCGTACAAAAGGAGTCAGCCGGCCTGCGTTTTCCATATGTATGACAAAAAACCTGGCGCCTTTTTCCGATCCGTATTTTAAAGGTATCCGTATTGTATTTATCATGCTGGCTCCGATTGACGACCATGCGAAAATCAATGGGGATATTATGGGATATATCAGCAGTATGCTGATTGAGGAGTACGAATTTTTGGATATTGTGCAAAAGGGGGAGCAGGAAGAAATCAGAAATGCGCTGTCCAGGAATTTGAAGAAATATTTTAACAGGTATATTGGAGGATTTTCCTAATTCCAAGCATAAAAATGGCGCTATCTGATTATGCCAAATCCAGGCTTCTTTTCTTTGAAATATAGGCTTCGCTGGGCTTATAATAGAGTCAGGAAGAAACAAGGGGAACAGAAAAGACATAGAAAAGATCAGTAAGGATCAGCAAGGATTAGAAAAGACCAGAAAATAATAAAGCAAAATAAGGCAAGAAAAATAGAAAAATAGAAAACAAGAAAAAAGGAAAGAAACAGGAAAAAGGAGGAGCAAGATGTTTTTTAAAAAGAAGAAAGAAGAACAACCAGAAAAAAAGGAGCTGCTTTACCGTGAAAATATCCGTGTAAACTGTGCATCCGCCGGCAAGGAGCAGGTCATCCGTTCCGTTGGGCAGATGTTAGCAGACAGCGGCTATGTAGACCAGCCGTATGTAGATGCTATGGTGGAGAGGGAAAAGACGTTTTCCACATTTATGGGCAGCGGGCTGGCGCTTCCGCACGGTGTAGAAGAAGCTAAAAAGGAAGTAAAGGCATCTGGTATTGCCGTTATGACATTTCCGCAGGGGATTGACTGGGACGGCAATGAGGTGCATGTTGTGATCGGTATTGCAGGCGTTGGCGACGAGCATCTGGATATCCTTTCTACGATTGCGGAAAAGATGCTGGACGATACGGCAGCAGAACGCCTGGCGACAGGGGATGTGGATACGGTATACCAGATTTTGACAGGAAAGGAGTAATCAACATGATAGTAACTGTTACGATGAATCCGGCGATAGATAAGACGGTTGATATTGACGCGCTTGAACGGGGAGGGCTGAACCGTATTCAAAAGGTGGAATATGACGCAGGCGGCAAAGGAATTAATGTATCCAAGACGATCCGTGAGCTGGGCGGAAAGAGTATTGCAGCAGGCTTTTTGGGCGGAAACGCAGGACGTACGATCGAGTCTGTGCTAAATGAAAAAGGCATCCAGAATGATTTTATCTGGGTAGACGGGGAGACACGGACGAATACGAAGGTTTTTGAAAAAACCGGGGAAGTGACGGAACTGAATGAGCCGGGCCCGCAGATTTCACCAGAACAGATTGAGCAGTTAATCAAAAAGCTGGAAGGCTATGCAGATAAAGACACGCTGTTTATTTTTGCCGGAAGCATTCCAAATGGCGTAGATAAAGGGGTTTATGGAAAAATGATTGAGCGCGTGCACGCGCATGGGGCAAAGGTGCTGCTGGATGCAGACGGCGAGCTGTTTCGCAATGCGCTGGATGCCGCGCCTGACATTATCAAGCCAAACCGTGTGGAGCTGGAAGAATATGCAGGATATGACTATCGTGCTTCAGTTGATGAGCTGTTAAAAACAGCCCGCGAATTAAAAGGAAAGGGCATTGGTACGGTAGCGGTATCGATGGGCAAAAGCGGTGCCATGCTTGTGCGCGACGGATATGAAGTAAAATGCCCGGCGCTGTCTGTAAAGGCACATTCTACAGTCGGTGCAGGCGATGCGATGGTAGCGGCGCTTGCCTATGCATGGGATCAGAAACTTGACAACGAACAGACCGTACGGATGTGTATTGCCACCTCAGCAGGAGCAGTAACGACAATCGGTACAAAGCCACCGACACGGGAGCTTGTGGGTGAGCTGATGAAACAGGTTGTGATTGAAAATATTTGATCGAACATATCCAATCAGAGAATCAGAAATAAAGAATAAAATCAGAATGAAATAAGGAGAAGAAAAGATGAAAACAAAAGCAGTCAGAATGTATGGAACGAGAGATTTAAGACTGGAAGAGTTTGAGCTTCCGGCAATCAAAGAGGATGAGATCCTGGTCAAAGTTATGAGCGACAGTATCTGCATGTCTACCTATAAGCTGGTAGAGCAGGGCAAGAAGCATAAGCGTGCGCCTCAGAACATCGATACCAACCCGATTATTATTGGGCATGAATTTGCAGGGGTGATCGTAGAGGTTGGCGAGAAATGGAAAGGCCAGTTCCATCCGGGGATGAAGTTTGCACAGCAGCCGGCGCTGAACTATAAAGGCAGCCTGGCTTCACCAGGATATTCTTATGAATTTTTCGGCGGTGCCTGCACTTACTGCATTATCCCTCATGAAGTTATGGAGCTGGGATGCCTGATGCCGTATGAAGGCGAGAGCTTTTTTGAAGCATCTCTGGGCGAGCCGATGAGCTGCATTATCGGCGGCTACCATGGCAATTATCATACGAATAAGCGCAACCATGACCTTGCGGGCGGCACGAAGGAAGGCGGCGACATTATTATCTTAGGCGGCTGCGGACCGATGGGGCTTGGCGCGGTCAGCTACGGCATCCAGTTTGAGAACAAGCCGAAGCGCATCGTTGTGACCGATATTGACGATGCAAAGCTGGAACGCGCAAGAGAAGTAATTCCAGAGTCATATGCGCAAAAGAACGGTGTCGAACTGTTATACGTCAATACGGCAAAGATGGCAGACCCGGTGAAGGAGCTTAAGGACATAACAGGCGGCAAGGGCTATGACGATGTGTTTGTCTATATTCCAAACCGCGCGGTAGCAGAGCTTGGCGACAAGCTGCTGGCATTTGACGGCTGCATGAATTTCTTTGCAGGGCCGACAGACAGCCAGTTCAAGGCTGAGATCAACCTGTATGACGTGCATTATACAAGCCAGCATATCGTAGGGACGACAGGCGGCAATAACGACGACCTGATCGAAGCGAACGACCTGGCTGCAAAAGGCAGGATCGAACCAGCCGTTATGGTAACACATGTCGGCGGTATCGACAGCATCGCGGACGCAACACTGAACCTTCCAAGCATTCCAGGCGGTAAAAAGCTGACCTATACGCAGTTTGATATGCCGCTGACAGCGATTGAGGATTTTGCAGAAAAAGGCAAGACTGACCCGCTGTTTGCAAAGCTGGATGAAGCGTGCAAGAAAAACCGTGGGCTTTGGAGCGCTGAGGCAGAGCGGATTTTATTCGAGCATTTTGGTGTGGAAGCATAAAAAACAAGGTATGAAACATAAGCTGGTATCCGGGTGGTGCCAGCTTATGTTTGATATGGACAACTTCTTAAATTATGCTGTTTTAGTTTTCAGGCCGGCAACGTCTTTTTCCAGGGTTGATACACGGTCGAGAACATATTCCACCTTTACTTCGTATGTAAGGTTTTTGTTTGCAAGAGGGATTGCTTCGTTCAGCTTGTCGATCAGCATACTGTGATTTTCAGCCAACAGCTCGATATTTCGGTCGGTTTTGTTTTCCAGATGCAATTGCATCTGAGCAAACTGAATTTTCAAATCGGATACATCCGTCTTTAAGTTCGATACGTCCACCTTAAGCGTTGACATATCAGAATCTAACTTGGCAACCTTAATCTTAAGCTCTGCTACATCGTAATTTAAGATAGCAACATTTTGCTTAAGTTCTGCAACGTCAGAATTTAAGATAGCAACATTTTGCTTAAGTTCTGCGACATCAGACTTCAAGTTAGACACATCGGTCTTGAGTTCGGCAACGTCGGTTTTAAGCTCGGCAACATCGGTTTTTAAGTTAGCAACGTCAGTTTTGAGTTCTGCAACATCGGTCTTAAGCTCCGCGACATCGGTTTTTAAGTTAGCAACGTCAGTTTTGAGTTCTGCGACATCGGTCTTAAGCTCAGCAACATCGGTTTTTAAGTTAGCAACGTCAGTTTTGAGCTCGGCAACGTCGGTCTTAAGCTCAGCAACATCAGATTTCAAGTTAGACACATCCGTCTTGAGTTCCGTTACGTCCGTCTTGAGCCCTGCGACATCAGTCTTGAGATCCGACATATCAGACTTCATAACTCCCAATACACTGATAATAAAATCTAATTTATTGGAATCTGTCATATACAGTACCACCTCCTTGTGCGATACAGTATATCACATCTGAGAAATAAAGTCTACAAAATTATCAAGTTTTTTTAGTTCTATTCTTGATACAAGACTGCTGATCCAATCCAACCGTGCACAAAAACCGACATTCTCACTGCTTACGCCAGCCGCGTGTTCTTCCAAAGGCAGCCAGCCGAGCTCTTGTTTAACAAAAAGCATCCCAAAAGTCTCATGTATGCCCTCCGGCGCCTGGTTCAAATGTATGTGTGATTCCAAGCGTGCCAACAACATCGCCGAATCAGTTACACTCCAAAGTCCTCTCGGCCAGCAGCAATATCCTCATGAAAAAAAGGAATAGATTTCCGTTTTCAAATATGCTACGATCAATAAGAACACCAAAGAACCATATCTTATGATCAAGGGAGAAATCTATGATGAAAAGCAATCAAACCACACTCTGCTACATCGAACAAGACGGTAAATACCTGATGATGCACAGAGTAAAAAAAGAAAACGACATTAACAAAGACAAATGGGTCGGCGTTGGCGGACATTTTGAAGCAGACGAGTCACCAGAGGAATGCCTGCTGCGGGAAGTAAAAGAGGAAACCGGGCTGACGCTTACGGCATGGCGGTTAAGAGGTGTCATTACGTTTCTCTGCGACCACTACCAGACTGAATACATGTTTCTCTACACCGCAGACGCATACAGCGGAACACTGATCAGCGGCAGCGAGTGCAGGGAGGGAGATTTGGAATGGATCGACAAATCCAGCGTGTATGGCCTGCCGGTCTGGGAAGGGGACAAGATCTTTTTCCGGCTGCTGGAAGAGAACCATCCGTTTTTTTCGCTGAAATTAAAATATGTGGACGGCAGGCTGGTGGAAACCGCGCTGGATGGAAAGCAGTGCCGTTTTCTATTCGATCGTTCCGTATAAAAACGCGCTTAAAATATACTGCGGCGCGTTATAATAAAAGCTGCTGTTAAAATCCTCGATTTTTTCGCCTGCGCACGGCGTATCTGGTGTTTGCAGCACTGTCAAAATGCCCCTGTATAATGCCGCTGGATGCAATAAATTATCGCTGACATGGTCAACAGCACATTTGTTCTTTGCCTTTCTTGCAATATAGTCAATCAGCCTGCTCCTAGATCCTTGGTATTTCTTCCGATTCGGATTTCCGGTTTTTGCATGGTTGTAAAGCTGCCGTGATATACGGCCATTTTTCCCATGGCATTGTTCTCCTTTTGCAATAGTAACATACGCGAATGAATCATTGCAACAGAAACAGCGATCCTGGGTTTTTGTACAAATTCTAAAAAAATACAATCTTTTTTAAACCATATGTAAAGCTGTTACAATATATCAGTGAAGGGCACTTCAATCAGACCCTTTGCAGGGAGCAGCAGAAATGCCGGCGGCTCCCGGGACGTCTTAAAAGTGGAGATTGATTATGACAAAAGCAGAATTGGCTGAATGCATCGATGCATATGGAACAGATATCTATTCCTTCTGCGCGTATCTGACTGGCAGCAGGCAGGAAGCAGAGGACTTATACCAGGATACTTTTTTAAAAGCGGTAGAGCTGCATGAAACAATCAGGGCAGGTCAGAACCCGAAAAGCTATCTGCTCGCGGTGGCAGTGCGGATCTGGAAAAACAAAAGGCGCAAATTTGCCTGGAGAAAGCGGATTGCGCAGGTACAGACATGGACAGAACAACAGAATGCACAAAGCTGCGGCGCCGTCGAGCAGTCCGCAGAGGAACAGTATCTGCATGGGGCGGATGTGCAGGCGGTGCGGGATGCAGTGGAAGCGCTGCCGGACAGGTACCGGATCGCAGTGCTGCTGTTTTATATGGAAGGCTTGACGGTCGCGCAGATTGCGGCTGTTATGCAGATCCCGGAAGGAACGGTCAAAAGCAGGCTGTATCATGCCAGAAGGATATTAGAAAAAGAACTGGAGGTTGTTTTAAATGAAAAAAGACCTTGACAAAGTATTAAAACAAGCCCTTACTCCAACAATAAAGCCGGACAGCCGGCTGAACCAGAGCATTTTAAGACAGGTAAAGGAGAAAAAATCGATGGATCATAAGAAAATAAGAAGGATACCGGCGGCAGCCGTTGCAGCGGCAGTCGTATTAGGGGCAGGCTCCGTAACAGCGTACGCGTCCTGGAAATACCTGGCGCCGGAAAAAATATCGGAAAGGTTCGGCGATTCAAAGCTGACAGACGCTTTTTTAAGTAAAAATGCAGTCAGCATCCGTGAGGAGCAGACAATCGGCAAATACCGTGTGACGCTGATTGGCATTGTCTCAGGCGAGGATTTGTCGCAGTACCAGCAGACGAGCAACGGAGTGGTGCGGACAGACCGTACTTATTGTGTGACGGCGATCGAGTATGCGGACGGGACGCCGATGCCGGATACGTCGGACGATGCGTATGCGGACTTGTCGTTTTTTGTATCACCGTTTATCAAAGGGTATGATCCTGCGGAGTACAATACGGTCACGATGCGCGGCGGCTACTCAGAATTTGCGGAAAACGGCATCTTATACAGGCTGACAGAATGCGACAATGTGGAAATTTTTGCAGGCAGCGGGCTGTATTTGGGAGTGATGGACAGCACCTTTTACAACTCACAGGCGTATCATTACGACAAAGAAACGGGTGAGATTTCCAGAAACGAAGCGTACGAAGGGCTAAATGCACTGTTTTCTCTGCCGATCGATACGTCCAAGGCAGACCCGCAGGCGGCAGCGGAGTATTTGACAAGCCTTCAGGATGATTCAGAAGCAGAAACCAATGAAGGAGAAGTTGAGACAGGGATACAGCAGGCAAAAGAAGCAGCAGAGGATGCCGGAATCCAGGCATGGCTGGATGAGCTTACGCCGGAAAATATAGACACATATGCTACCTGCGTAGAGAGCACCGTTCAGACTTTGACACCGGACAGTGACGGATATGTGTCCGTAAAGTACGAGGTTGAAGGGCGCGGGTCAGGCAGCGACAGCATTCTCGTGCCAGAGTATTTTAAGGGGCAAAAGCCGGGGATGTCTGATCAGTTTGGGTATTCTTATTCAGAGAATAGACTGGAAAGCATGATGATTACGACATATACGCTGAATGATGATGGTACGGTAACGTTTGCGGTTTATATTCCAAAAGATGGAATTGTGATTTAAAGCGGGAATGCTTTCTTGCGCAGCGTTTTACAAGGAAGGAACGCTGGAGAGAGATATTTGGCATTGTAAATAGAAAAACAATCCCCGAGCTGTGCCAAAACACAGTTCGGGGATTTCACTCTTTGGAAAACTAAGTTCAGTCCAGTTCCAAAAACATCCTCGTTTCATTTTCGTGTACGTTAGTATCCCGCTGTCCGGCGCCGCCTGTTTCCCGTACAGCGCCCCATAACGTATGCTCCGCCATACTGTAGGAGATGCGTATGCGGCCGCCGTCTGCAAGGTCAAACAAACAGACAGCCGTTCCATGCGGTACCCGTCCGTTTTCGTCCAGCTTATACTGGATATAGGCATCTGTAATCACAGAAGTTCCGTTTAACAGCCGCTCGGCAATGTTTTTTGCTTCCAGCCCCTTTTTTCTAAGACGCGCTTTATCAAGAGCAACGTTGTCCTGATCATAAGAGAAGCCTTCTTTTTCCAGGGAGAGATCTAAAAAGGCGCCGTTTGCATCAATTGACGCCTGATAGCGTATGGAATCCGAAGCAAAACAGATACGGTAATCGGTTTGTTCTGTCAATGGGCTGCGTTCCAAAGACACGCTCGCTTGCATCTGCTGTAGCTGTTTTTTAGATACGCCGTAGAGGATGTTCACATAATCCGCCGCGGCTGCAACTGCTTGTGTATCGGATAAGCGGTTTACTTCGGCAGTTGTATCAGGCAGGCTGTGAATCGCACCTTCGGACGGCGTATTCGCTTCCGGCTTTTGATTTTTTAAGGTTACGGCAGGGTGCTGTTGCAGCGCTGCCAAATGTGCAGTATAGATATCGTATGCGGCGGATTTTAACGGGAGGGCGGCAAGAAACAGGGCAGCGAGTACAGCAGGAACGGCGGCACGATGGCGCTTGTGTTTGCGGCAATCGCTTTGAGATGCCATCTTGTTTTGCGCCTGCGTAGGCTGGTTGATAAGCCCTTCGGCAAAACAGTGCATACGCTGTGAAAAAAGAGGATTCGGCTCCACAAAAGGCTGTTGCTTTAACTGTGCTCGGATCTCCTGGTCTGTGTTTGCTTCTTGTTGTTTCTGCGTTTTATGAAACGGTTTTGTTTTCTTTATTTTCGTTGTTTTCTGTGCCAGATTCATAGGGATGCCTCCTTGTTTTGGATTCTAAAAATGTTTTTAGCTTTTCTCTTGCCCTGGAAAGCCTGGATTTTACAGTTCCTTCGGATAGTTGCAGGATGGCTGCGATTTCCTTTGTTTTCATTTCTTCGTAGTAGTATAAGATCACGACTTCACGAAATTTTGCGTCCATCCGAAAGATCTCGTCACGCAGGCTGCTATAGGATTCCTGTGCAGGCTTGTCCGCTTGTTCGATCGTGCCGGGATCGAATACGGGCATGTTCTTTGCCTGCATCGTCTTGCATGTGTTTGCCAGTATTTGGAACATCCAGCTCCGTATTTTTGCGGGCTGGCGCAGATCGCTCAAGTGCGAAAATGCCTTTAGGATGGTTTCGCTTACGGCATCCTCCGCGTCCTGTTTGTTAAGCAGTACGGAATAGGCGTATCTGTAAAACGCGTCTGCGTGTTCTGTGATGGCGGTAAGAAAAAGTTCTTGTTTTTTGGTTTCGCTGCTTCTCATTTTGATTGTAACATCCTTTTTGGGTTGGTGATGTTGTGTGGTTCTATAGATAAGACTGGAAAACGTGCGGTTTGGTTCCATGTTTACAAAAAAAGCATGATTTTTTTAAGAGAAAGCGGCAAATTGTTTTTACAGTTACTGGTTGCTATAAATAGAAGAAAATAATATACTGTTATTAGATAAATATAAATGAAAATAGTTATTAGGAGGTTATTATATTGCTAAATATTCATATATGTAGAGACTTCCCAAAAGATTGTATAACAAAAATGGACGGTTATTTTAGAAGAAATAAAGAAAAGTCTTGGTTTAATCGTCAGGATGTCAAGGATATCATCTTTGGTATTGATGAAACAATAGCTGTAAAGGATGAATATTTAGAATCACCAGTCTATGGCGGTATGTCACCAGATTATTTATCTAGTGGATGCAAGGCTGTAATTATGCTCGCGGTGCTAGATAATATAAATATCTATGCAACTAGATGCGGAGATAATTGCGTACCGTTTATTCTTAAGATAGCGGAACAGAAGGATATAACAATTACGTTGCATCATTGTATGAATTTCCCAGATAAATTTGATGCATATTTAATAGAGCCAGGCAAGTATATCAGTTCCATGGAGGAGTTTATCATTGAGTACTATAAATATAAGCATACGGTCGAGAGATTACAATTGTGATATAAACTTTGATAGAAGAATCATAGTCATAAGAGGGAATAGTGGGGTAGGTAAGTCTGGAATTGTAGAAATATTAAATAGTAGCGGCAATGACGTAAATATAGAAAGTACCTATCCTATTGTAGAACTGACAGATACTAATTGGAGAGCTACAGTAAAGTACGAGAACAATGTTATATGCGTTGCAGATGACCAAGATTTCGTTGAAACACATGAGTTTGGATCTTTATTTAGAGAAAGCGCGAATAGAAATATCTATTTTATTATAATATGCAGAGCAGATACAGTATTATCAAGTTATGGTGCATTATCATTCAGTATCAATGATGTATATCAGCTCATAAAGAATGGTAAGGAACATTTTATGGAAAAGATGTATGTTGCTGAAAAGTGCGATGGCAGCGAAAATCCAGAATTATTTTTGATAGAGGACAGAGGTTCTGGTTTAGAGTTCTTTTCTAAATTAGTAAAAGCAGATTGTAAGTCGGCTGAAAATGGCAAGAGTTCTATTGTGAATGATGTAATAAGGCATAGTAAACAATACAATCAAATTTTTCTCGTGTTTGATACAGCTTCGTTTGGGTGTCACATAGAAGAATTGTATATGGTATGTACAAAAATCTTAAAGGATAATATCATAATTTTTATGAGTGATTATGAGTGCTTTGAGGAGTTGTTAGTTAATACAAATTTATTGAAAGATTTACCGTTAGTAAAGAAGGAGTTAAGTTCTTTGCCTGAGTATGCGAATCAATACATGTCATATGAGAAGTATTATGAGTCACTGATAGATAGGGCAACCGTTAAAAGGCCACTATATCAATCACATAAGTCAAAGTTGAACAAATGTTATACAGAATCTTGCAGAAGCAGAAATTGTCATTCGGATGCAAGAAAGAAATGTGGAAGTACATTAAAGGGGTTGGATAAATTTGTTGACTTGTTAGAAGGAACTAAGTATGAAAGGCTTCTGAAGTTTCATTAGTTTTTCTATAACATTTTACGTCGTTCTTGCCAGAAAATTGACGTTCCTGCCAGAAACCTTGCATTTCGTTAAAATTCTATTATGATAAAGATGGGATTTTTTACCAGAATAAACGCATGAATGAAGATGAGAACCTATGAGCTGTAAAAGTTGTGCATAATGGCAAACTATTTGTCTGGGAAAC
>CAMUPC010000054.1 GCA_947090545.1 uncultured Eubacterium sp. | reverse complement strand
GCCAGGAAGTGCCAATCCCCTCTCCCGGCGTCCCTGTATGCGCAAAAATGCAACAATTGACCGAAATAGTTTCCCAGACAAATATTTTGTAATATACTAAGGATACAACAAAAACACTTTAATACTGATAAGCCGCCCGCAGCCGTCCGGTTACCCGCCGGAACATCACAGCCGCAAATCCAAGCATTACCAAATACCAGAACCCGTCCAGCACCCATCCCGGCGGTTCCTTCCCAGGTGCAAAATGTACATACGAAAGCCCCGCAACTGCCTGGACAATCTGAAAGATCACTACCGATACAAGGTATGCGCGTAGATACTGCCGTTCCTGCCGGATGGCTAAAGGCTTTAAGAAAAACCATAAAAACAAAAGCGGCTGTACCAGTGCGCCTGCGATAAGCTGTTTCTGAAAGCCAAACGCGAAATCAATCGAAAACCAACGCACTGTATCTGTCGCAAACCTTTCCATCAGGCTACATGCAGCATACGTTGTAAAAAGGAGCACTGCCATAATTACGATACAAAGCAAAAGCCTTGCTAGCAGGTACGCTTTTTGTGAAATGCCTTCGTCTTTTTGCGTCGGCTGTCCACGCTGCGTATAAGCCTGCGCTAACAATACTTCCGGCAAAAACAGCAGTCCGCAGACAAGGATGAACGCCAAACCTACATTTACAAACGCTGTCACATATACAAAGCGCCCGGCAAGCAGCTCACATGCTTCCTGCGGCAGCAGCGCAATTGCAAGCAGTACTGCGAATACTGCACATGCCAAATAGCGCAGCTTATAAAACCATTTCCCGCCTTCCAGCCGGAATGCACGCCATATCTGCTCCGTCAAGCTCCGTCTGCCTGATTTTTCCATATGCATCACCTCCAAATTGTGCTATTCTCCAAAATCCACATCCATGAGCTTAACAAGTATTATACACCCATGATACGCATTCATCAATTCCTTTTTTCATCAAATCTTACAGCTTCTCATCCGCAAGATATTCCCTCCCATACGCAATATCCTTCGCAAGCTGAAGCTTTAACTGCCCGATCCCGTCAAACTTCATCTCCGGGCGCTCAAAGTGCAGCAGCTCAACCTTTGCTGTCTTATCGTAGACGTCTCCATGAAAATCGTAAATATAGGTCTCAGCGCCTGCCGGATATTCCCCGTGGATTGTCGGTTTGACGCCGATATTGGTAATGCCCCCGTACTGCCTGCCGTCCAGACGGATTCTGGATACGTAGACGCCATAAGGCGGAAGAAGCTTCTCGGGAAGCGGGAGAATGTTAATCGTCGGGAATCCGATCGTGCGGCCGACCTGGTTGCCGCGGATAATCTTCCCCTGGATAAAATAAGGGTATCCGAGCAGCTCGTTTGCGAACTCAATGCTTCCTTTCCCAACCGCTTCCCGGATATAAGTACTGCTGATGTCCCTGCCTTGGTACTGCATTTTCTGTACGACGCGCACCTGGTAGCCATAGGCACTGGCATATGTTTGCAGCATATGGTAGTCGCCCCTGCGGTTATGACCAAAGCGGAAATCTGTCCCGACAACGATCCACTTCACGCACAGCCGCTTTGCGACCTCTTTGATAAACTGCTCCGGCTCCATGAGCATAATCTCTTTGGTAAACGGGCATTCGATCAGATAATCTACGCCGCGCTCATAAAAAAGCTGCTGCTTTTCTTCCTTTGTCGTAATGACCTGCTGGACATCAAATACTGGATTCGGCGGAAGGTCAAAGGTAAATACGGCAGCCTTCAGCCCTTCCTGTGCCTTTTCAAATACCGATTCCATTAATAGCTCATGCCCCCGGTGCAGGCCGTCAAATTTTCCAAGGGATAAAACGGTAGGCTCGTGAAGCTGCAAATGCAAAAAATCCTGTTCGTACCTCATGCCCCATTCCTCCCGTTTTGCTGAATTTGTCCAAATATTTTCACAGGCTTA
Organism: uncultured Eubacterium sp.; assembly: GCA_947090545.1. Lineage (GTDB taxonomy): Bacteria > Bacillota > Clostridia > Lachnospirales > Lachnospiraceae > Eubacterium_J. The sequence goes on along the minus strand of CAMUPC010000054.1, from coordinate 19,753 downwards.
TAATCGCCCCGCAAAGGGTCGTATTGATAAAGAGCATAAAATTCGCTGCCAAAATAAACACGCACTGTCTGTGTATCTTCCCCGCTTTTTGCCGCGGCTGTCAAAGCCTGTTTTGGCAAGCGGTTGCCGTTTAACAGCAGCCTGCTGAATTGGGGCAAAACCTCTGCTTTTGGATCATGCAAAAATAAGCGGTCCACAGGCAGCAGTATTTCTTCCAGCCGGTGTTCTTTTGCCATGCCCTGTATTTGTTCCAGGCGGTAAGCGTTGTCCAACTGGAAGATACCTACCCTTGTGCGCAGCAGCTCCTCCATGCAGCCGCCGCAGCCAAGCTTTTGCCCGATATCGTGGCAAAGCGTACGGATATATGTGCCTTTGGAGCAGTGTACGCGCAGCTTGACACGCGGCAGGCGCAGCCACAGCACTTCGATCTCATAACATGTGACCTGCCTGTGCCTGCGCTCTACCTCGACACCTGCCCTTGCCAGGTCGCACAGCTTTTTTCCATTGACCTTTAAGGCGGAATACATCGGCGGAAGCTGGCTGTATGTGCCTAAAAAGGAAGCGGCTGCGTTTCGTACTTCGCTTTCTGTGCAGGATACCGGCATCTGACGTATCACCGTCCCGCTCAGGTCCTGTGTGTCTGTTTCTTTTCCGAGCAGCAGTACTGTCTCGTACACTTTATCCTTGTCTGTCAGCAGTTCACAAACCTTTGTTGCTGTGCCAAGGCATACCGGCAGCACGCCTTCGGCGTCCGGGTCCAGCGTCCCGGTATGCCCGATCTTTTTCTGATGGCAGATCCCCCGCAGCTTTGCCACAACATCGTGCGAGGTATAGCCTTTTTCTTTGTATACATTGATCATTCCATTCATGAATGATGTCCCCTTCACTCTCGTCCTTCCAACTGCTGCCTGACCATCTCTAAGATCTGGGCAAGGCATTCCTGCGGCTCCATGTCCGTGGACGCCCCGGCTGCGCGGATATGCCCGCCCCCGCCATAGCGCACCGCAATCTGCGCCACATTGACGGCGTCTGACGCCGCGCGCAGGCTGATCTTGTACCCCTGCCCTTCCTGTGGGTAAAAAAAGATGGCTGCTTCTACGCCCTTGGTGGCGCGAAGCTGTGCGACGATGCCTTCCAGATGCTTGGGCAGGACACGGCACTCTTTCATATCGTTTTCGGTAATGACCGAGGAAATGCAGGCGCCGTCCAGATGCAGCCTGCTTTTTTCAATTGCCCGCGCTAAGATCTGGTTTTGCTCAAACGTCTTTTGTATATACGTCTGGTCCACGATTTCTGTAAACGGAATGCCCTGCTCCATCAAAAACGCTGCCGTGCGCATCGTCTTTGGAGAGGTCGAGGAATACTGGAACAGCCCGGTATCATGGATGATCCCAGTATAAATGCATTCTGCCACCTGCTTTGTAATCCGTGCCTGGTCCATCAGGTCAAAGACCAGCTCGGAAGTCGAGCTTGCATTTGGAACAATATAGCGGTCGTCCCCAAAGCCTGTGTTGCTGATATGGTGGTCGATACAGATCACGCGTTTTGCATTGTCAAGCAGCACCGCGGCTTTTCCAAGCCTTTTTGCATCGCCGCAGTCCTGTACGATCACCAGGTCAAACCGCATCGACGCATCCGGCGCGCTGTCAATCGCTCCGGCACCGGGCAAAAATTTAAAAATATTCGGGATCGGTTCCAAAAACACGCGCACCTGCATGTCTGGGTCATAGTCCCTGATATAATTATAGGTAGCAAGGCAGGAGCCAATGCAGTCCCCGTCCGGCTTTACATGCCCCGCAACTGCCACGCTGTGTACTCCGCCAAGCTGTTCTTCCAGGCTATTCATAGGTGTTTTCCTTGCTTTCTTTGTTCACACGGTCGATCAGGTGCGACATATTGACGCCGTATTCGATCGACTGGTCGATAATAAACGTAATCTGCGGTGTATGGCGCAGGTTCGCGCTCTGAGCCAGGCTGTGCCTGATATAGCCCTCGGCGCTCCTAAGCCCGGCAAGCGTATCCTTTTGCGACTGTTCATCGCCCAGCACGCTGACGTACGCTTTGCATGTCTTTAAGTCCGGCGCGACTTCCACCGAAACAATGCTCGTCATCGGATTGATGCGCGGGTCTTTGATGCTGCCGCGGATAATCTCGCTGAGCCGCCGTAATACTTCTTCGTTGATGCGTGTATTTTTAATACTGTGTTTTCTCATTTTCCGCCATTCCTTTCCAGTGCCCCACCCTGATGCCCTGTGCGGACGGATGAAGCACGCTGGCATTTAGCGAGGCACTTCTACCATTTTATAAGCTTCAATCTGGTCAAATTCTGCAATATCGTTAAAGCCTTCAAATACAAGCCCGCATTCGTAGCCGGATTTTACTTCCTTTACATCGTCCTTAAACCGCTTTAAGGAAGCAAGCGCCCCTTCAAAGATCTGTTCGCCTTCCCTCGTTATGCGGCATTTGCAACCTCGTTCAAAAATACCGTCCAAAATATAAGATCCTGCAATATTCCCAACGCCGGACGCCTTAAAGATCTGGCGCACCTCGGCATGGCCCAATACCTTTTCTTCAAAGATCGGGTCTAACATCCCCTTCATCGCAGCCGATACGTCCTCGATCGCGTTGTAGATCACCTTGTACAGGCGGATATCAACGCCTTCGCGCTCTGCGCTTGCTTTTGCAACCGGGTCCGGGCGCACGTTAAAGCCAATAATAATCGCGTTGGAAGCGGACGCTAAGTTGACGTCGGATTCGTTGACCGAGCCTACGCCGCCGTGAATAATCTTGACCACGACTTCTTCGTTGGACAGCTTTTGCAGGCTTTGCTTGACCGCTTCGACAGAGCCCTGTACGTCTGCCTTTACAATAATGTTCAGCTCCTTGACATTGCCGGACTGGATCTGGGAGAACAAATCGTCGAGGGACATTCTTGACCTCGTCTCTTCGAGAAGCTTTTCCTTGCTTTCGGTAATATACGTCTCCGCAAAGTTTCTTGCTTCCTTTTCTGACCCGCATACGACAAACGTCTCGCCTGCATCCGGCACGCTGCTTAACCCAAGGATCTCGACCGGCATGGACGGCTTTGCCTCCTTGACATTTCTGCCCTTGTCGTCGATCATTGCCCGGACTTTGCCAAAGCTGCTTCCGCAGGCAACCGGCTGGCCGACCTTTAACGTCCCTTTTTGTACGAGTACGGTCGCGACCGCGCCGCGCCCTTTGTCTAATTTCGCTTCGATAACAACACCACGGGCATTGCGTTTTGGATTTGCCTTAAGCTCCAGCACTTCCGCGGTTAACAAAATCATTTCCAAAAGCTGCTCGATGCCTTCTTTTGTATGTGCGGAAACCGGCACAAAAATCGTGCTGCCGCCCCAATCCTCCGGGATCAGCTCATGCTCGGACAGCTCCTGCTTTACACGCTCGATATTGGCGTTTGGCTTATCGATCTTATTGACCGCGACAATAATCTCAATGCCCGCCGCCTTTGCGTGGTTGATCGCTTCTACCGTCTGCGGCATCACGCCGTCGTCTGCCGCTACGACCAAAATCGCGATATCCGTCGAATTTGCCCCGCGCATACGCATTGCCGTAAACGCTTCATGCCCCGGCGTATCCAAAAATGTGATATTTTCCCCGTTGCATTTTACCATATACGCACCGATCGCCTGCGTAATGCCGCCTGCTTCCTTGTCGGTCACCCTTGTATGGCGGATCGCGTCCAGCAGCGATGTTTTTCCGTGGTCAACATGCCCCATGACACAGACTACCGGAGGGCGGGAAACCATCTTGCTCTCATCCTCGGCTTCTTCCTTTAACAGCTCGGCGATCACGTCGATCTTTTCCTCCGGCTCGGCGATGCAGTTAAATTCCAGCGCGATCTCTTCCGCGTGTTCGTAGTCAATGTCCTGGTTTACCGTAACCATTGTTCCTTTTAAAAACAGCTTTTTCACAATGACAGACGGCTGCACCTTCATCTTGTCAGCCAGCTCGCGGATCGTCATATGCTCCGGCAGCGTAATCGAACGGATTGCATCTTCTTCCTTCGGCGCGCTTTGTACCGGCGCCTGGTTTTTCTTTTTGTGGCCGCTCGTCTTTTCCAGGTTGACATAACGCTCCTGCTTCTTGCCGCCCAGCTTGTCGTATTCTTTGTTTGTATTGTTTTTCTTGCGGTTATTGTCCCGGCTTCTGCTGTCTCTGCTTTCCTTCGACATCTCTTCCGGCGACGGCTTCACCGATTCTTTGTGGAAACGGTTGATATTCTGCTCTAATTTTCCCTTAAATTCCTTCTGGCGATTCGCACCGACTCTGCCGCCGTTTTTATCACCATAATTATTACCGGAATTCGCTCGATTATTCTGATGGCTTTTCTCACCTTTTTGCTCAAATCCCGCATTTCTTCCACCCCTGTCATTTCCACGTTCGTTTCTTGCGTTCCCCGTATTGGCACGCTGCGCGCTGCCGGACTGCCTGGAACCGCTCATCGCGCGTACATTGCGGTCGCCCTGCCGCTGTCCGCTGCGGCGGTCACCGCGGTCAGACTGACGGTCGCCACGCTCATTGCGCTCACCCTGCCTGTCACTGCGCTCAGACATCCGGTCAGATGCCCGGTCGCCGCGGTCATTGCGGTCGGATACCCGGTCAGACTGACGGTCGCCACGGTCATTACGCTCAGGCATCCTGTCGTTCTGACGGTCGCCGCGGTCATTGCGCTCAGGCATCCTGTCGTTTTGGCGGTCGCCACGCTCATTGCGCTCAGATATCCGGTCGGATGCTCGGTCGCCGCGGTCGGATACCCGGACTGCCGAACGGTCATTTTTTTCACTGCGTTCCGGTGCTTCCGCACGCTCCGCTTTTGGCGCTGGCTTTACGATCTCATCGTCCGGCACATGTGCGGACGCCCTGTCGTAATTTGGCCTGTCTGCGTTTGGGCGGATCGGGATATGCGGGCGCTCTGCCGGCCTTACGAGGCGCTGCCCGCGTTCCCTGTCTGCGCGTTCGCCCGACTGCTTGTTCCGGTTCCCGTTCTGCTTGCGGTTTTGTTTGCTGTACTGCGCGTTAAAAACCGCGGTAATGCTTGCTTTTTTCTTTGGCCTTGCGTCGGACTCCTTTGCGCCGGAGCCTTTCTGGTCGCCCGCTTTCTGCTTCGTGTCCGCCTGCTTTGCCTTTAGCTCATGGTCTGCCTTTACGAGCGCGTCCAGGTTCGCGCGGATGTCCGCCGCTTCTTCTGCTTCCAGCGCATTGGAGGAAGTATATTTTTTGTCTTTATCCTTCCCCTTGCGGTTCATATAATCTACGATTACTTTATTTGTCAACTTCAGCTCTTTTGCAAGCTCATGTATTTTCTGCTTTGCCACTCTTAATTACCTCCATTATTCAGTTGTTCCATTTCCATTAACCTTTTGATAATTGCTCCCGCCAGATGTTCATCTGTAACTGCCAGTGATGCCCGGTACTCTTTTCCGATACAATTACCAAGCTGTTTCTTATCTGCATATTCAAAATACGGCGTTTCCCTGTAGGCGCACATATCTGAAAAATGTTTTTTTGTATTCTGCGATGCATCTTTCGCAAGAACAACCAGATAAGCCTTACCGCCTTTCACCGCTTTTTCCGTTGAAAATTCGCCGCTTGCAGCATTCCCTGCCCGGGCCGCCATTCCAATCATTGACAATACCTTATCTGGCTTCAACTGCACTCATCTCCTCTTCTAATTGATCAATCACTTCCTGCGGAACCTGTGTCTTTAATGACCGCTCCAGCCCCTTGGACTGTACGGCACGCCGAAAGCATTCCTTGTTTTTGCAAATATAGGCGCCGCGCCCGTTCTTCTTTCCCGTCTCGTCCAGGCAGATCTCATTTTCGGCTGTCTTTACGATCCGTACCATGCTCCGTTTTTCCTTTGGCTCCCTGCATCCTACACAAATTCTCGATGGAATCTTTTTTGTTTTCACGAAATCCCTGCACCTTCTTTATCTTCGTCTTGCGGCTGTTGTATGCCGGAACCTGCTGCGCCGGAGGCTTCTGGAGCAAAATCCTGCGCATCTTCGACCGTATCGCCTGCGGCTGGTTCCTGCGAAACGTTACTGTCCGTGCCGCCTGCGCTGGATTCCTCAGCACGGTCTGCGGCTGGTTCCTCCGAGACGTATTCATCCGTACTGTCTGCTAATTCCGCTGTATCGTAGCCGTCCGTACTGCCTGCGGATTCTTCATAAGAATCTTCTTTGTAGCTGTCATCACCGTCATTGACGGATTCTTTATATGAATCTTCTTCGTAGCCGTCATTGACGGATTCTTTATATGAATCTTCTTCGTAGCCATCATCGGATTCTTTATATGATTCTTTGTTGTAACCGTCATCGGATGCTTCATACGATTCTTCGTAGCTGTCGCTGCCTGATTCTTCATATGATTCTTCTTCGCTGCCATTGTCATCGGATTCTTCATATGAACTACACTCAGAACTGCCGTCGCCAGATTCCTCATACGATTCTTCGTTATAGCTGCCGTCGCCTGATGTTTCATACGATTCTTCGTTATAGCTGTCGCCGCCTGATGTTTCATACGATTCTTCGTTATAACTGCCGTCGTCAGGCGCTTCATACGATTCTTCACTGTAGCCGTCATCGCCAGACGCTTCATACGATTCTTCACCGTAGCTGTCGCCGCTTTCATAGGAGTCCTCGTTATATTCAGAATACTCGTCATATTCGTCCGCGTCCTCGTATTCATTTTCATAATCCAAGAAATCCCCGGCTTCTCTTGCCTGTGTTTCGCTCTTAATATCGATCTTAAATCCGGTCAGCCTTGCCGCGAGCCTTGCATTCTGCCCTTCCTTGCCGATTGCGAGCGACAACTGGTAATCCGGTACGACGACTTTTGCGCTCTTTTCCTCTGCGTCTGCTATAACGGAAATGACTTTTGCAGGGCTTAACGCATTTTCAATCAGCATGGCAGGATTGTCATTCCATGTAATAATGTCGATCTTTTCTCCATGCAGCTCATTCACGATCGCGTTTACCCTCGCGCCGTTCATCCCGACACAGGCGCCTACGGCATCGACGTTCGGGTCGTTGGAGTGTACGGCGATCTTGGTACGGTTTCCGGCTTCCCTGGCAATGCTTTTGATTTCCACAATGCCGCTTTTTACCTCTGTCACTTCGGATTCAAATAACCGCTTGACCAGCTCTGGATGCGTCCTGGACACGAGGATTTTCGGGCCCTTGGATGTGGATTTGACTTCCAGGATATAGACCTTGACACGCTCTGTCGGCTGGAATACTTCTTTTTTGACCTGTTCATTTTCTGTCAGGACTGCGTCTACTTTTCCAAGGTTGATACTGACATTTTTCCCCATATACCGCTGCACAATTCCCGTTACGATATCCTTCTCTTTGCTGTAATACTCATCGCACAGGATTTTGCGCTCTTCTTCACGGATTTTCTGCAAAATCACGTTTTTGGCATTCTGCGTGGCGATCCTGCCAAATTCCTTGGACTTGATCTCGATATTTACCATATCCCCCAGCTCATACCTGCTGTTAATCATCTTTGCGTTTGCAAGGCTGATCTCCATAACGGGGTCCTCTACCTCTTCTACAACGGTCTTGCCCTGATATACATGGTATTCACACGTCTCCGGGTTCATATCCACCTTGATATTATCTGATTTGCCGAAATGATTTTTACACGCGGTAACCAACGACGTCTCAATCGCTTCGAGCAGCGTATCCTTACTGATATTTTTTTCTTTTTCCAATATATTCAATGCTTCCAACAATTCATTGTTCATTTTTCCGATCCTCCTAATCTATGGAACTGCCCGCCCCGGCATCGTCAGGCACCGGCAGTCCAAAACTGTGTACTGCCGCTCTAAAAATCAAGTGCCTGTCGAATCAGGGCAATATCACTCTTTGCAAAGGAAATCTCCATATCTTCCTCAGTAACAATCGTTACTGTCTGCGCATCGTAAGCCTTCAGCTCTCCAAAAAATTCCTTTTTATGCGAAATGGGGCGATAGGTGCGAATCTCTATCTGTTTTCCCAGATTTCTGGCGTAGTCTTTTTCTTTTTTTAACGGCCTGCCCAGTCCCGGCGAACTGACCTCGAAGGTGTAAGCCCCGTCGATATAATCCAGCTCATCCAAAATCGGATTCATCTTTCTTGCCACGTCCTCACAGTCATTGATCGTGATCCCGCCTTCTTTATCAATATAGGCGCGCAAAAACCAGGCGCTTCCTTCTTTGACATATTCTACATCGACCAGGTCGAATTGATATTCCTCAAGAATCGGCAAAAGCAGTTCTTCGGTTTTTCGTTCATATTCCTCTCTTCTTGACATCTTTACACCTCCTTCAAATTACTGCCTGGATACGCTGCACTTTATCCAAATAATGCACTACAACGCGAATTGAGAGTGGATTGGCGTCCACTCTCAATGAATTGATACTTTATTCTTATTTAATAAAATAGCACTTTTGTATGTAAAAAGCAAGCGTTTATGGAAAAATTTTTAGATTGGCGCTTGAAATCTTTTGAAATGGATTCATTTTATTTATTAATTCTATGTATTTTGTTCAGGAATCATGATATAATTACGATAATCATATTAAAAGGAGGATTTTGCTGTGAGAAAAAAATTAGAAGAAGTGGATTGGTATGATTTTTTTGCCAAGTTGTCGTATCGGTTGGTATTCTTTGCCTGGTTTGGGTTTTTTTGTATTTTAAGTGCTGGGTCGTTTACTGGTGCGTGGGGGATGAAGGAGCTGTTTTTTACGATACCTTGTGCTGTTGTGTTTTTGGTGCTGTTTATTATTACGTTTTTTTGGAAGTATTAAACGATTGCTGGTTATTTGCACTTTTTATGTTTTGGAGAGATTTTTTTTAAAGCAAATTAGACCGGGTGCTGCATTTTTGCGGGGAGGACGCTGGGAGAGGGGATGGGCACGCCTGGGCTGCGTCCGTTCCAGAAGGTTAAGAAGCCCTAAGCATCCTGCGGGGCGCTGTGGCACCGTCCGGGCGCGGCACCTAGTTCGCCCTGGCTTTCAGCCAGCAGCTAAAGGTGCCGCTTGGCTTCGCCCCTGCTTTTGTCGGGCAGGATGCTAAGGGCTTCTAAACCTTCTTCCAAGGCCGCAGCCCAGGCGTGCCCATCCCCTCTCCCGGCTGGTTTTCGCAAATTGTACAAATATGACGGTACGGATCGCTGTTTATGTTGAACGATTGAAAACCAGGCGGAGGAAGGGGAGCGGGGCTTGCTTTCGGTTCCGTTGGAAAAATGTTAGGAGCCCTTGGTATCCTGCTCGACAAAAGCAGGGGCGAAGCCAAGCGGCACCTTTAGCTGCTGGCTGAAAGCCAGGGCGAACTAGGTGCCGCGCCCGGACGGTGCCACAGCGCCCCGCAGGATGCTTAGGGCTCCTTACATTTTGGAATCGGAACCGAAAGCAAGCCCCGCTCCCCTTCCTGCGGCGTCCTTGTAGGTGCAACATGCAATGCTGACAATTTGCAGGGTAAATTTTAGTGATGCCTATGCGAATGTTTGCACAAAAAATGCCGGAACACATTGATTCTTCAATGCTTCCGGCATTTCTACCCAAAAAGCTGGGCTTTTCTGATAGCAGTCCGTACGGGAATCGAACCCGTGTTTCCGCCGTGAGAGGGCGGCGTCTTGACCGCTTGACCAACGGACCATGACCATAAGTATAGTAGCACGACCAGAGAAAAAATGCAAGTGTTTTTTACAATTTTTTTCAAAAATTTTTTTTAGCGGCAAAAAGATATGTGTCAATATGTAAAACCAGCCGTTTTCCAGGCTGTTATAGTATTTTACAGTCCTCGCAGGCGGCAGCATACAGCCGCTGCCTGCGAAAGCTGTGAATGGTCTGTTTTTTATGCCAGCATATACAGCGATACAGAGTTGTTATGAGTCATATCCATTCGGATTATTTTTCTGCCATCTCCAGGAATCTTCGCACATCTGTAAAATCCCGTTCTCCGCTTTCCAGCCAAGCTCTTTTTCCGCCTTGTCCGCATTTGCGTAGCAGGTTGCGATGTCTCCGGCGCGGCGTGGCTTGATCACGTATGGGATCTTGACATCGTTTGCTTTTTCAAAGTTCTTTACGATATCCAGCACGCTGTAGCCATGCCCGGTTCCGAGATTGTAGATGCAAAGCCCCGCGTTTTCTTCGATCTTTTTTAATGCCTTTACGTGGCCGACTGCCAGGTCGACAACGTGGATATAATCCCGGACGCCCGTTCCGTCCGGTGTGTCATAGTCATCGCCAAATACGCCTAGTTCTTTGAGCTTTCCGACTGCGACCTGGGTAATATACGGCATCAGGTTGTTTGGAATGCCGTTTGGATTTTCTCCCATCGTACCGCTTTTATGGGCGCCGATTGGATTGAAGTAGCGCAGTAAAATAACGTTCCACTGCGGATCTGCTTTCTGAATATCCATCAATACCTGCTCCAGCATCGACTTTGTCCAGCCGTATGGGTTCGTGCACTCACCCTTCGGGCATTCCTCGGTAATCGGGATCTGTGCCGGATTGCCGTAAACGGTTGCCGAAGAAGAAAAAATAATGTTTTTACAGCCGTTGCTGCGCATCACGTCTACGAGGGTAAGCGTGCCGGAAATATTGTTGTTATAATATTCCCATGGCTTTTGTACCGATTCGCCGACCGCCTTTAAGCCTGCAAAGTGGATACAGCTTTCGATTTTATTTTCCGCAAACAGCTTGTTTAAAATCTCTCTGTCAAGAATATCCCCCTTATAAAACGTAAGCTCCTTCCCTGTGATCTGCCTGACCCTGTCGAGTGATTTTTCACTTGCATTGCACAGATTGTCCAGTACAACTACCTCATAGCCTGCATTTAACAGTTCTACACATGTGTGGCTGCCAATATAGCCTGCACCGCCTGTTACTAAAATTGCCATAATTGGTTCTCCTTTCTGGTGGCTTTGGAGCTGTCCTTAGCCTGTTTTGTTTTCTGCATTTCCTATGATCTTAGTGTATCTCTGTTTTGCGAAATTGTATAGAAAAAAATGTATAATAAACATGCAATTTTGTTGCGCAATAGCAAAAAATGCTATATAATTTTTATCAGATGGAATGCTTGTATTTTTTTTGCAGAAAGGGACGCTGGGAGAGGAGATGGTTTTCGCAAACGCTACTGAAAAATGCCTACTGAGTACTTTACTTAAAGCTTGCGAAAAACAGCCGGCGGAAGGAGAATGGAGCTGGCTTCCGGTTCCGTTGGAATTCGCAAACGCTACTAAAAAGCACCCTTCTGAGTACTTTACTTAGAGCTTGCGAAAAACAGCCGGCGGAAGGGGAAAGGGGCTGGCTTCCGGTTCCGTTGGAAGAATGTTAGGAGCCCTTAGCATCCTGCTCGACAAAAGCAGGGGCGAAGCCAAGCGGCACCTTTAGCTGCTGGCTGCAAGCCAGGGCGAACTAGGTGCCGCGCCCGGACGGTGCCACAGCGCTACGCAGGATGCTTAGGGCTCCTTACATTCTGGAATCGGAACCGGAAGCCAGCCCCTTTCCCCTTCCGCCAGCGTCCTTCCCTGAAAAAGAGCACAACAAGCAACGAAAGGAGCCTATATGAACACAAACTACAAAAACTCATACAAATCAACAGAAAAGGAACTAGTATCCCTCGCCGTATACAACGTCGGCTACCAAAAATGCGACCCAAAATACCAATGGGGCCCTGGCATCCGCGACCATTACCTGATCCACCATATCATCGCCGGGAAGGGGCGCCTGAAATTAAACCAGGCAACCTATGACCTGGAAGCCGGAGATTCTTTTTTAATCTATCCAGATACGGAAGCCGCCTACACAGCAGATGAATCCGAGCCGTGGGAATATGCCTGGGTCGGATTTAACGGCTCGGACGCGCCGATCCTGTTGGAAGCAACCGACTTTGTGCCAGCCGCCCCGGTTATTAAAGGCACCCCTTACGGAAAAGAAATCACGCACCAGCTCCGCCATATTTATGAAGTGCGCGGCAATGATTTTGAAAGCGCGGTCGAGATGACCGGGCGGCTGTATATGACGCTGGCACTCTTTGTAAAAGGCGCCGGGCATAAACCGGTGCAGAACAATTACTATACCTATGTCCAAAAGGCGGTGGAATATATCGCCGCGCACTACTCCTACCAGATCACGATTGAAGATATTGCCGCCTATGTGGGGCTGAGCCGCAGCCACCTGTTCCGTTCCTTTGAGGCAGTTTTGCAGCTTTCCCCAAAAGAATACCTGTCCCAGTTTCGGATTAAACAGGCATGTTACCTGCTGCGCCATTCCAGCCTGTCCATTACTGCGATCGCCAATTCTGTCGGCTTTGAAAGCAGCCTGTATTTTTCCAAAGCTTTTAAAAAGGCAAAGCAGATGCCGCCGCGGGATTATAAGCAAAAATACAGTGAAGCAAGTAAGCGGTAGGTGATTCGTTCACCTACCAATCGGATTTTTCAGCCTGCGTCTGGCTGCTGCCCATCATGGGCTTGCCACTGGCATTCCATCAACTGCATATCCGTAAATATTGCTTTGAAAGAAGATTCCTCTGGCGAGCAGGCATAGATGCCAAATCGAATCGCTGCGTTTCCCCTGTGCATATGACAAATCCTCATCTGTTTAAAATGAATGCCGTCTGCGGAGCATTCGATACAATAATCGTCCTCGCGGCGGCTGAATCGATACCACATAGATGTTACCGATGCGTCAATCACCGTAGTTGCCCAGTCGGAATAGCCCCCATTTGTTACCACGCTGCCTAAATGCTGGTATTTTTCATTTTCATATTCAACCGATGCTTTTAGCCAGTTTTCACTGTCGAGATACATCACAATCCCGCACTGGTCAAACCTGTGGCAGCTATCAGCAAATTCTGTTTTTACAACAAAACTGAAATATTTCTCGTCTGTCTCCATCTGAAACACCGGAGCATTGTCGTTTTGAAAATGATAATAGGTGCGTTGCCACAAATCCGTGTGCTGTTTTGTTGTAATCTCAACCCTGCCGTGGTCGATTTTATAATCCAGCGGCTTTCTTGTCCATGTAAAATCAGCCAGATCCATAAGGTTTTACCTCCGAATTTTTTTTGTGTATTTACCTGCCGGGGGAATCATACTCCAGATTTTTGCAGCACTGTGGTTTTACGGCCGCAGCCCCATGCCGCCCTCCAGTGTCAGCGTCTCGCCTGTCAGATACTTGAAGTCCTCGGAAGCAAGCTGTACGCATACCCGCCCGATTTCCAGCTCTGAATCGCCGTAATGGCCAGCCGGAGGCATCTTGACATTTTCCTTAAACGCGTCTGGATACGCCTTTTGAAACTGCTCAAGCTGCGCCGTCCATGCCAGCGGACAAATAATATTGACGTTAATTCCGTCCTTTGCCCATTCGGTAGCGGCAACACGCGTCAGCCCGCGGATGCCTTCCTTTGCGGCAGCGTAGGCACACTGGCCAAAATTGCCAAATAAGCCCGCACCGGAAGCAAAGTTGATAACAGAGCCTTTTGTTTCCTTTAAATATGGATAACATGCCTTCATATAATAAAACGCCGCATACAGCCCGGAGTACACGGCAAGGTCAAACTGCTCTGTCGTATGCTCTGCGAGCGTCACTCCTGACGCGGATGCCTGCGCGTTGTTAATCAGCACGTCAATCCTGCCGAACGTGTCGAACGCCTGCTTTACGACATTTGCCACAACAGCCTCATTATCCGCGCCCGCATTGACATCCGCCTGCACACAAAGTACGGAAATCCCATACAGGCGCTCCAGTTCTTCTTTCGCATCTGTAAGCTTCTTCACGTTTCGCCCGGTAATGACGAGATTTGCACCTTCCTTTGCATAAGCTGTCGCGATTCCGTAGCCGATGGAACCGCACCTGCCATCGCTCAGCACTGCCCTGCCTGCGCCGGTAATAATCGCTGTCTTTCCTTTTAAAAAGCTCATGGTAATACCTCCTGTGTTCTATGATGCTTTTATTGTATGACATTTTAAGAAAACAGGCAAGCGTATTTTTTACAGAATTGGACGCCCGGGCTGCGTCTCTTTTTCAGACACGGTATGCGTCCAGCAATTCCTGAAACTCCTTTTGTTCCCGCAAAAAATCATATTCCGGGTCGCTTTCAAGCATCGTAAGAAGCGCCGGCAGCACTTTTTCGGATACCGAAATGTCCTCCTTTTGCCCCAATTTTTCATACAGCAGGTCATACAGCGGCGACTGGTGCATCCTCCACGGCTCTTGCGAGGCTTCCAGCATCTGCTTAAGCAAAGCAAGGCTTCCTGCAACATCTTTGCGTTTTCTTGCCACAGACTCCATTCCGATCAGCCCCATATAGCCCCAGCAGTCATACGCAGCCGCTGCTTCCTCAGCTTTTTTCGCGATTTTCCTGGCTTTGGCTTCTTCTCCGCGCAAAAGCTCCGCGTCCACCAGCCTGGAAAAAATAGCCATACTATTGTTTGCCGCCTGCAACAGCATTTTTTCCAGCAGCTTCACCGCTTCCTCTGCCTGTCCCTGTTTCTGAAAAAGCTCCGATAAAAGCAAATATTTATTGAGCTGGCAAGGCTCCGGCAGGCGTTCCAATACCTGCCCGGCTTTTTCATAATCGCCGCTGCCTAAATACTGGGAAGCCGCCATAAATCCAGCCCTGTTTTTCACTTCTTCATCCCCGCAGCCCATCGCGCGCTCATAACATGCGGTAACAAACGCCTGATATGCTTCCCGGTCTGGAATCTGAACCTCGGACATGATCAGGCTGCCCTGCACGGCAACCGCCATGCCTTCTAAAAGAGCTCCGCAGTCAGGATACTCCCGCAGTGTTTTTTCTGCGAGAGCGATGCCGGCATCGATGCCTCTGTCTGCGATTTCTTGGATTACCTCTTCCTGAAGCTGCTGGATTTCCTGCTTGCTCAGCGTTTCCCGAAAGCAGAACAGCGTGTTTAAATCTACCTTTAACAGCCTCGCCAGCTTCGGCACCAGTGTGATATCGGGAAAAGTAGCCCCTTTTTCCCATTTGTGGACTGCCTGTGCGGACACGCCCATATATTCCGCTACCTGCTCCTGTGTCAGCGCAAGCGCCCGGCGCCTTTCATAGATGATTTTGTGCATTGACATCTGTTTTTCCTCCTGCTTTTTAGCGTTTTGCCATGTTCTGAATTTACTATAGCAGACGCAGGCGGGGTGCACAATGGAGCGGTTGTTAAAAATAAGGCGAAAAAATCAACCTGAGGTTGGACGCCTATGTTTTATTTGGGGAAAATCTCGGGATACACCTGTTCCATAAATATATTTTTATCAACGGTTAGCACCTCTTTATAAAAAACGCCCTGATAGATCTCAAGCCCGAATAATATTCTTCTTTTCTTGCCTGCAAGCTGTTCCATTTTCTGTTTAAACTCCTGGAAATGCGCGCTTTCCTGCTCTTTTTGCGGTACATTTTCATCGTTATAGACAACAATCAGATACAGCCGTTCCCGCAGCGTCTCCAATGGTACATCCTGATAAAAAGCAACCGCAATTGTCCAGGCACTGTCATATGCTTTCTGCAAAAAGAATCTCTGCCCGATATGGCTTTTTCTGGCATTTTTAAATTCAATCAGATAAATATGCTCTGCATCTTTAACATATAAAGCATCACAGGATGCGGTAGGCTTCCTGCCGCGGTATACGTCCGCAACTTGCTTCGTGATTTCATCAAAATCGTAAACTTTCTGCGTGCTTTCAAGCAAAGCCTGTCCATAATCGTCCTTAGACCTTTCGCCCAACGTACTGTATATTTTTGATTGATCCAACTGCATGTTCATCCCTCGTTATAAATATTCCAACGGGCGGTATAAAAGTTCATAAATCTGGTCTGTATGTTCCGTCACATCCCGCGCCCGAAACAGATTTCCGCCTGCTTCTTCCATCAAATAATAATGCCCCTGCTCTTTTAATTGTTCATCCGCCATTTTCACTTCCAGTGCCCGGATCAAATAAGGGCTGTGCGAATTTACGATCGAACGGATTCCCATATGCTTATACAATAAAACAAGCACCTCTGCAAAATTCAGATGCCACTGCGGATGCAGGTTTGTCTCAGGCTCATCGATCATTAAAATGCTGTTTCTTTTTAGTTTTCCTTTTTCTATTAAAGACTGGATCACGAGAAAATTTTTCATGCCTGACGCTACATTTCCAAGATCCACAGATCCGTGCAGCGCCTGATCTTGATAAAAAATTTTCCCCGACGGCACTTTTTCCAGTTTTCCGTGAAGGACTTCCTCTAAAATCTCGGTGACCAGCGCTGCATTTTTTTCCATTTCCTGATACTCCTCCAAAGTCGGTTCTTTCTCCTGTTCCGTAAGGGCAGAGCGTATATCCGATTCTGGGGAATACATGCCAGATACAAATGCAGGCTTATTCACCAAATCAAGCACATGGTATGCAGGCAGATAAAATACATCCGGCTCTGCGTTTACCGAATATTTTATCTTAACAGCTTTATTTTCCTTTACCGATAAAAAATACTGTTCTTCTCTGGAGTTAATTTCGATCCATGCGGGCTCGTCATGATACAGGCTGTTGATCTGCCCTTTCCATACATTGCGAAGATACATTTCCGCGATATATTTCAAATCTGTTTCCACATCCCGCACAGCAATTTCCCGAATTTTCTTAAATACAGGATATAAAAAATAATCTGAAAAAATATCGTTTAATTTCGCTGTATCCGCAAATAAATCCTGATATTCATTCCATGTTTCCATAAATATTTTTTTTACCTGGCAAAAATCATCTTCCTGCACATCCGTGAAATCAATCACATAGTCCGCCACGTTTTTTGTAAGTGTTGAAAAAAACTCTATTGGCAGGAAATCATATCCGCGCTGTTCTAATTGATACCGCAAATTCTGAATATAATCACTAAGGCTCCGCACACGCACTGCTCTAGCCTTAAAAACGGCATTGCGAAACGTACGAAAAGCAAGATAAGCCGCTTTTAAAATCGTGCTTTTCCCCATATTATTATAACCGGCAATCACCGTCAGCCCGTCCAGCCTAAGGTCCGCTTCCAGTACTTTCGCCGCGTTTTTCACCTTGATCTGCATGTTTAATTTCTGCACCTTCTTTCCTGCTTTTATTCCTATTTAAACCGCCACGCAAACCGCTCCCAGCACAATACAAGCCACTCCCAAAATCTTTTTCTTCGTGATCGTCTCCTGTAAGATCACATACGACAGCACCATCGTCCATATATACGTTACCGAGGACAGCGGCAGCACGACCGAATAATCCAGATACCGCAGCACGACGATATTGATCGCCGCAGCCGCCACATACAAAAACCCGCCGATATACAGATTGACATTCATAAGCAGCTTGAAAAATCCGTCGCTGCCTGACGCCCGTTTAAAGAAAACAGAAGCGACTGCTCCCATAAATGTCATACATAAAATCAAGCCAAAATACATCATTGTGTATCTCCTCCTCCAATCAGGATCACGCCTGATGTAATAATAACGATGCCTGCCACCTTTAGCGGCGTGATCGCTTCTTTGAGCACCAAAAATCCGAGCACAGCGCTCAGTACATAATTGGTGCTTAACATCGGCTGCAAGACCGATACGCTTCCATAACGGTATGCCATCAGCATTAACAGCGCGCCCAGCCCATATAGCCCGAATCCAAGCAGCAGATACCATATCCCGTTCGTGACAGACAGCTTCCATAATAACTGTCCGACACATGCCAGTACCGCTGCAACAATCATCAAAAGAATGCCTTTTTTATTTTTCTCAAATGATTCCCGCATAGAACCTCCCAACCTATCCTGAAAACAATACAAAATACCCCCGCAAACAATCCTGTTTACGAGGGCCAAACGTGCTTGTCCATTAAGCGGCTTTTTCTTTTGCAATCTCTGCTAATTTTGCAAAGCCTTCAGCGTCATTCACTGCCATATCTGCCAGCACCTTACGATTTAAGTCAATGTTTGCCAGCTTTAAACCATGCATAAATTTGCTGTAGGAAATGCCGTTCATTCTTGCAGCCGCGTTAATACGCGCAATCCAAAGGCTGCGGAACTGTCTCTTTCTCTCCTTGCGCCCTCTATAAGAGGTTGCAAGCGCACGCATTACAGACTGTTTTGCAACACGGTACTGTTTGGAACGCGCGCCTCTATAGCCTTTTGCCAGTTTCAATACTTTTTTATGTTTTTTCTTTGCGTTTAAGCCGCCTTTAATTCTTGCCATGTCTGATCTCCTCCTTCATTTCTTAAATGTATGGTAAAATCTTCTTCATGTTCTTTACATTTGACGCGTCAACAGTGGTTGCTTTTCTCAGATTTCTCTTTGTCTTTGGAGACTTCTTTGTTAAAATATGTCTCTTGTAAGCTTTATTTCTTTTTAATTTCCCTGAGCCTGTCACTTTGAAGCGTTTAGCGGCTGATCTTTTTGTTTTCATTTTTGGCATGACTTATGACCTCCTTATAATTAAGTTATCCTGATTTCACTTTTTTTCTGCCAGCACCATGCTGATTGCACGTCCTTCAACCTTTGGTGCTTTTTCCACTACTGCCACCTCTTCCAGCTCCTTGGCAATATCGTCTAAAATATGCCTGCTGGCCTGCATATGTGCCATCTCGCGTCCGCGGAAACGAAGCGTGATCTTTACCTTGTTTCCTTTTGTCACAAATTTTCTGGCAGCGTTAATTTTGGTATTCAAATCATTTTCTTCAATATTGGGCGAAAGACGTACTTCCTTAAGCTCTACTACCTTCTGCTTTTTCCTGGCTTCTTTTTCTTTTCTTGCCAGCTCATAGCGGTATTTCCCATAATCGATAATTTTGCATACCGGCGGCTTCGCTGTCGGAGCAATCTTTACTAAATCAAGTTCTGCCTCCTGCGCAAGCTTCATTGCTTCTTTTGCGGACATGATTCCAAGCTGCTGCCCGTCCTCACCAATTACACGAACTTCCCTGTCACGGATCTGTTCATTAATCATTAAATCACTAATGGTTTTACACCTCCAAAAAAAATAAAGTGGATCGGCAGAACATCCACTTTCTAACACACCGCACGGCAGCCCGCTGCGGTATTGTCGTTATAAACGCTTAGTCACACAATTATGCTAAGGTGAGAGTGGACACTCTACTTTGTTTTTACAACGTGTATAGGATAGCATACCTTGGTTTGGGAGTCAATACTTTTTTGTGGAAATTTTAAGATGGGATTTTTCCGCTATTGTCTTTTGCAAGTATTGGATCTTAGGTATTGGATCTTAGGTTTCGCCTTTGTAGAGGGTGTAATAATCTGAATCCAGGTTGTCCATCATTTGGGAAAACCATTTTTTTGCGTCGTCCAGTGCACGGTTGTAGATTATTGGGGCCATTTTTTCTTCAAATAAATTTAGAAGCTGCATCTGCTCGATCAGGTTGATTTCTTCGCCGCGTTCGTCGAGGTAAAAGGCTTTTAGCTCTTCTTTTAATTTTTCTCGCTGTGTGTCTGTTAATTTAACGCGTGAGAGGCTTTCTCTTTTTTTCATATAAATTTTCTCCAGGATTTTATTTGTATTATTAAGTAAATTTTTTTTGGAAACAGGATTCATGCATGTGCAAAATGTGGATGTTTTTTGGGGAACATGCGAGGACGCTGGGAGAGGGGATGGGCACGCCCGGGCTGCGTCCGTTCCAGAAGGTTAAGAATCCCTAGGCATCCTGCGTAACGCTGAGGCACCGTCCGGGCGCGGCACCTAGTTCGCCCTGGC
>CAMUPC010000053.1 GCA_947090545.1 uncultured Eubacterium sp. | reverse complement strand
CTGCTGGCTGAAAGCCAGGGCGAACTAGGTGCCGCGCCCGGACGGTGCCACAGCGTAGCGCAGAATGCCTAGGGCTTCTTAATATTCTGGAGCGGCACCTGCCGGGCGCGCCAATCCCCTTTCCTAGCGTCCCCCTCGCATCTCCCCCCGATTCCTCCTCCTATTAAAAATTATCCATAAATACACCAAATCCCTCTCCTATTTTGTAGAAATAACACATTTATTACAGATATATTGCACCTTTTCCCAGCATCCCCCTCTGATTTTTGTTGCTTTTTTGTAAATATGCATAAAAAAAACTTGAAAAATCCTTATATATCAGCTATCTGAGAGTTGACATCTGTGGACGACCCTGCTATAATCTGTATTGTAACAAATCTGTAATATATGATGATGAGATAGGTATTACATAAATATGGGACAAAACTAGGAGGAATGTATGAAGAATAAACCACTGAAAATAGCAACTTGCTGCCTTGCCAGTACGCTGCTTACAGCAGTACCAGCGTACAACGTGATGGCGGCACCGGTAGCGGGATTTTCTGAATATGCAAGTGCTATTGTAGGAAGCGAGTTAAATACTTCATCAACATCTGCGGGAGTATCGAAAACAGTCACAGGTTATCTGGAGAAAAACCTGGCGTCCAAGATGCTGGAGGCAGCACAGAATAACAGCAAAGAACAGGCTGAGGCTACGAAGGAAAAAACGGCGGAGAAAACAGCCGATAAAGCGAAAGCAAATAAAAAAAGTAACGAAAATCAATTGAGCAAGGATAAGACAGATTATGCGAATATGGCGGTTGCACAGGTCAATGATTATGTCAATATCCGTAAAAAACCAAATGAGAACGCGCAGCTTCTTGGAAAGCTGTACAGCGATTCGGTTGCGGAGGTCATTCGTAAAAAAGGCGACTGGTATAAGATTCGTTCAGGGTCTGTGACCGGATATGTAAAGGGCGATTATATCGTAGTCGGAGACGAGGAACTTGTAAAATCGGTCGGCGTGCAGATCGCGAAGGTGAATACGACGACCTTAAAGGTCAGAAGCAAGGCTTCTAAAAAATCTGAAGTACTGACCTTGGTGCCGGATGGCGAAGAGCTGACGGTGGCAAGCATGAAAGCTTATAATGACGGCTGGGTCAAGGTTGCGGTAGAAGGCGGGAAAGGATTTGTATCCACAGATTATGTAGATATTACCCGTGAATATACATATGCGGAATCAAGGGCAGAGGAAGAAGCAAGGCTTGCGATTGAGCAGGCAAGGGCAGAAGCAGAAGAGGCGGCACGCAGGGCGCAGGAACAGGCAGATGCGGCGGCTTCCGGGACAAGCTCTTACTCAGACAGCAGTTCGTCTGGTACAGACACTGCTTCACAGTCTGTAAGCAGCTCCGGTCAGTCGGTTGTCAATTATGCCAGCCAGTTTTTGGGCAATCCGTATGTATACGGTGGTTCCAGCCTGACGAACGGGACAGACTGTTCTGGGTTTGTTATGAGTGTTTATGCACATTTTGGTGTTTCACTGCCGCATTCTTCGAGTGCGCTCAGAGGATCAGGCTACGGTGTAAGCTACAGCAGTATGCAGCCAGGCGATATCGTATGCTATGACGGGCACGTTGCGATCTATGCAGGCGGAAATACGGTGATTCATGCAAGCAACCCGGCGGACGGCATTAAATATACGTCTCCGGCAAACTATCGTCCGGTTGTTGCCGTACGCAGAATATTCTAAAAGAGAAACAGTGGAAACTACTTTTATTCGATGAATAGAGGTAGTTTCTTTTTTTGATTTACACAAAACGGCAGGCTGGAAATTGTGCCAGAATTTAAAATATGGCGGTTTGTAATCTTCTCAGGACATAAAAACATCTTTTGGGAAAGATCAGATGTACAAAATGCCCAAAAAGAAAAAATATTTCCACAAAAGTCCACAGGAGACAGTTCCCAGAAAAAAAGTTATCCACAATGAAAAATGTCGAAAAAGCGAAAAAATGGAGTTATACACAAAGTTATTCACGTTATCCACAATTTTTGATGTGGAAAAGTCTGTGGATAGATCCGTAAAGCCGGAACATATGTTTTGTATAGTGTTCATAAACTTACCTTCTTTTGCAAATAGATTGAAAAAGCTATTGACTTTTGAATCATAGCTCCAATAAGGAAAAATGTCGAAATCTGTCAAAATTTTCAAACAATTTGTCAGGCTTGCAAAAGTAGAAAAGATTTGCTATACTACTGATTTATCGTACAGACGGTAAGGAAAAGGGGTAATTTATGGTAAAAAAGATTCGGCTGATTGGAATGGAAATGGATAATTTTACATTGCAGGAAGAGATGACGAGGAGCGAGACATTCTATGACAAGCAGGAGCTTAATATTATCCGTACTGTGTCGATAAAAGTGCTGAGCCTCGCGGCAGGCATCCAGGCGGTGCGCGACGGGATCAGGCAGGCAGACCTGCTCGTCGTCGGAGACAGGGAAATTTTGACAGAAGCAGGCATCTATTCGTCCAGGCGCTTAAGAGAAGCCAGCGAGCATGGATTTATGCGGGAATTTTTAAGCCGGATGCTGATTCGGCGCAGCAGCTTTTTCCTCGTTGCGCAAAATCAGGAGGAATTGGAGGAATTCAGGGAATTTTTAAGTACCGAGTATGAAACGATGACGTTTGCGGGAAACTATGTACTGGATGTATGCGGCGGCGACCATGATATGATGGTCAATGAGATCAACGCGGCGGCGCCGGACGTTGTCTTATCCGTGCTTGCTTCTCCGCAGGAGGATACCTTTTTATTACAGGAAAAAGAAAAGATCCACGCAAGAGTCTGGTATTCCCTGGGGACGGACTATAAAAATATGAAGAAAAAGCCGTCGTTTATTTTCTGGTTTCAGCAGTTGATTCATAAAGGACGCTTTAAGAACGCAGTACATCAATATGAGGACAGACATGAATAAAAAGAACAGAGCAATACGATCCTATCTGCTGATCGCGGCAGGTACAGGAATTATGGCATTTGCGATTAACAGCGCATACGATCCGATCGGGCTGATTACGGGCGGGTTTACAGGGATCGGGATTATGGTGCGCAGGCTGACAATGGATCTGGTCGACGGCGGCATTCCAATTTGGATTACCAACCTGGCGCTGGATTTGCCGCTGTTTCTGATCGCGTTAAAATTAAAAGGCAAGCGCTTTCTTGGACGGACAGTTACCGCGTCGCTGCTGCTGTCCTTTTGGCTTGGCGTCGTCCCTTCCTACGACCTGGCGGGTGGGGATTATCTGCTCGCGGCTGTGTACGGCGGCGTGCTGATGGGCGCGGGCATCGGGCTGGTGCTAAGCGCGCAGGTAGCGACCGGAGGGACAGACCTGATTGCGACGCTTTTGCATATCAGGCTGCGTGCCTATTCGATTGCGCAGATTTTACAGGTGATCGACGGCGCGATTATTGTTGCCGGCATTTATGTATGCGGGATACGGGCTTCGCTGTATGCGATCTTTGCGGTCTATATTACGTCGCGGGTGTCTGACCTTGTGACAGAAGGCGGCAAGTTTTCCAAAGCGGTTTATATTATTTCCGACCAGTATGAGCAGATCGCGGATGCGGTGCTGCACCAGATGAACCGCGGCACAACGCTGCTTCCGGCAGTAGGCATGTATCGGAATGAGGATCGAAATATGCTGTTTTGTGTCGTATCGAAAAAGGAGGTTGTCACACTTAAAGAATTTATCAAAAATATCGATGTCCGCGCATTTGTGATTGTTACAGATGTCAGGGAAGTGCTCGGAGAGGGGTTTTTGGAATATTAGCACAAAAAAATGTGACTTTGCACTTTATTTTTTCTACGTTTTGTATTATGATAATAAAAAACAAGTTCTGAACGGCAAAAAAGAAGAATATTTTTTTGTGAAAGTTGTATAATTACCGAACATGGCAGCAGGACAGAACATCACAGCAAGAAGGTTACGAGAAGAGAAGGAGAAAAAATATGATATCAAACCAAATACTTCAGAATACAATAGACGGGTTAAAGGGGATAACTCGTACTGATTTATGTGTGATTGATACCGAGGGTAAAGTTTTGGCGTCGACATTTACAGATAGTGAAAGATATAAGGATTGTGCACTGCTCTTTGTAGAATCTCCGGCTGACAGCCAGGTGATGCAGGGATGCCAGTTTTTTAAAGTATTTGACGAGCATCAGCTTGAGTATGTGCTGCTCGCCTATGGGGAAAGCGACGATGTCTATATGATTGGCAAGATCGCGAGTTTTCAGATCCAGAATCTGCTGATTGCTTACAAAGAACGTTTTGACAAGGATAATTTTATTAAAAATCTGCTGCTGGACAATCTGCTTTTGGTAGATATTTACAATCGTGCCAAAAAACTGCATATCGAGGCGGATGTGCGCAGGGCAGTCTATATTATCGAGACGAACCGCGAAAAGGACGGCAATGAGCTGGAACGCGTCAGAAGCTTGTTCGGCGGCAAGTCCAAGGATTTTGTGACGGCTGTCGATGAGAAAAATATTATTGTTGTCAAAGAGCTTGGGGAAAACGAGGGTTATGAAGAGCTGGCAAAGACCGCGGAGGTGATCTGGAACCTGTTTTCGTCCGATCCGAACGGGCAGGAGCATATTGCATACGGCACGATCGTCAATGAGATCAAGGAAGTGTCGCGCTCTTATAAGGAAGCGCGCATGGCGCTTGACGTGGGCAAGATCTTCTTTGAAGAAAAAGATATTATCGCATATTCGCAGCTTGGCATTGGCAGGCTTATTTACCAGCTTCCGATTCCTCTGTGCAAAATGTTTATCAAAGAGATTTTTGACGGCAAATCACCGGATGAATTTGATGAAGAGACATTGACAACGATCAACAAATTTTTTGAAAACAGCCTGAACGTATCCGAGACATCCAGGCAGCTTTATATCCACCGCAATACGCTTGTATACCGCCTGGATAAGCTGCAAAAGAGCACAGGGCTGGATCTTCGGGTGTTTGAGGATGCGATTACGTTTAAAATTGCGCTTATGGTTGTAAAATATATGAAGTATATGGAAACACTGGACTATTAGGAGGAAGGTCAGATTTATGATTCGGCTTGAACATGTAAGTAAGTCATACGCAGAAGGGATTCCTGCGCTGAACGATGTGTCGATTCAGATTCAGGAAGGGGAGTTTGTGTTTATAATGGGAGACAGCGGGTCTGGGAAATCCACCCTGATCAAGCTGCTGTTAAAAGAATTGGAGCCGACAGAAGGAAAAATTTACATAAATGAACAGGATATCAGCTCGATCCGGCGCCGGCAGATCCCGGTGTTCCGCCGCCAGATCGGAGTGGTGTTTCAGGACTTCCGTCTGTTAAAGGACAGGAATGTCTATGATAATGTAAGCTTTGCGATGCACGTCATCGGCACATCGGGCAGGACGATCCGCAAAAAAGTGCCGCAGATGCTGTCGATGGTAGGGCTTGCCGCGAAATACCGTTCCTTTCCAAAGCAGCTCTCCGGCGGGGAGCAGCAGCGTGTCGCGATTGCGCGCGCGCTGGTAAATCAGCCGAAGATCCTGCTTGCCGACGAACCGACCGGAAATCTGGACAACAACAACGCCTGGGAGATTATGAATTTATTGGAGGAGATCAATGCCAGAGGAACGACGGTTGTGGTAGTTACACACAACCTGGAGATTGTGCGCATTATGAAAAAACGCGTGATTGCGATTGAACAGGGAGTCGTAGTCAACGATGTAGGCGCGGAAAATACACAATGGGAGGATGCGGTCAGCGATAAGGCGCAGGGCGTATATCTTTCCGGCGATAAGGCAGCGGGAGGATTCTTCGATGAGGATTAGCGGATTTTTATATTCTCTCAAGCAGGGAATGATTAATATTTGGAGAAACAAGCTGTTTTCCAGCGCGTCGATTGCCACGATGACAGCATGTATTTTTCTGTTTGGCATCTTTTATTCGATCGTAGCGAACTTTCAGTCTATGGTAAGAAACGTAGAGGAAGGCGTGGCGATCACCGTATTTTTTGAGGAGGATATTTCTGAGGAGCAGCTTCAGGCGATCGGCAAAGCGATCGATATGGCGCCGGGGGTACTGGACAAACGGTATATCTCTGCCGACGAAGCATGGGAAGAGTATAAGAAGATCTACTATGAAGGCGATGAGGAAGCGGCGGCGACGTACGGGGACGACAATCCGCTGGAAACGATGTCCAGCTATCAGGTATACCTGCGGGATGTATCCCAGCAGCAGGATCTGGTCAATTATCTGGAATCGCTTGCCGGCGTGCGCCAGGTCAGGCAGTCCGAGTCGCTTGCCAATATGCTGATGGACTTTAACCGTCTGATCGGTTATGTATCGATGGGCATTATTACGATTTTATTTGCGGTTGCGATTTTCTTAATCAGCAATACGGTATCGGTCGGCATCGCGGTACGCAAGGAAGAGATCGCGATTATGAAGCTGATCGGCGCCGCGGATTATTTTGTAAAAGCGCCGTTTTACGTCGAGGGCATTATGATCGGGCTGATTGGCTCGATCCTGCCGATGGCCATTTTATACAGTATTTATGAAAGGCTGACAGACTTTGTTGCGGAAAAATTCAGCTTTTTAGAAAATCTGATGACGTTTTTATCCGTAGACGAAGTATTTCAGACGCTTGCGCCGGTAGCGGTGATCTTGGGCATCGGCATTGGCTTTGCAGGCAGCGGGCTGACGATCCGCAAGCATCTTAAGGTGTAAACAATAAAGGATTGGTGTATGGAAGAGCAGGAAAAAGATCCGATACAGGGAAAAGAAGTAGTAGTGCTGGAATCAGGCGGGCGGGATCATCGTTTTTCAAAAGGCGTTCTCACAGGCGTCCTGTCTACGCTCTTTGTTGCGGCGCTGCTTGCGGTTGCGGCGATATTTTGGCTCCAGGGGCGGTTCAGCACGGGCGGCAGCTATGAGGGCGTATCCGCGAATATTGTGGACAGTTCGGTTCGCTCCAAGATTAACGATCTGACAGCGGTTATTAAGGCATATTATTATGAAGATGTAAAAGAGGAGGATCTGACAGAGGGGCTGTACAAAGGCTTGTTTGCAAGCCTTGGCGATCCGTATTCCGCCTATTATACCGAAGAAGAATACGAAGAGATGATGATATCGGCAAGCGCGCAGTACAGCGGGATCGGCGCGGTACTCCAGCAGGACCGGGATACGATGCAGGTAAAGATTGTAAAAGTCTACGACGAGACGCCGGCACAGGCTGCCGGGTTAAAAGCCGGTGACCTCGTGATGCAGGTAGGCAGTATCGATGCGCGTTCCATGGAGTTAACAGAGCTTGTCACGCATATCCGCGGCGAAGAGAACAGCAAGGTGCGCCTGGTCGTGACTAGGGAAGGCGAGTTTGAAAACCGGAGGTTCCAGGTAAAACGCGCCAAGGTAGACGTGCCGACGGTCGAGAGCATGATGATCGACGACGGGATCGGGCTTGTGGTAGTCAATGAGTTCGGCAAGGCGACCGCCGAGGATTTTAAATCCAGCGTCGAAAAGCTGCGGACAGATGGAATGGAAAAGCTTATCGTAGATCTGCGCGATAATCCGGGCGGCATGTTTGACAGCGTTATTGAAGTGCTCGATTATATTCTGCCGGAAGGCTTGATTGTCTATACCGAGGATAAATACGGCAACCGCCAGGAAGAGACGTCGGACGCTGAGCATTATCTGGACCTGCCGATGGCAGTGCTCATCAACGGCAACAGCGCGAGCTGTTCGGAGATCTTTGCGGGTGCGATCCGCGATTATGATTACGGCGTGCTGATCGGCACGACGACGTATGGCAAAGGAGTGGTACAGACCGTACGCCCGCTGTCCGACAACAGCGCGATCAAGCTGACGACAGCAAAATATTTTACGCCAAAGGGAGAAAATATTCATGGCTCCGGGATAGAGCCGGATATTACATTAAAATATAAATATTCTGGCAAGATCGAAGCGGGTGCCGTCTATGATTATACAAAAGACAATCAGGTGCGGCGCGCGGTCCGGGAATTAAAAAAGATGGATTGACAGTTGCCATCCGGGTGTTTTTCTGATACAATCCTTCTGAGAAAGAAGCAGTTTCAAACATCCCATACGATGGAACAAGAAGCGGTTTCAATCGTCATAAAATATGAGAAAGCTGGTGAAAAAATGGTAGAATTTGATCCGTATCGTTATACGTTAAATACGTTTGAAAAACCATTGCAGGAATTGAGGGATTCACTTTGACCTCGCTAATAAGAGCAAAAAGGCCGAAGAATTAGAGCGCGAAATGGAAGCGCCGGACTTTTGGAATGATACGCAGGTATCCCAAAAGAAAATGAAGGAATTAAAAAGCTTAAAGGACGATATGCTCACCTATACGGAGTTAAAAAGCCGTTATGAGGATATCGAGACGCTGCTGGAAATGGGCGAGGAGGAAGGCGATTTGTCGCTGCTTCCTGAGATTGAGCAGTCGATCGAGGCTTACAAACAGCAGTTTGAAGCGATCAGAATTAAAACGCTGCTCTTTGGCGAGTATGATGCAGATAACGCGATCGTCTCCCTGAATGCCGGAGCAGGCGGCACCGAATCGTGTGACTGGGCGTCGATGCTGTACCGGATGTATACCAGATGGGCGGCGGATAAGGGGTTTGGCGTTGAGGTGCTGGATTATCACGAAGGGGACGAAGCAGGCATCAAGTCCGTGACATTTCAGGTAAACGGGACGAATGCCTACGGTTATCTCAAATCAGAAAAAGGCGTGCACCGCCTTGTGCGGATTTCCCCGTTTAACGCAGCCGGAAAGCGCCAGACGTCATTTGTATCGTGCGACGTCATGCCGGATATCGAAGAAGATGTGGATATCGAGATCAAGGACGATGAGATTCGGATTGATACGTACCGTTCGAGCGGGGCTGGCGGGCAGCATATTAATAAGACGTCGTCTGCGATCCGTATTACGCATTTTCCGACAGGCATTGTTGTGACCTGTCAAAATGAGCGTTCACAGCATATGAATAAAGATAAAGCGATGCAGATGCTAAAGTCCAAGCTGTATCTGCTCAAACAGGAGGAGCAGGCACAGAAGGAGGCGGGCATCCGCGGCGAGGTGACAGAGATCGGATGGGGCAACCAGATCCGTTCCTATGTGATGCAGCCGTATACAATGGTCAAAGACCACCGGACGAACGCGGAAAGCGGCAACGTAGGCGCCGTGATGGACGGAGAGCTGGATCTGTTTATCAACGCCTATCTGAAATGGATTTCTCTTGCAAAGGGAAATACGCAGCAGGAGATGTCAGAATAAGAATAAGGGAGTAAAGGGATCATGATAAAGATTGCAGTAATGGGATACGGAACGATCGGTTCCGGTGTAGTACAGGTCATTGAGACGAATCAGGACAGTATCTGCAAAAAAATCGGGGAAGGAATCGAAGTTAAATACGTCCTGGACCTGCGTGATTTTGGCGACGACCCGATCCAGAGCAAGGTCGTGCACGACTATCAGACGATTGCCGCTGATCCAGAGGTGGCGATTGTCGTAGAGAGCATGGGCGGCGTGGAACCGGCATATACGTTTGTAAAGGCAATGCTGCTTGCCGGCAAGAGCGTGACGACTTCCAATAAGGCGCTGGTAGCAGCGCGCGGTGCAGAGCTGGTTGCGGTCGCAAAGGAGAAAAACGTCAATTTTATGTTTGAGGCAAGCGTAGGCGGCGGCATTCCGATTATCCGCGCACTCAACTCCTGCCTGACAGCCGACCGGATCGAAGAGATCAGCGGCATTGTCAACGGCACGACCAACTATATAATGACAAAAATGGCAGAAGAAGGCTGCGATTTCGACGAAGTATTAAAAGAAGCGCAGGACAAAGGCTATGCGGAAAAAGACCCGACTGCTGATATCGAAGGACATGACGCAGGCAGAAAGATTGCGATTCTGACATCCCTGATTGCCGGACAGCAGGTCGATTTTGAGGACGTCCATACCGAAGGCATCAGCAAGATTACCGCGACCGATATTTTATATGCAAAAAAAATGGGGCGCGTCATCAAGCTGCTTGCAACCAGCAGGGAGGTTGGCGACACCTATACGGTTATGGTAGCGCCGTTTCTGCTGCCGAAGGAGCATCCGCTATACACCGTGAACGGCGTCTTTAATGCCGTATTTGTACGTGGCAATATGCTGGGCGACGCGATGTTTTACGGCAGCGGCGCAGGAAGCCTTCCGACCGCCAGCGCGGTTGTGGCTGACGTAGTAGAGCTGGCGAAGCATATCGGCAGGCATATCGAGCTGGAATGGCGCCCGGAAAAACTGCCGATCGCAGATTACAGGCAGCAGTCCACAAGGTTTTTTGTGCGCACGGGCGCAGACAAGGCAGCGGTGGAAAACGTCTTTGGCAGTGTCGAATACATAGACGTGCCGGAGGCTGCCGGAGAGATTGGATTTTTAACCACGGAAATGAAAGAAGCGGAATATGAAGAAAAAGCCGGAAAGCTGGGCAGCGTGATCCAGATGATCCGGTTCCATTAAATAAAAAACAGCAGAGCCTAAGGAAGCTATTTCCTGTGTGCCCTGCTGTTTTTTTGCGTTTTTTATTTTTATTATAGTTTCTTATTAAAGTCTTTAATTTTTATAATCTTATTATTTCAGTTAATTCCTTTCATTGTAAGCTGGATGCGCTTTCTTGCCAGGTCTACGCTCATCACCTTGACATCCACAATATCGCCGACATGCACCGCTTCGAGCGGATGTTTGATAAATCGGTCGCAGATCTGGGAAATATGTACCAGTCCGTCCTGATGCACGCCGATATCGACAAATACGCCAAAATCGATCACATTGCGCACCGTCCCTTTTAAAACCATGCCTTCGGTCAAATCTTTCATTTCCAGCACGTCGCTGCGCAGAATCGGCTTGGGCATATCCTCACGCGGGTCCCTTGCAGGCTTTTCCAGCTCTTTCACAATATCCTGCAAAGTGATCTCGCCGACGTCCAGCTCGGCGGCAAGCTTCCTACAGTCTGTGATTTTTTTTGAAATGCCCTTTAAGCTTCCTGTCGTAATCTCCTGCGCTTCGTATCCGAGCTTTGTGAGCAGCCTGGTTGCGGCTTCATAGCTCTCCGGGTGTACGGCGGTCGTATCTAGCGGGTTCGTTCCGCCGATAATGCGTGTAAAGCCGGCGCACTGTTCGTAAGCTTTCGGGCCGAGCTTTGCAACCTTTAAAAGCTGTGAACGCGATGTGAAGCGTCCATGCTCTTCACGGTATGCCACAATATTTTTCGCGACTGCCTTGCTGATCCCTGAGATATATTCCAGCAATGAGGCGGACGCCGTATTTAAGTCTACGCCGACTTTGTTTACACAGTCCTCGACAACGCCGGACAGCGCTTCACTGAGTTTTTTCTGGTTCATATCATGCTGGTATTGTCCGACGCCAATCGATTTTGGGTCGATCTTTACAAGCTCCGCCAGCGGGTCCTGCAATCGTCTAGCCATAGAAGCAGCGCTGCGCTGTCCGACGTCAAAGCTTGGAAATTCTTCGGTAGCAAGCTTGCTTGCGGAATAGACCGAAGCGCCTGCTTCATTGACAATGACGTATTGAACCGGGCGTTTCAGCTCCTTTAACAAATCTACAATTACCATTTCAGATTCCCTGGATGCGGTTCCGTTTCCAAGCGAAATTAATGTGACATTATATTTTTCGATCAGCTTTTTGATCGTAGCCTTGGACTCTTCGGCTTTATTTTGCGGCGCTGTCGGATAGATAACCGTCGTATCGAGCACTTTTCCGGTCGCATCTACGACGGCGATTTTACATCCGGTACGAAACGCAGGGTCCCATCCGAGCACAACCTTGCCAACAATCGGCGGCTGCATCAAAAGCTGCTCTAAGTTTTTGCCAAATACCCGGATCGCGCCGTCCTCAGCCGCTTCTGTCAGGCTGCTGCGGATCTCCCGCTCAATCGCCGGCGCGATCAGGCGCTGATAGCTGTCCGCGATCACTGCCTGCAACACAGGCGTTGTATAGGGATTGTTTTTCGTAATGACCTGCTTTTCCAGGTAGCGCACAATGTCCTCCTGCGGCGCTTCTATTTTGACAGACAGTATTTTTTCCGCTTCCCCACGGTTTAAGGCAAGGATACGGTGCCCGGCGATTTTGGAGACGCTTTCTGAAAATTCATAGTACATTTCATAGACAGACTCCGCCTGCGGATCTTTTGCCGCGGACACCACCATCCCTTTTTTTGCCGTCATCTCACGGATGCGGATACGATAGTCTGCTTCGTCCGAAATCGATTCCGCGATAATATCAGAAGCGCCGTTGATCGCATCCTGCACCGTATGGACTTCCTTTTCAGGATCAAGGAATGCCTGCGCCTCTTCTTCCAGCGGCTGTTTTGTCATTTGCAGCCGGATCAGGCTGGCAAGAGGCTCCAGCCCCTTTTCCTTTGCGATAGTAGCACGGGTTCTGCGCTTTGGACGGAACGGGCGGTACAAGTCGTCCACCACGACAAGCGTCTGCGCAGCTTCGATCTGCGCCTTTAATTCCTCTGTCAGCTTGCCCTGTTCTTCAATGCTCGCCATAACCTGCTGCTTTTTGTCCTCCAAGTTTCTCAAGTAGGACAGGCGTTCGGATAGCTGGCGCAGTATTTCGTCGTTCAGCGACCCGGTCGCTTCCTTGCGGTAACGGGCGATAAAAGGGATCGTATTTCCCTCGTCGATCAGATTGACTGCGGCGTCAGCTTGTCCGCGTTTGATCTGTAGTTCTTGTGCTAGTGTGTTTATAATATCCATGGTTTGTTTACTGTGCCTTTCTAAAATATTTTTGTAGTTTGGTGATTTAGGAATTTCTGCTTCTCATTTTCCGTTAAGAATTATAACATGAAATGGACAGGACAGGAAGCATGGATTAAAATGCTTTGGCAGATTTCTCCCAAATTCCCTTGCCATTTGGCGAGTTGCCCGATTTTTTGTTGAAAGATGCTTTTTTTTGCGGTAAACTATATCCGTATAGTGTTATCAGGAAGAAGGTGGGTGCGTGACAGAATATACGTTATACATAGATGAGAGTGAAACCTTTAACAGCAGTGGGAAAAAATATTTTGTTATGAGTGGCGTTGTGATTAGAAAAAATGACTATCCAGCAATTCAAAGTGAAATGGAGGCATTAAAACGTAAAGTCTGGAATAATGCTGTGGGATGTGAAAATTATATTTTGCATGAAAAAGATATCAGTTTTGCTAATTTTTCTTTAAATTCAAATAAATTATCAGTGGTGCCGAGCTGTTATCACATTTTTACGGACACAAAAAAAGTACAGTTACTGTATAATGAGCTTTCAAAATTGTTTAAAAAATCTGATTTATATACTATAGGGGTATGTTTGGATAAAAGCGTTTTGTTTGCCCGTTATGGTGAAAAAAATCTGAATAATCAACTAACAATAGCAATACAGTTGTTGATAGAACATTATTGCCAGTTTTTAATTATGAATCATGCGGCAGGTGATATTTGCTATGAAGCGATGCAGCCGGAGCAGAATACCAAAATTCAGCAAAGACTGTATGAATTGAAGGCATTGGGCAGTATGTATTATTCACCAAAGACGATACAGGATTCTATTAGGGAGATACATTTTGTAAAAAAATCTGAAAATATGATAGGATTGCAATTAGCGGATTTTGTCCCAAATACACTGGGACGTTATGTTGCCGGAATGAAACCCAAAAACAAGAATTTTGCCAAAGTTGTAAGAAAGAAGCTATATGATGGCTGTCAGGATAAGACGTATCGTTTTGGGTTTAAGGTATTGTCTTGACGTAGGTTTTAATATTCATTTATACGTTTACTCTGTTTTTTTATTTTCGAGTGTTGACTTTTCAATAAAATTGAATATAATATAGTTAATGGGATTGTGGTTGTGAGGCGCTAATGAATTTTAGTCAGCCATTTATGAAACAGGTTTTTTGGAACCTGCGTAGTAGTAAGCAACCTATCGAACCCATTAAGAAAGATTTACCAGAACCTTGACAGAAATGTTGAGGTTCTTTTTGTGTACGAAGGAATGAGCGGGATTCTGCCACCTTCGGTATTAACATATGCTGTGCAAAAGTGCCGTTATTCTTTGTAGAACTCGCGATAACCAGATCCTCTTCCGGCGTCCCTCCCCCTCTGTTCATGCGTTTCTTCTGGAAAACAAAACACAAACCATTGTTTTTTTAAATACTTCATGTTATACTTGGATACATGGCTTCAACAGAATGCCACCGGAGGTTTATCATGATGTTTGGAGATTACAACAGCCAGCCGGCAGACAAACGTTCCATCCCGATGACGACAGCAGCAATTGTACTCAGTGTCATTGCAGTTTCTACAATCTGCTGTATCTATGTATCGTTTTTCTGCGGCGTTCTTGGAATTATATTCGCATTACTGTCAAAAGGCGGAGAAACTACGATGTCGCCAAACGCAAAGACAGCGCTTACGGTCTGCGTGGCGGCGATCGTACTGACAGTGCTGCTCCTTGCCGGCTCCTTTGCTACGCTGATCCTGCAATATGGCAGCATCGAAGAGTTTTGGAACGTATATATGAAGATGGTGGAAGCTTACAGCGCGGGGATGCCGCAGTAGCGCAGCATATTTTTTATAAGAAAATTCCCGATAATCAGGCATACCGCGATCCAGACAATCCCGTTATGGTAACGCAGCCCAACACGGAGCCTTCCACGGCTGGCACGTTCCATCGTTTGTGTAATCATAAAATACAGATAGACAAACGCCGCATACGGTACGAAAGGATGCAAATACACAGCACGCAGCAGTTGCCCGCTTATAAGCGCACGCACAGCACGCGTCCCACCGCAGCCCGGACAGTAATAACCGCTGATTTGATGGAACAGGCACGGCGGCAGCGGGATGTGGAAGGAAAGCTTCTTTGAAATTAACAGCAGAAAAACTGCCGCAGCGAAAAGGCAGCCAAGCAGGTACAGGTTGTCCTCAATGGTATGCGGAGGTTTAGGGGGCTGTTTTGGTTGGATGTTTTTCATAGTTGTTACCTGCGTTTCTTTGTAATTATTTGGGCGGTTTTAGATCCAGTGCTGTATTTTTGGGGAAGGGGCGCTGGGAGAGCCTGATATTTTCAGCTAATATTTTCCCGTTTTGGCTTCAAAAATCCCAATTATATGTTATAATAAACCCAAACCATCTGGAAGTACAGATTATAACATAATTTCAATCATTTGTGGAGGTGTTTTTTATGATGACAGCAGGAATTTCCGGTTCATACCAACCGTATGCGTATACTCCAGGAACAGGATTTTCATCTGCGGCGCAAAAGCAGCCTGGCATGGCAGGTGCGTCACAGGCGCAGCCAGGTGCGGATCAGAATGGAACTAAAGCGCAGGGAGCTCAAAAAGGCGCAGGCGATGACCAAAAAGTCAAGAAAGGATATAAATCCTCTCCAGCAGAATGCCAGACATGCAAAGAGCGCAAATATCAGGATGGCTCGAATGAATCGGACGTATCTTTTAAGGCGCCTGGGCATATTGCACCAGAGGCATCGGCGTCAACCGTCATGGCGCATGAAAAACAGCATGTGGCAAATGCTTACCAAAAAGCTGCGAAAAATGACGGCAAGGTAGTATCATGCAGCGTATCCCTGCACACCGCTGTATGCCCGGAGTGCGGGACGTCGTATGTATCGGGCGGTACGACAAGGTCGTCCATTTCGTATTCCGATGAGTCCAATCCGTATCAGAAAAACAAAAAAGCACAGGATGCAATCCGGCTGACCGGAGCGAATATTGATTACGCAGCATAAGGAAAACGAGGATCTGTTTATGGCGAATTATTCCAGAAGTGAGTTAAAACGGATGGCGCGCGGCGCCTTGCTTGGCAATTATACAGTGCTGATTTTAGCGATGCTGACAGCCGACGCGATTCCGCCGCTGCTGCTTGCGCCGTTTTCGATCGGGCTGGACGCGAAGTTTAATTTTGCATTGGTGACGTATCTGTTTGCAGCCGTGATTATAAAAGTATTGTGCCAGTTGCTGTCTATAGGTGTCATGCGGATGCATCTGCTTTTGGCGCAGGAACAGCAGGCTTCTTATATGGATCTGTTTTGGGCAGTCCGCAACAAGCCGGATCGGTTTCTTGTGGTTACACTCCTGTTTGCAGCAGTTTTATGCGTCCCTGCGGTTCCTGTGATCGCTGGCGCCTTCTGGATGGAAAAAGCAGGCTCCGTGGCGGGATATGTGATCTTTACAGCGGTTGTTTTGCTGTTTCTTGTGCTTGAACTGTACGTGCTTTATTTCTTTGACCTGGTATATTTGTATTTGATAGAACACGAAGAGATAACAGCGGGACAAGGGCTGCGGGATGTGTGGGAGATGATGCGGGGCAATGCAGGGAAGCTGTTTGTCCTACAGCTTAGCTTTATCGGCTGGCAGTTGCTGGGAGCCTGTTCACTTGGAATAGGAATGCTTTGGATACAGCCTTATATGAACCAGACCATTGTAAACTTTTATCTGGATTTAACAGGTGGGTTTGAGAAAAAGGGGATGCACGTCGACGCATCTGTGGAAGGGCCGGTATTTTTATAAAATGGCAGGGGAAACGTTCCTCTGCCATTGTTTTTTTTTATGAAAAATGCTATACTGTAAAAGTTCACATGCAAAAACAAGATTTAGGAAAGTAAGATCTAGGAAAGCAGGATCTATCACAGAAAGGAATTTTCATGAAAACAGAATTTGATATACAGCTTCGTCCGCTTGATATGTACCGGTATAACCTCTATCATACATACACGACAGCAAGTGGCTGGCTCACAGTCCTGATTGCCGTGATCGCGATCGCCGCGGCAGTCAGGAAATGGGGAGAGGTTGGCCTGTCGCAGACGGTGATGTATGCTGCGTTGGGCGTGATCCTGTTATTGTATACGCCGCTGACGTTATATCTGCGTTCCAAGCAGCAGGTGCTTAGCTCTCCGGTGCTGAAAAATGTGCTGCATTATACAATTGACGACACGGGTATTACGACTTCCCAGGGTGAGATGAGTTCTACTCTGGAGTGGGCTGCGGTTTATCGTGTCGTTGCGACAAAGCATAATATTTTAGTCTGCATCAATCCGCGCAATGCATTTATTATTCCAAGGGCGCAGGTAGCTAAAGAGTATGGTGCGATTCGTAAGCTCGCACAGCAGCATCTGGAAAAATACCGCTTTAAGATGAAAGAGGGATAGCTGTAATCACAATACCGGCGAACGCAGCAAGAAATTGACAGAAGGGAAAACAGCATGATATATGAGACATATTCCGCGGAAGAGACGCAGGAACTTGGAAAACAGCTCGCGCAGCAGTTGCAGCCAGGCAGCGTTTGTGCGCTGATTGGTGACCTGGGCGTAGGAAAAACGGTGTTTACGCAGGGAATTGCACAGGGGCTTGGCATTACGGAGCCGGTTTGCAGCCCGACGTTTACCATCTTGCAGGTATATGAAGAGGGAAGAATGCCGTTTTATCATTTTGACGTCTACCGGATCGCAGACCCGGAAGAGATGGAGGAGCTCGGCTACGAGGAATATTTTTACGGCGACGGCTTTACGATGGTTGAGTGGGCAGACCGGATTGCGGAACTGATGCCGGCAAGTTACCAGAGGATTACCATTTGTAAGGATCTTGAAAAAGGATTTGATTACCGCCGCATCCTTGTGGAAATGGCTGGGCATGAACATGGAGGGGCATTATGAAAATATTGGCGATTGACAGCTCCGGCATTGTCGCAAGCGCAGCCGTAGCAGAGGATGACAATTTGCTTGGAGAATATACGATCAATCATAAAAAGACACATTCACAGACCTTGCTGCCGATGATCGATGAAGTTGCCCGTATGCTGGAGCTTGACCTGCAAACGATCGATGCGATCGCGGTTGCCGCAGGCCCTGGTTCCTTTACCGGGCTGCGCATTGGCTGTGCGACCGCAAAAGGCATGGGGCTGGCGCTGGACAAGCCGCTGATCTCAATTCCGACGGTAGACGGGCTTGCCTACAACCTTGCGGGAAGCGGCGTGGCAGTCTGCCCGCTGATGGACGCCAGGAGAAACCAGGTATATACCGGGCTGTATACGTTTCGTGGCTACCAGATGCAGACGGTGATCGCTCAGTGTGCGGTAGGCATCGAAGAAATCATCCATAAGATCAATGATACCAGACAGCCAGTGACGTTTTTAGGAGACGGTGTGCGTGTTTTTACTCCTTATATCAAAGAGCATTGCCAGGTGCCGTATACGTTTGCCCCTGCGCATTTGAACAAGCAGCGGGCGGGTTCGGTGGCAGTGCTGGCGATGGAATATTACCGCGCCGGCAACGTGCAGACAGCGGCAGAACACCGACCGGAATATTTGCGGATGTCCCAGGCAGAACGCGAACGGCTGGAGGCACAGCATGGATGAAAAGTTAAATGTAGATATAGTTACAATGTCAAAAAACCATATAGACGCTGTTTCTGAAATAGAAGCACAATTGTTTTCAACACCGTGGCCAAAACAGGCGTTTGCAGATACGCTTTTGATGGAGCATGTTATTTTTCTGACAGCGCTTGTGGAAGGAACGGTCGCAGGATACTGCGGCATCTATTTGGCGGCGGATGAAGGAGAGGTTACCAATGTGGCGGTAGCGCCTTCCTTCCAGCGGCATAAAATCGCACAGCGGCTGCTGGACAAGACGATTGCCGCGGCACACGCAAAAGGCGCGCAGCAGATTTTTTTAGAAGTACGGGACAGCAACGAACCGGCGATCCGCCTGTACCAAGGGGCTGGTTTTCGCAAAATCGGCGTCAGGCAAAATTATTATCAAAAGCCGCAGGAGGATGCTCTGGTGATGATGCTCCAATATGCCGATAAATAAAGTAAGATAGCCAGCACTTAACTAAATAGCCAGTGATTCCCGCTATATTCTTTGTGCATCTTCGATTATACTGGAATAAGAAATTTAAAATCAGGCACACTTGGACAGCCGGGAGGTAG
This sequence comes from uncultured Eubacterium sp., assembly GCA_947090545.1. GTDB lineage: Bacteria > Bacillota > Clostridia > Lachnospirales > Lachnospiraceae > Eubacterium_J. Next base: position 2,991 of record CAMUPC010000053.1, on the reverse strand, counting down.
AAGATGAAAGTATATTGCAATTGCTGTGGAAAAGAAATTCGGATGGAAGAAAACAAGCGCTATGCGTTAGAAGATTATATTGTAATTGAAAAAATCTGGGGGTATTTTTCAAAAAAAGACGGTACGAAACAAAAAATGAATATCTGTGAATCCTGTTTTGATGCCTGGGTCGGCACATTTGCGAGGCATCCAGAGGAAGTGGATGAATATGAATGGTTATAGAATGAAGGTGTAAGAATGTTAGATGTATGTTTGCTTGGTACGGCAGGGATGATGCCGCTGCCGTACCGGTACCTGACTTCCCTGATGACGAGGTATAACGGCAGCAGCCTGATGGTCGACTGCGGGGAAGGCACTCAAATAGCTGTAAAAAAGGCAGGATGGAGTTTTCATCCGATTGATGTGATCTGTTTTACCCATTATCATGCGGATCATATCAGCGGACTGCCCGGGATGCTGCTGACAATGGGAAACGCAGACCGTACAGAGCCTTTGACGCTGATTGGCCCCAAAGGGCTGCAACGGGTCGTATCGGCGCTTCGTGTGATCGCGCCGGAGCTGCCCTTTGAAGTACGGTGTGTGGAGATTGCAGAGCCGGAGCAGGTATTTCGGCTGCATGGGTACAAGATTACAGCGTTTTTGGTCAGGCATAATGTAACCTGCTATGGGTATACGATTGAAATCGAACGAAAGGGACGCTTCTGTGTAGAGCAGGCGCAGCAGCGTGGAATCCCGAAAAATTACTGGGGGATTCTCCAAAAGGGGGATACCGTACAATATGAAGGGCAGCTCTTTACGCCGGATATGGTGATGGGGCCGCCGCGCAAAGGCATTAAGCTGACTTACTGCACAGACACTCGTCCTACGGAAGCACTGGTAAAAAATGCCGCTTATTCGGATCTTCTGATCTGCGAAGGCATGTATGCGGAGCCGGAAAAGCTGGCGAAGGCAAAACAGTATAAGCATATGACGTTTTACGAAGCAGCGCAGGCAGCAAAGGCGTCAAACGTAAAGGAATTGTGGCTGACGCATTTTTCACCGTCGCTTGTCCGTGCTGAGGATTATATGCCGAAGGTACGTGAAATATTTGACAATGCGCATCTTGGCAAAGACGGAAAAATGATCGAGATGGGCTTTGAGGAGGAGTGACAGCTCCCGGGCGGCTGCCGAAAGGAGGGATTTTTTATGAAGAAGTATATAAAAATGGGGATATCAACCGTGGTTGTCATTGTACTGATCGTCGGATGCTATTATTATATGACGCATCGCGAAACGAAAACAGCGGATGATGATGTGGAGGTGACACAACTGGACCAAGTGTTATCCAAACAGTTAGACAATTCCTATCCGCCGACGCCGAGAGAGGTAATCAAATTTTATAACCGCATTATTGAGTGCGCTTATGGGGATGAATGTAACGAGGAGCAGTTTCAAAGGCTGGCGTCACAGGCAAGAAAGCTGATGGATGAAGAGCTTTTGGCAAATAATCCAGAGGAAGCGTATCGCAGCAAGCTTCAGGCGGAAGTGGCTTCTTATCAGGAAGAATCCAGAAAAATCTTAAAGACAAGGGTCTGCAATACGGACGAAGTACGTTTTCGTGAGATCGAAGGAAAAAAATGCGCCTATGTGCAGGCAACCTATTTTATGAAGCAGGGGAAAAACGATTTTTTTAAAACCTATCAAAGCTATCTGCTGCGCCAGGACAAGGACAAAAACTGGAAAATCCTGGCATTCCACTTAGCAGACGCTGTGGAGGAAGCAGAATAACAAAGACCGGAGGGCAGTACGATTGAACAGCGGGCAGGAAGAAAAGAGTTTTGCAGAGGTTAAGATTTTAGCGATAGAAAGCTCTTGTGACGAAACAGCGGCGGCAGTTGTTGTAAATGGAAGGGACGTCAGGTCGAATGTGATCTCATCCCAGATTGATATTCATACATTATACGGGGGCGTAGTGCCGGAGATCGCGTCCCGCAAGCATATCGAACGGATCAATCAGGTCATTGGGCAGGCACTGGACACAGCAGAGATGACACTCGATGACTTGGATGCGATTGCCGTAACTTACGGGCCGGGGCTGGTAGGCGCACTGCTCGTAGGCGTAGCAGAGGCGAAGGCGATCGCGTATGCGAAAAAGCTGCCGCTGCTGGGCATCCACCATATTGAAGGGCACATCAGCGCGAATTATATAGAAAATAAAGAATTGGAGCCGCCGTTTTTATGCCTGGTCGTCTCAGGAGGGCATACGCATCTTGTAAACGTATGCGATTACGGCGTCTATGAAGTCATAGGAGCCACACGGGACGACGCGGCAGGAGAAGCATTTGACAAAGCGGCAAGGGCGATTGGGCTGGGCTATCCAGGCGGGCCCAAGATCGAGAAAGCCGCGCTTTTGGGAAATGCCGACGCGATTGCGTTTCCGCGTGCAAAGGTCGGGGGAAGCGACTATGATTTTTCGTTCAGCGGCTTAAAATCGGCGGTACTGAATTATCTGAACGGGTGCAGGATGAAACAGATTCCGATTGTTCAGGAGGATGTGGCGGCATCTTTCCAAAAAGCGGTTGTTGACGTGCTTGTCGGACATGCGGCTCATGCTATGGAGCAGTATGGGGCGGAAAAGTTTGCGATTGCAGGAGGAGTTGCGTCGAATATGATGCTGCGGGACAGGATGAAAGAAGCGTGTGAACAGCGGGGCGTGAGGTTTTATTATCCGTCTCCGGTTTTGTGTACGGATAATGCGGCGATGATTGGGGCGGCTGCTTATTATGATTATATTGCGGGGAGGAGGGATGATTGGAGTTTGAATGCGGTGCCGAATTTGAAGTTGGGGAGGAGAAGGGGGTAGGATGGGGATTCTTGGGATTCTTGGGAGGACGCCGGGAGAGGGGATGGGCACGCCCTGGCTGCGTCCGTTCCAGAAGGTTAAGAATCCCTAAGCCTCCTGCGTTTACGCTGAGGCACCGTCCGGTCGCGGCACCTAGTTCGCCCTGGCTT
>CAMUPC010000052.1 GCA_947090545.1 uncultured Eubacterium sp. | reverse complement strand
ATTTTGGAACCGGAACAGGAAGCAAGCCCCGCGCCCCTTCCTCCAGCGTCCTTGTATGCACAAAAATACAACACTTGACCGAACCCGCTGCCATTTTGATTCATCCACATTATCATATCCCTTCAATCTGTTCATGCGTTTATTCTAACCAAATCAATCTCCCTACTTGACAACATCTATCAATCGTGCTATTATTTTTCTTACGAATATATATTGCGAATATTTGTAAATAAAGTTCAACAGAAAGGAGAAGTAAAATTATGCCGTCAAAGCCAGTCCTTTCGGACGCTGATAAAAAAGCAATCCGCAAAAAGCTGGAAGAACTATGCGAGGAATGTTGGATAGCGCAAGGGTACAAAAAGACAAGCATTAAGAATCTATGCGACAAGGCAGTTATCTCTATCGGTACTTTTTATACGCTCTACCCGACAAAGGAAGATTTATTCCTTGAAACAATCACAGACATACAAAGGAGGTTGACAGAAAAAATTATCGACATAAACAGGAACAGCCGGACGAAAGAGGGCTTTGCACAGTCCATGAAAAGGCTTTTCCGGGAATACGACAGCAAGCCGTTCCTCTACAATGTCAATACGCCGGATTTTCAGTCTTTTGTGACAAAGCTGCCGGAAGAAACGATTAAGAAAATCAAGTTTGACAGTTTCGATTTTTTCAGACAGGTTATCCATGCCGCAGACCTCAATCTGAAAATGGAGGAAGCACAGGCATATGGAATTTTGAGTGCGCTGCTGTCAACAATCAATGCAAAAGAAACGCTTTCCGTCACTTGTGATTATTTCGCTGTTTTTGATTTTATGGTGGATAGCCTTGTGGCAGATATTTTTGAGTAAAGGAGATTTTTATGACAGAATTTGAGTACAAAACGATAGTAATTGACAGCAAGGAAACAGAACATTCCGAAAAGTCGCTGTCTGATAAACTGAATCATTACGGTAAGGACGGCTGGGAACTGGTTACTTGTTTTTCTTATCCATGTATAGGCAGCTCCCAATATTCCCTTATCGGAATTGCACAGAAAGCGACTTTCATATTCAAAAGGCGGCTATGCCCCGAAAAGGGAGCGAGCGAATGACAAAGCGGTTAAAGCCCGGCATTTATCAACATCCATAGAGGGCAGCTCCATACTGAATGATATTTGCATGAATGTAAGGCAAGGGGAACAATCCCGTTTTCTCCCGTATTGGCAGCATTATTGAAAACCCTGTTTTTGACAGCCATTTAAGCGCATACGAGAAGATGGAACTCCATTGGCAATTAAAAGAGAGGGGGCGATAACATGAACTTTCCAATTCCCGATTTTATACTCGTTCCAAGTGCGGAAATCATGCAGGCTATTTCAATCGTATCATTGATTGCCGGTGTCTGCCTTGTGGGTGTGGGATTGCTTCTTCTGTTTCTGAACAAGAAAAAAGGGAACGAAAAGAAAGCCACATCCTTATGGATTATCATAGGCGTTGGCGCATTAATCATTGCAAATCACGGAATACAGTTATTATTTTAGGAGGGCAATATGATTAAAGAAGTAAATAAGGCTTGCGAAAAGCTGAATGACACACTGGGAATATCCGTAGAGCTTCCCAATCCGAAAAAGAAAGCGTTAAAAACGGCAGCGGCTTGTAACCTAGTTGTCGGCGCTTGCCTGGTGGCGGCAGGAATCCTTTTCCCGTCAAAATCTTGTGCGTTATTAGGCGGTATCAGCGTTATCAGCAGCGTTGTACTGCAAAAGGAAAGCAAGAATAAAACCCATGAATCATAACGGAAACGAGCAATTCAAATGGTTATTATGCCCTGTTTGCAAAAGCAAGACACGCATTAAAATGCGGCAAGATACAGAACTTCGGAATTTCCCGCTGTTCTGCCCCAAATGTAAGCAGGAAATCTTAATCAATGCAGCACAATTTCATATTTCAGTTATCAAAGAGCCGGATGCACAGACGCAGAGCCGATAACACGCAGATTTTTGAACTGCTGTTACCGGCTCTTTTTTGATCGTTCCATTCAATCTGCTGAACAACGGCAAAGAAAAAGCTGTTGTTCAGCAGAGGTCTTTTTACACGTCCCTTTTGACGCGACACAGCCATCTTATTCCAGATCTGCTTCCGTCTGCGGAATATTCAAAATCAGCCGAAATATAAACACCCCGTTATTGTTTTGAAAATCATACTCCCCATCAAATTTTTCTGCTGTTTTAATAATGCTTAATACCCCGATACCGCCCGTAAATTCAGGCTTTGGCTTACCATCCTTAAGCTCTGTCTCCACCCTGCACGTATTGCTGCAAAAAACAGCCAGCTTGTTTTTCTTTCTCTGAATCTTGAGATAAATCACACATTCCCTGCCCGCATCCTGTTTTTTAACCTCGATACAGCCATAAATCGCATTTTCATAAGCATTGGCAAGTATCGTGATCAGATCGATATTGGGGATCGCCAGATACTTGTCCAAATGAACATCCATCGTAACCTTGATCTGTTCCTTCCTCGCTTTCCTCGTATATGCCGACAGCACATGGTTCACCGCCATATTCGCACAAATGGACTCCGATATGTGGGAATCCGTTTCTTTCTGATATTCCATTAGGTATTGCAGCAACTCTTTGTCCTGCCCAAGCCGCGCGTACTCTGCAATCACCGCATTATGATGCCTTACGTCATGCCGGATTCTCCTGCCGGCTTCTACAGACTCCTCCAGGATCTCCAGGTTTCGCTCCAGCAGCCTTTGGTTCATCTCCATAAGCTGTTTCTCCCTCTCATATTCCTTCTCTTTTCCAATATGCAGATAGAGCCTGAACACCAAAAGCTGCAATGATCCTGTCAGAAAAAAATTCGTCACAATCTGAATCAGGCGGTAAGGCGTTCGAATCGTAATATTCGGATTTAAAATAAATCCAATCCCAAACATAATACAAATCACCATAACCGCAACGCTAAAACGATCCAGCTCATACTCCACATACCGGCTGAACTCCCGGATAGATTTTTTCACATATTTCTCCAAAAGGTACGAAATACCGCCAATCATCAAAATACGCACAACAATATCCGCCCATACATTCCTGTCAAAAAACAAGATCGAAACCTCAAGCCCGGCTATTAAAAATACCGCCAGCAAATAAAACGTAAGCGCCAGCTTATATACGGATAAATACACCGGATCACAGCTCATCGACATCGCAAAAATAGAAAAACAGATGTACATAGCAAATGCTACAATCCTGACACAGCTCTGCCAATCAAGCACATACCAGATACACGCCGCCGACAGCAAAGCCAGGCTGAACACTGTATAGCGGACGACCGTCTGCTTTTTATCGTACCGCGGCTCACTGATAATGGAATACAGCAGGATTGTTCCCGCAAGGCTGATTGCAAACCGTATAAACGCGATTACTACAGAACCACCCAGCATTTCTTTTGCCTCCTTATAAACTGATCTGACATACACGTTTATTATAGCAGAATTGAGCGGAAAAGCTATTGGATTCAGCTATTTGGACATGATCCGCACTTTTTCGGGTATAATTTGCAGTAATGCAGTCTGATTTTTTCTGTTGCCAAAAGTTGGTGGGAATTGCGGGGAGGACGCTGGAGGGAGGGGAGCGGGACTGGCTTCCTGCTCCTATTCCAGAATGTAAGGAGCCCTAAGCATTGTGCGTTTACGCTGTGGCACCGTCCGGGCGCGGCACCTAGTTCGCCCTGGCGTTCCGCCAGCAGCTAAAGGTGCCGCTTGGCTTCGCCCCTGGGTTACTCAGCACAATGCTAAGGGCTCCTAACATTCTTCCAACGTCGCAGGAAGCCAGTCCCGCTCCCCTCCCTCCGGCTGGTTTTCGCAAGCTCTAAACAATCTTTAAGTAAGTGAATGACTGCCAGCAAGCTCTGTTGTAAAACATGCGAAAACCAGCCGGGAAAGGGGATTGGCGCGCCCTGGCTGTGGCCTTGGAAGAATATTTAGAAGCCCTTAGCATTGTGCTGGATAACCCAGGGGCGAAGCCAAGCGGCACCTTTAGCTGCTGGCGGAACGCCAGGGCGAACTAGGTGCCGCGCCCGGACGGTGCCACAGCGTAAACGCACAATGCTTAGGGCTTCTTAATATTCTGGAACGGACACAGCCAGGGCGCGCCAATCCCCTTTCCCAGCGTCCCCCCATTTCCACTCCCCGTCACAATCCGCACTTTTTCAGGTACAATTTGCATCAAGATTGACGATAAGCCCCTCATCCGATATACTATTTATGTAAAAATCGATGAGAGGTGATAATTTGAGAAGCTCCTACAAAAAAGACGACGTCATTTTGCTGCTCAAGGATATTACAGGCATGGTAACTCCCCAGCCGGCAAGCGAACGCGAAAGGCTGATCCAGTCCGGCAGGCATTACTGCGAGATGCTGCCTGTAGAATACGTTCCAACAGAAGCATATATGCGCGTATATGAGGAAGCGCTTCGCATTTACGCAGAACCTGTAGCCGCCGCTGTCAAGTGCCTTGCGGACCAGATCCTGCAAAAAAAAGGAGAAAAAACCGTACTTGTATCGCTTGCGCGTGCTGGTATCCCGGCAGGTATCCTGCTCAGGCGGTATTTGCGCAGCTACTGTCACGCCGACCTGCCGCATTATGCCATTTCCATTATCCGCGGAAGGGGCATCGACCACAACGCCATGCGGTACCTGCTGGACAGATATGAGCCGGAAAGACTGCTGTTTATCGACGGATGGACGGGAAAAGGTGCCATTCTGAACGAATTAAACAATGCCGTGGATGCTTATCAGGGTGTATCCTCTGAGCTCGCGGTATTGGCAGACCCTGCAAATATGACGCCGCTATGCGGCACACATGAGGATCTCCTGATTCCAAGCTCCTGCCTAAACGCCACCGTATCCGGGCTGATCAGCAGGACATTTTTAAGAAGCGATGTGATTGGGCAGGATGATTTTCACGGAGCCGTTTATTACGGGCAGTTGGAACATGCCGACCTGTCGTATGCTTATATCAAAGCCATTGAGCGGTACTTTCCATCTGCCTGTCGTACCTGCTTTACTTCCCATGCAGACGGCACTGGCATACAGGAGGTACAGGCGCTTGCACAGGCTCTTTCTATTTCAGACCTGAACCTGGTCAAGCCCGGCATCGGAGAGACGACAAGAGTGCTGCTTCGGCGGATTCCCTGGAAAATACTCGTAAAAGGGCACTCTGCCTGTGATCCGTCGCTGCGTCCTGTTTTACGGCTTGCTGAGGAACGAAACGTACCTGTTGAAGCTTATCCTCTGCGCCATTATAAATGCTGCGGGATCATCCGCCAGCTTGCCGACGTTTAAGTATCCGCAGCAGGCTGTAACACTTTAACGCGGTAACCTGTACGGCATTCCAAAATAATGATTGTATCTTCTTTTTTGAAGTGCTATAATAGTACCAACAGTTAGTGCTGAGGCACAATTATCACCTGTACCTTGACAAGCGAATATCGTATTGTATTAAGCCATTTCAAGCAAGAAAAAAATTACGGAAAAGGAATCATGAGTATGTTAAATAAGATAAAAGATATGAAAGTAGAAAAAAAGCTGAAAACATGCTTTACCCTCACTGTGATGATCGCTAGTCTGGCAGGCATTATCGGGCTTTTTATTTTGCTGTATTGCAATGCACGTTACAGCACCGCACTCGTTAATAACGGATTTTCCCAGGGCGAGATCGGAATTTTTAGCACCTACTTAAGCCGCGAACCTACGCTTGTGCGTGAGTTAATCCTGTTAAGCGACGAAGATAAAATGAAAGCGGCCGATGAGGAATTAAATGCCGGCAAAGACCGTACAGACGAGGCATATGAAATCATCAAGGCACATTGTAAAACAAAAAAAGAACAAGAATACATAGGGCAGATCGATGTGCTCCTGCCGGAATACCGTGCCCTGTTTGTTCAGGTAGAAGCTCTTGCTTTGGCGCATAAAGACGCCGAGGCGACCTCGCTGCTGCTGAATGAGGCAAAGCCAACTTATCAAAAGCTCACAAACACGGTCGAAGAGCTGATTGACCTGAATGTTGTAAACGGCAACAAGGTCAAGACTCAGTTAACGATCCAGACCTATGTGATGGCTGCCTTAATTGTGATCATTATTATTATCGCAATCATCATCGCTATGCGCATTTCCAAGAGTGTAGCGCAAATACTGGCGGAACCGATTATCAAGATCCAGGAAGCAACCGGGCAGTTGGAGCAGGGCAATCTGGATGTACAGGTGGAAGTCATGTACCCGGACGAGATTGGCGAAATGACCCAGTCGTTCAATACGGCGATCGGGCTTTTAAAAGATTATATCCGTGAGCTGAGCAAAGCACTTACCGCATTTGCAGCAGGCGATTTTACCGCATCCGCAGACGCTGATTTCCGCGGCGAATTTAAACAGCTCGGTACTGCAATCGATACCATCACAGCCACGTTAAGCTCTACTCTCGGCAATATCCATGAAGCGTCTAACCAGGTATCAATGGGCGCCAGCCAGATGTCTGAAAGCGCTCAGGCGCTCGCAGAAGGCGCTACCGACCAGGCAGCCTCCGTACAGGAGCTGACCGCAACGATCCAGAATATTACCGAAACGGTAATCCACAGTTCGGAAAAGGCAAACCAGTCTTACAAGGATGCAGAAAAGTTCAGGCATAACGCAGAGGAAAGCAGCGAGGACATCCGGCTTTTAAATCAGGCGATGGAACGCATCAACGATACTTCCAGGGAGATTGCAAATATCATCGCAGCGATTGAAGATATCGCTTCTCAGACAAACCTTCTGTCGCTGAATGCATCGATTGAAGCTGCAAGAGCCGGTGAAGCCGGCAAAGGCTTTGCCGTTGTCGCAGACCAGATCGGCAAGCTTGCCTCTGACAGCGCGAATTCCGCAGTCGATACAAAGAAATTAATCGAGAATTCCTTACAAGAGATTGAAAAAGGCAACGAGATTATGGCAAAAGCCACCGCTGCAATTGAGATCGTTATTAAGGGCATCAATTCGCTCGCCGTCTCCACAAACGAGATCAGCGAATTGTCCGATACGCAGGCAGACGCCATGAAACAGTTGGAAGAAGGCATCGAACAGATTTCAGAAGTCATTCAGAACAATTCAGCCGCCGCACAGCAAACGTCCGCGACAAGCGAACAGCTATCGGCACAGTCTGAAAACCTGGAACACCTGGTCGGCCAGTTTACACTGAAATAACACTTTTCACCGATACAATACTTGCTGTACCAGCAGCATATTCGCATATCATGTTCATTGAAAATATCCCCCGCTGTTTCGTTGCAGCGGAGGATATTTTTATATCTGACACGATCTGCTACTATAACTAAGAACTATGCAAAAATATGAATCCTTACAGGGGTTGGTCTGTGTGAATCCTGTGCTGTTGCGCATTTACTTTTGCACAGTTCTTAAAGTTACTCAAATATAATTGTACTATACCCTTGCAGCAGCCGTCAATACTTTTTCCATAAAAAAGAAATTCAGGCGCGCTCCAGCACCTCAGAAAGCTCTGCGCCGTCCGCCAAAAAACGCAGCAGGCGCTCCCCCGCCTGGTCAAAGCTGCGAAACAGGCGTATCTTTTTCGCCTTTTCCTGATACACCTTCCAATATCCGGTGCACAGGGCATGTCTGCCGCCATTGTCCAAAAATCCCTGCACATCCTCCGGCGGATATCCTAAAAACAGCCCCATTTCATGAGGAAATGCTCCCATCTGCATCCGATACGCCAGATAACGCCCCGCTAACCTGTCCAGCAGCGCATCAAACGCAAACTCCCGGTATCCATGCTGGCAAAGCATCTTTCGTGCCTTTGGCACAGCAAGCGTCCGCATTAACAGCAAGGGCTCATACACCAGCAGCACCGCTTCCCGCCCTGCACAGTACAGGCGGCAGCATGAAAACCGCGTATTTTCAAAAAGCTGCCGCATACAGCGCTCTTCCCCCTGCTTCAAGACCAGCAGGTTTGACGGCTTTAGTCCCATAATCATTGGCGCACACCGCAGCACCACCTGCTTCTCCGCCGCTTTCAGATCCATGTTCTTGATCAAATCCAATACTTCCCTGGTCATATGCCTTCATAAGCGTTCCTTTCTAAGTCTTTCAGCTATTTTTTAGTGTACGCATTTCCGGCATATTCCATACTGGAAGGATCTGGAGGCGTGCCTCCTCCTGTATTTTCTTTTCGCCAATCCCTATGATTTTGTTCTATCAAAAAAACGCATGAATATATGCCAATGTTTTCTCCAACAGATCCTCTGGCATTTTTTCCACAAACTGAATATTCCTGCTGATTACATCTAAACATTTCATATGTTCCGTCAGTATCACACCTGTTGTTTTCGTCCTTTTATCTAACGGAATGTGCAACGGAAAATGGTTGCTTGTATTCGTAATTGGGCACACCACAGCAAATTTAGTCCTTCTGAAAAACTGCTCATTACTAATCACTGCTCCTGGCCTTCTTCCAGATTGTTCATGGCCAGATTGAGGGCTAAAATCCAAAAATACAATATCTCCTTGTTTCGGACAATACATTACCACACTTCCTTTCCAACAGGCGAACCCCAATCAAATTCCTCAGCTTTATATTCTCCATCATAATCCTTGAAGATCTCTTCCAATGTAAGTTTCTTTTTTTCTTTCACTTTCGTAATCACAATATGATCATCAACTCTGTGAAGTTCGACGATATCATTTTCCACCATGCCTAATGCTTCAAGAAATGCCTTAGGTATTCTTATTCCCTGCGAATTTCCCCATTTTTGAATGGTTGCTTGCATAAGATCACCTCCCTTCCTTTTTATTTAGTATATACAAATGTATATACATTGTCAACGGCAATGATTCACAGAATCCCTTCTCCCAGCGCCTTTTTACAAAAAAAACCGCCATATGACACCGATCCATCAAATGCCATACAGCAGCCTTATTCCCTTATCCCATCTCAAATATTTTCAATCTGCCAATCAATCGGCTCCGCTCCATGCTCCTGCAAAAACGCGTTTGCCTGGCTGAAATGCCTGCATCCGAAAAATCCGCGGAACGCCGACAGCGGGCTTGGATGCGGTGCTTTTAAGATCAGATGCTTCGGATTATTCAGCATCGGAATCTTGCTCTGCGCCGGCTTTCCCCAGAGCAGGTATACGATCGGGCGGTCTTGTTCATTGACCGCGCGGATTACCGCATCGGTGAACTTCTCCCAGCCCTTGCCCTGATGTGAATTTGCCTGGTGCGCCCGCACAGTCAGCACGGTATTTAACAGCAGCACGCCCTGCTTTGCCCATTTCTCCAAAAATCCATTGTTTGGAATATAGCAGCCGAGATCGTCTGACAGCTCCTTGTAAATATTTTGCAGAGACGGCGGTATATTTTTCTGGTCCGGCAGTACGGAAAAGCTCAGCCCATGCGCCTGATGCTCGTTGTGGTACGGGTCCTGCCCCAGGATCAGCACCTTTACTTCTGATAACGGCGTTAAGTGCATCGCATTGAAGATATCCTCAGACGGCGGATAGATCACATGCGTACTGTATTCTTCCTTTACAAAATGATATAGTTCCTTATAATACGGCTTGCCGAACTCCGCCTGGACTGCCGGCTGCCAGTCATTTGCAATCATTCCCATAATGGTTATCCTCTTTTGTTTGTCCGTTTATCTTCTGACAGAAACCCCGCGCCCTGCCAGATAGTTTTTCAGCTCCATAAGTTCCAGCTCCTTATAATGGAATAAGGATGCCGCCAGCGCCGCATCTGCTTTCCCGTCCACGAGCGCTTCGTAAAAATGCTCTTTTGTGCCTGCGCCGCCGGATGCAATCACAGGGATCGAAACGTTTTGCGCAATCGTACGCGTCAGTTCGACGTCATAGCCTTCCTTGGTGCCGTCACAGTCCATGCTTGTCAAAAGGATCTCGCCTGCGCCCAGACGGTCTGTGTGCATTGCCCATTCCACGGCATCGATGCCCATATCGATGCGCCCGCCGTTTTTATAAATATTCCAGCCGCTTCCGTCTGCCCTGCGCTTGGCGTCGATCGCTACGACAACGCACTGGCTGCCGAACTTGTCCGCCGCTTCGCTAATCAGCTCCGGGCGGTCAATCGCCGCGGAATTGACCGAGATCTTGTCCGCGCCTTCCCGCAGGAGCGCTTTAAAATCATCCACCGTACGTATCCCGCCGCCTACGGTAAACGGGATAAAGACGCGTTCCGCCACCGCGCGCACCATATCCACCACCGTAGCGCGCGCGTCGCAGGATGCTGTAATATCCAAAAATACGACCTCATCTGCCCCGGCTGCGTCATAAGCAGCCGCTATTTCTACCGGATCGCCCGCATCCTTTAAGTCTACAAAATTGACGCCCTTTACGACACGTCCGTCTTTCACATCCAGACACGGGATGATTCTTTTCGTGAACATCGCTATGCACCTTCCCTGATAAAGTTTTCCAATAATTTCAGCCCGACCGTACTGCTTTTTTCAGGATGGAACTGGCACGCGAACAGGTTTCCCTGCTCTACGGACGCATGAATGCCCGTGCCGTATTGTGTCACCGCCTTTACGATCTGCTCCTCTGCCGCCTTTAAATAATAGGAATGTACAAAATAGACGTACGGCTCGCCAGCAATGCCCCGAAACAGCCGCCCGTTATGGCAAAGCTCCAGCGAATTCCAGCCAATATGAGGGATCTTAAGCCCCGGCGTATCCGGGATCTTTAAGATCCTGCCCCGCAGCAGGCTAAGCCCCTCGACTCCGCCGCTTTCCTCGCTGCCCTCAAATAAGAGCTGCAACCCAAGGCAGATGCCCAGAAACGGGATTTTGCGCTCTACCGCTTCCCGGATCACCCGGTCAAGCTCATATTTTTTTAACTGGCGCATCGCTACGCCAAACGAACCGACGCCCGGCAGTACTACCCGGTCCGCATGGAGTATCTCGCTGCTGTTTCTCGTAATGACAGCCTCCTGCCCCAGCTTTTGAAACGCTTTCTGCACGCTTTTTAAGTTTCCCGCGTCATAATCAATTATCGCAACCATCCTAATTATGCTCCATCCCAAGCTTATCGAGAATCTCATGCAGCGCCAGCGTATAGTCGCTGCGCTTGTTCATCTTGTACAGCTTTTTCGCCCTGTGCTTTGTTACGTCAAACTGCTCCTTGAGCAGCAGGTCAAACTGATCCTCCATCTTCTCCAGTTCGTCCAGGACGCCCCATTCCTCCGCGTCCGCAGAGTTTAACAGGCATCTGCCGTATCCGCGCACAAGGGCATCCAGCGCCATCTCATACTGCTTCTGCTCCATCAGCGCGTTATATGCATCTAGCTGCGACTGGATTCCGGCAAGTGCAGTCGACGCGTTCAGCAGGTCTTTGTCTGCCGCCCGTACTTTCATGCCTTGCAGCTTCGTATAAGCGGTGACATAATCTCCTTTTTCAAATGCTTCCTTGGACGCTTTGACAGGCGTGGAATATCCGATCAGATACGTACCCAAAAATACAAGCACCATCAAAGACAACGCAAGAATCCACATCATCATCACCGGAACCTTTGGCAATGGCGGCTCCTTCGGTACCTGCTTCTTTTGCTTCGGCTTCTTTTCCTTCTTTGGCTTTGCCGCCTTTTTCGCTGCTTTTTCCGCCTTTGCAGCATCCTTTTCCTGTTTCTTCTTTTCTGCCTCTTCTTTTTTCTGCTGTTTCTTTAATTCTTTTTCCTGCTTTTTGCGTTCCTTTACAACCTTTGGGTCTTCCTCGTTCTGCTGCATCGCCGCTTTTGCCGCTTCATACTCGGCGGCTGCTTCCGGGTCTAATTCCGCGGGCGTGCCGAACAGCACCCGGGAAAGCTTTCCAAACAAGCCGTTTTTATTTCGCTCTTTTTTCTTCTTATCGCCCGCGTCCTCGCCAAGTGATGCTTCCTCATACGAAAAATCCGGCCCCATCGCAAGCGGGTCGTCTTTTTCCTGCGTCCCGCCGCCGTTATCCGCATCCAAGAGCTGATCGATCTCGGAAAGCGCTTCGTCATCGGAGCCGTCTAAAATATCCTTTAGGCGGTCATCCAGGATCGGTTCCGTATTCTCATGCGTACTGTCCGCATCCTGGGACAGTGTGCCATTTTCCAATTCATTGATAATGCTGTCCGCATCTTCGCCTAAAATATCCCCGAAAATATCTTCCAGCCCTTCCATGCCCTTCGGTGCTTCCATTGATTTCTCCTGTTCCGGTGCCTGCGTATCCATCGCAGTTGTTGCCGGCTCATCGTCGCTTGTAAATGCGACCGTTGCTGGTTCGTCGTCGCTTCCAAATGCGGCCGTTGCCGGTTCGTCATGATCGTCAAACGCCGCTGTCTGCGGTTCCTCCGGCTCTGAAAACATCGCAGACAAATCCTCATCGCTCAGAAAATCCGGCTCTAAAGAAGGCGCGTTACTGCTGTCTGGCGCGGCATCCTGCCCCGGCACGCCATCCGGTTCCAGCGTCGGCATATCCGCAAATGGATCGCTGCCCGGCAAATCGTCCACGCCCGCATCCATCGAATCCGGCTGCGGCATCCGCATCGTCTTGTCATCCTCTTCGTTCATCTGGCTAAACAGGTCGTCCAGCAGGTCCATGCCTGGCTCCTCCTGTCTGGCTGGCTGCGCGTCCTCTCCGTTTAACTCCCTTTCAAACTCCGCCAGAAAATCTTCATCTGCCCTTCCTTTATTCAGCTCGTCCTCAAACTCCCGCAGAAAATTTTCTTCCCGAATCTCATCCAGTGCACTCTGCGTTTTTGACGGAAGGTCATTTTGTGTCTGATAAGATTCTTTTAAAGATTCCCTGTTCTGCTCAAAATCATCATCAAACTCATTTAATTTGTCAGTGACTGAAGTCAGCAGATTGTCCAGATAATCTTCACTTCTGCTCATGCAAACCTCTCCTTTGCTGTAACCTTAAATACTACGAACGAAAAGTGAGAGTGCCGTACTTCGCAGGGACTGTCAATACGGACAGTCCCTGACTACGTCTGCTCCCACTCTTTTCTAAAGTAAGCCCTATGAACGGATCTTCTTATCGATCAAGCCGTCAATTGCCTCTACCAAGGAACCGATCTCCGGCTTGGTAAGCTGTGCGTCCGCGCCGAGCGCTTCGCCTTTTCTGCGCATTTCATCATTGACCAGTGATGAGAAGATAATCAATGGAATCTGTTTTAATACATCGTCAGACTTGCAAAGCTTTGTCAGGCGATGGCCGTCCATAATCGGCATTTCAATATCGGTAATAATACAATGTACTTTTTCAAAAATATTGCCGCTGTTTTTATAGCCGACCAGCTTATCCCACGCTTCCTTGCCGTTCATGCACATAATAATATTCGTATAGCCAGCCTTCTTCAAGCTGTCTGTAATCAGCTTGCCAAGAAGCGGCGAATCCTCTGCTACAAGGATCGGCGAATCGTTTCGGTTGCGCTCTCCAAGCGCTTCGATATCCGACACTTTAAGCCCCGTCTCCGGGCTGATATCGGTTACGATCTTCTCGAAATCCAAAATCACGACCAGCTTATCCTCCAGCTTAATCACGCCTGTGGAGACGCCGCCGTTGGATTCTTCTCCGCGTTCTGTATTAATCGTGGAATCCGGCTTGATAATATCCGCCCAGGAAACTCTGTGGATTCCAATGACCTGGTCTACATGGAACGCAATATTGAGTTTATTAAAATTGGTGATAATAAATAAGCCTTCATTATCCGTAACCGGCAGTCCGAGGCACTTTTTCAGGCTGATTACGGTAATCATCGTATCACGCGGCATAAAAATTCCTTCTACACTCGTATGTGCATTTGGAATAGGGGTAATCGGCTGGTATGTAAGGATCTCACGAATCTTCGCGACATTGATGCCGTAATGGTTGCCGTTTAATGTGAACTCCAATACTTCCAGCTCATTCGTACCGTTCTCTAACAGAATGTTTGTATCCATAGCTAATTTCCTCCCGAAGCCATTGTCTAATATATTCAGTATACCACACTTTTGACCAAATGGACATGTATTTTTTATATTTTTGCAAAATATGATTGCTTTTCCCAAATACACGCATCAGCCAATAAGCTGAACCTGCGAGCTGTTCCCGTTTATGGTAACCTCCAGCTCCATGCTGTCAATGGATTTGACCGCGCCTTTTTTTACCTGGAAGATCAAAACCGTATGTGCCTTTTTGCCTGCCGCAATCCTGCCCTGGTAAGTGCCAAGGTCGTTGAGCAGGATCGTCGTATCCGCGTTGACGCTCAGCTCGCCATTGATCGAAAGCCTGAATGACGGCATCTTGGAGAGAATATCGCATTCGGCCGTTTTGCTTCCGCCATTCTTAAGATTGACATGTACAACGAGAAGCTCATTCCCGCTGCCCGCCCTGACCATATAACTTTGTGACGCCTGATAAGCAGAGACCAGTTCATATCTGCGGTACACAGCGCTGACTCCGCTTAAGCCAAGCGCCTTTGCAAGCGAGGTGTATTTCACCTGAGGGCTGCTGTCAGCCTGTTCGCCGGAAGCATTCTGCTGCCCGCCCTTTGCCGGCGGATTTTCTTTTTCCTCCTGCTTTTGCTGTTCCTTTCGCAGCTTCTCCTCCTCTTCCTGCTGCTTGCGCAGTTCTTTCGCCTGCTGCTCCATCTGCTCCATCTTTACCTTTAGCAGAGCTACGTCCTTAATGCCTTCTGACTGTCTTTTGTTGAACTTTGTAACGGCATGTGCGGAATAATGGACAACTGCCGCTTCCTCTTCATTTGTCATTTCATAAACCTGTTCACCGCAGCCGCAGGCTGTGATAGACACCGCAAACGCCAGAGCGCCCGCTGCTAACCTATTCTTTTTCATCTGCTTACTCCCGTGCACTAATTAATGCATTTGTATATAGATACTATGCTACTGTATATGTTAACATTTTTAAATCGATTAGGCAATGGTTTCTTTGATAATTTCTTCATTCTTTCGATCCAATTCCATCCAAAACTCCACGCCGCCGTCCCGGTTTGCAACGCCGCACTGCCTGTTAAGCGAGTCCATAATCGCCTTTACGATCGACAGCCCAATGCCGCTGCCGCCGTATTCCCTCGTGCGCGCCTTGTCCACCTTGTAAAACTTGATCCAGACTTTTTCTAAGTCCTCGGGCGGAATCGGGTCCCCGGTATTGAACACGCTGACACGCACGCAGTCCTCCTTGACTGTATAAAAAATATCGATCCGCTTTTCATACATCGCATAGTGGATCGCGTTGCTTAAAAAATTCGTAATGACCTCTTCGATCTTGAACTCATCCGCCCATACGTACATCGGCAGGCTGCTGTCAAAAGAAACTGTAATGTTGTTTTGCTGAATTAAAATAGACGACGCGCTGATCACACCCTCGATCAGCTCTGTCAAGTCAAAGCGCTCCATCGATACGGCGTCGTCTCCAAACTCCAGGTGGTTGAGCGTGAGCAGCTTTTTCACCATCTGGTTCATCTTATCTGCTTCGTCCATAATGACCTCGCAGTAAAATTCCCGGCTCTCCGCATCGTCGTTAATATATTCCTGCAAGCCCTCCGCATAGCCCTGGATCAGCGCCAGCGGCGTTTTCAGCTCATGGGAGACGTTTGACAAAAATTCCTTGCGCATCTCGTCGATCTGGGTCTTGCGCTCGTTGTCCAGCATCAGCTCGTTATTTGCCCGCTTTAATTCTGAGATCGTCCGTTCCAGCTTTGCCGACATCTCGTTCATGCAGGCGCCCAGCAAATCAATCTCATTCTGGTGCTTCCTCGGCATATATTTCGCGTCAAAATCCAGCTCCGTCATGCGCGCGGACAGCTCCGCAAGCTCCAGGATCGGGTTCGTGATCCTGCGTGTCACAATGCCTGCGATCACCGCCCCAAATACGATCGCAATGCCTCCGATCATAAACAAAAACCGGTTCGTCAGGTCGCTGCTTTCATGGATGCTCTCAAGCGCAGAACGCGCGATAATCAGCTTTCCATCGGATAATACACCCCACATCACCAGATAATCGGATTCCATCCGCACATCCTTGCGCTTTTGGATCACATAGCTCTTGGGAGACGTCTCGCTCATGCTGATTAAAAGCTCCATAAAATATTTCAGCATCGTCTGCGTGTCATTGACCGAAGAGCGCACGATCGTCTGGTCGGGATTGATAATCATAACGGTCAGGTTATTATTGACGCAGATCCGTTCAAATTCGATGTCAAACGCTTCGCTGTCCAACGTCCCGTCCTGTGCCGCCGCATTGATTTTCTGATAGCTGTTGGATAAGATTTTGGATTTGTTCCATATATAATACTGGCCCAAAAATAAGGTATTTAAGATCAGGCAGAGCAGGACAGTGCCTGCCACGAGTGCAATCATGGCAAACGAAACCTGTCCTGTCAGGGAATGGCTTTCTTTCCATTCATGTGGATTTTTCTGCGGATTCTTCTGCCACATTTTACACATCAGCTCTTTCATAAACCAGTCACGCCCTGCCTTCGCTTACTTCAAATTTATAGCCCATACCCCAGATTGTCTTAATATAGTCCCCCTTGGCGCCCATTTTAGACCGCAGCTTTTTTACATGGGTGTCGATCGTGCGGGCATCGCCGAAATAGTCGTAGTTCCATACATGGTTTAAGATCTTTTCCCGTGACAGCGCGATCCCTTCATTTTCCACAAAATAAGATAAAAGCTCAAATTCCTTATAGCTTAATTCCATCCGCTGCCCGTCTACAGTCACCAGATGCGCCGCCTTATCGATCACGATGCCGCCCGTCTCCACAGCCTGGCCTTCGGCGGCAAGCTTGTTTGAACGCCTTAAGATCGCCTCTACCCTTGCCACCAGGATCTTCGGGCTGAACGGCTTGGAGATATACTCGTCCACGCCCAGCTCAAATCCAAGCAGCTCGTCGCTTTCATCGCCCTTAGCGGTCAGCATGATAATCGGTACTCTGGAATTTTCCCGCACCTCCTTGCAGACCTCCCAGCCGTTCATCTTCGGCATCATCACATCCAGAATCATAAGCGCTATATTTTTCTCCTGGTAAAACAAGTCCAGCGCCGCTTCCCCGTCTCCTGCTTCCAATACTTCAAAATTCTGCTTTACAAGGAAATCGCGCACCAGCTTGCGCATCCTGCTTTCATCATCCACTACAAGAATTTTTAATTTTTCCACCTTTCATCCCTCGCCTGCATTTTGATTTCTGTTCTTAATTTTGCAATTATCTTAACACAGGATTATGAAAAAAATGTGTGCGTTATTCTAATTCCTGCAATTCTTTTTCTTCCTCATCGTCAAGCACCGTATCGAAATCCAGCTCCAGCTCCTGCTCCTCCTCGCGGATCGCTTTTTCCCGCTGGGACAGCTCCTGCTCCCACTGCGCATACTGGTCCTGGATTTTTTTTTCGTAATTTAAGATCGTCGTCTGGCCGCTTGTAGCCGTAATTAAAAACATAAGTAAAATCGATACAACAAATGCAAAATTCGCCACAATCGAGATGCGCAGCTTGTTTTGCTCCTTCTCCAGCCGCCGCTCAAACCGCTTGGTAATCCCCTTCGTATCGCTTACGACCAGGCTGGGGGCAATCGGGATCGGACGGATGTCCTCGCCCCTGATCCCCGGCATCGTCTTTAGATAATCCTGCATTTCTTTTAAATACGCATAACCGACCGGCGTCTGAAACATCCGCTCATGCAGCAGCCTGTGATAGACGTTAAATACCTGGTCAGGCTTGGACATATCCGTCCTCGCCTTGACATATTTAACGCCCTCCGCCTCGGTCTGCGCCTGCTTTGCCATGTTTTCATCTGTAAAAGAATATCCTTCCACCACAATCACATTCGGCATAAAAACTCCTTATTCATTCCCCTGTACAGCTTCTTTTGCAGTACGCAGCTCTATCACATAAAAATACGCGCCGTCCTTTTCCCGGATACAAAATTCCTGCTTCAAATGCAGATTTTGATGCAGCCGGAGATATTTTTTCACCATGCCGTTTTCGTTGCTGAACAAAAAGATCCTCCCATGCTCCGGCAGCAATTCCTGTACCTTTTCAAAAAAGCCGCAGTAAAACTGGTCCTGCTCTTCTTTTGTCTTTTTGCCGCGTACCGGCGGGTCTGCCCAGATCTCGTCAAATTTCATCTCATGCGAAAAGTCAAAAAAGCTGCGCTGCACAAAATTAATATTCATATGCGCGATCCCGGCGTTCTCCCTCGCACCCTGGATCGCTTCGTTGAATATATCAAGCGCATAAGCCGTACGTACCGGCAGCGCATAAATACGCTCCATCAAAAGCGTCCCCGTGCCGCAGAAAGCGTCCAGCACCCTCGCGTGCTCTTTCAGCCAGTTTGAAGCAAGCTCCGCAAGCAGCGCCGCAAGCGAAGGATGCATCGAACCAGACGTTGTATACTTGCGGTAGGAAAAGCGTTTCATCGGGATCGTAAACAGCTTGACGCACGGATAAAACCCGCCGTTGCGGTTTTGCACGAGACGCAGCTCCACCTCGTAATGCTCCGTAGAATTAACCAGAAAATGCTTCGTCCGCTGCTCGATCTCTGCCGCCAGCTTTTTGGCAAACGCGCTCTTTTTTTCAAGCGGCAGGTCCGCGCGGATCTCCAGCCTGAAATAAAACGGCGCTTCTCCTTCGTGCAGGCTTGCGATCAGCCTTGTAAGGTTGGATTTCGCCAGCTCCTTGGCAATCATGGACGGCTGCGGCGGCAGGTTCTTTTCACAGCGCAGCGTAAACAGCAGCTCACGGAACGTACGGATCTTTAACGCTTCTTTGATATCTCCGCCTACGACCTGCACGCCCATCGGGATCATCCTGGTAGCGCCGCTTTCGACCTGTACCCCTGTTGTGTCCTGGTAATTTTTCAGCGTCGTTAAAATAAAATCCCTTGGCTTGTCAAAGCCAATAAACGGATGCCTGCTGATCCCGCCGTCAAACTGGATCACCAGCCTTCTAAGCTCCTTTAGCTCATCCTGGATATGCTTTTTTTCTTCTTCGGCAGGCTCATAGGCAAGCAGTTTTTGATAATGCTGCTTGATCTGTGCCTTATAAGCCCTGCAATCGAGCTTTTGGATCGCAGATAAATAAGCGCCCTTCACAAAAAGCTGCGTTTCCGACACATATGCCTTCCAGATTTGATCGATGCTTTCCTGGCTTTGCAAAAGTCCCAGCACAAGCGCCGCGTTTTTGCGTATTTTGGGGTCCTCGTCCTGTAAAAAGGATGCGATCAGCTCATCATCCTCGGTCATAGCCAGATATTCTTCCAGTGCTCCTTCTTCCTTTAACATCTGTTTTAACTGAATCAAATGATTGCGGACATCGCTGCCCTGCTTTAAGGCTTCGTATACTTTCTGCATATGTCGTCTCTCCTATTATCCCTTTGCTAAAATACTCCGTATGATACCAAATAATCCTGCACGTCGCCAAGAAACTGCTCCCATGCAGAAGGAAAGTCTACAAAATACTTCGGGCAGGGCTTGCCGGTGACATCGTAATGGCGGATCACGTCCTCTGTCCGAAGCCCAAAATGCTCCACCAGCCATGCTGTCAGGTGCACAGCCGACCGATAGGTCGCTTCGTTAAACCTTCCCGTATCGTCCTCAATACAGCATTCGATCGCAAGCGTGTCCCGATTGCGTTCATTGGAAGCATATGCAATCTCGCTGCTTGGGATACACTGTACGATCTCCCCGTCCAGCCCGATCACAAAATGGCTGCTCGCCTTTGTCACATGGGAATCCTTAAGCCCTTCAAAATAATTCCGGTTCGCCCGCGCGCCCGTACCCGGATTCGCCGTGTAATGGATCACGATTCCCTTTACCTTTTCAAGCGGCGTCCCCGGCCTGGAATAGTCATTCACGGTCAGCAGGTCGACGTCCAGCTCCGGCCTTTTGATCTTCCCTTCGCCCGCACTTTGCACCCCGCCGCGCTTTGCGCTGTCCGCGCCGTTTTGCCTGCCCGCGCCCAGCCGATACAAAATCGCGGCAAACAGGATGACCGCAAAGACACCCAGCAAGACAGCCATCCTTCTTAAAACCTTCGCCTGCTGCCTTCTCTGTTTCTTCCAGTTTTCCTTGTTCTCAAGGTTTTTATTCGTCTTTTTTAACTGTGGCTGATCCTGGGTATTCATACGCGTATTCCGTTTCTATTCGTTAGTATGCTCTTTACTATTTACTATAAACAACTTTGTCGAAATATGCAATGCAAAATTTATGCAAAATAGCCTTCCGCCACCTCCAGCGTCCTGTCAAGCAGCTCTTTTGTATGCGCCGCGGATAAAAACATCGCTTCAAACTGTGCCGGCGCCAGATAAACCCCATGTCTTAGCATATACCTGCAATACGCGCCGTAAGCCTTTGTATCAGAAGTTTTCGCACTCCTGCTGTCCGTCGGCTTTTCCTGTGTAAAAAACAGGCAGCCCAGTGATCCGATATGGTTCACCTGGTAATGCAGCCCTGCTTTGCGTATGATTTCAGCAAGCGCTGTAAAAAAATAATCCCCGTTTTGATCCAGCATCGCATAAAGCCCTGGATTTTGCCGGATCAGGCGCAGCATACAGACACCGGCTGCCATCGCGACCGGATTGCCGCTTAACGTCCCCGCCTGGTAGACACTGCCAAGCGGCGCCACCGTCTCCATCACACATCGCTTTCCTCCATACGCCCCGACCGGCATCCCGGCGCCGATAATCTTGCCGAACGTCGTAAGGTCCGGCGTTACGCCAAACAATTCCTGCGCGCCGCCCATACGAAGCCGAAACCCGGTAATGACCTCGTCGAAAATAAGCAGTGCGCCATACTGTGTACAAAGGCTTCTAAGCCCTTCCAAAAATCCATGCTTTGGCAGCACCACCCCCATATTTGCCGCAACAGGCTCTACAATCACCGCCGCAATCCGCTCACCCTCGCGTGCAAAATGCGCCTTTACACCATCCAGGTCATTGTACGCCGCTAAAAGCGTATCCTGCGTACAGCCCGCCGGCACGCCGGCGCTGTCCGGTATCCCCTGCGTCAGAACGCCGGAGCCTGCCTTTGCCAGCATCGCATCCGAATGCCCATGATAACAGCCTTCAAATTTGACAATCTTCTCCCTGCGCGTATAGCCCCTTGCCGCACGCACAGCGCTCATGACGGCTTCCGTCCCGGAGCTTACCATACGCACCATTTCCACCGAAGGCACCATTTCACAGACCATCCTTGCCGCTTCGACTTCGATCTCAGTCGCCGCGCCAAAGCTTAAGCCCCGCGCGCACGCCTCGGCCACGCTTTTTAAGATCTCAGGATGGTTATGCCCCAAAAGCATCGGCCCCCAGGAACCTACATAGTCGATATAGCGGTTGCCGTCCTCATCCCACAAATACGCGCCGTCCGCTTTTTTAATAAACCGCGGGATATCCTCAATCGAGCCAAACGCACGCACCGGAGAGTTCACCCCTCCCGGCAGATACCGCTTTGCTTCTTCAAACAATTGCTTTGAACGTTCCGTCATCCCAGTTTTCCCTCCCGCATCGCTTGTGCAAGCTCCTTCGCAAAGTAGCTGATATACAGATCCGCCCCGGCACGGTAAGCGCATACCGCCGTCTCGATCATCAGCGCCTCCTCCTGTATCCATCCCGCCAAAGCCGCCGCTTTGATCATGGAATACTCGCCACTGACACTGTACGCCGCCACCGGCACATCAGCAATCTGCCGCACCTCCCGGATCAGGTCAGCATACGCCATCGCAGGCTTGACCATAACGATATCCGCGCCTTCTTCCAGGTCAAGCGCTACCTCTTTTAACGCTTCCCTGCGGTTGTGATAATCCATCTGGTACGTCTTACGGTCGCCAAATGCAGGCGCAGAATCCGCCGCTTCACGGAACGGCCCGTAAAACGAAGAGGCGAACTTTGCCGAATACGACATGATCGGTACCTTGGCATATCCATGCTGGTCGAGTGCGTTTCGGATTGCGGCGACCCGCCCGTCCATCATATCCGAAGGAGCGATCAGGTCCGCGCCCGCCTGTGCCTGTGATACGGCGATCTGTGCGAGATACTCCAGTGTCTTGTCATTATCTACCTCTTGCCCGCTCAAAATACCGCAGTGCCCATGGGAGGTGTATTCGCACATGCATAAATCCACCATCAAATACATGCCCGGGCATTCCTGCTTTGCCCTGCCAAGCGCCCGCTGCACGATTCCGTCGCAGGCGTAGGCGCCGCTTCCGATCTCATCCTTTTGCCCTGGGATGCCGAAAAGCAGTACGGAGCATACGCCTGCTTCGGCTAGTTCGGACAGTTTTTCTGCCATGCGGTCAATGCTGTAGCGGTATTGGCCGGGCATGGAGGGGATTTCTTCTTTTTTGTTTTCGCCTTCTGTCACAAATATTGGATAAATGAGGGAGGACGCGTCTATGCGGGTTTCGCGTACCATTTTGCGCAGGATTGGGTTCATGCGCAGGCGTCTTGGTCTTTTTATTAGGTTTGTCATGTTTTTTTCTTCTTTCTTATAAATGATTGATTTTTTCCTGGAGGGTTGGTTATATCTGTGTGTGTTTTTGCGGATGGGACGCTGGGAGAGGGGATGGGCACGCCCTGGCTGCGTCCGTTCCAGAAGGTT
>CAMUPC010000051.1 GCA_947090545.1 uncultured Eubacterium sp. | reverse complement strand
TAGCACGATTTGTAGATACAAATGCGCTTTCGGCATTGAATATTGTCTGCCCTGTGATCAATCTGATTGTCGGTCTTGGAACTATGCTTGCAGCCGGAGGAAGCGCGATTATAGCACGCAAAATCGGAGCAGGAGAACCTACAAGGGCGGCACAGGATTTTACGCTGATTATCTCAGCGGGGATTTTGTTAGGTGTATTGATTGCCGCCTTGGGGACGGTTTTTATTGACAGGATTGTCTGGGGACTTGGAGCGGGCAGCATTCTATTTCCATACTGCAAAGAATACCTTTTTATCCTGCTGTTATTCACGCCCGCAAGTATGCTGCAAGTGCTTTTTCAAAATCTAACTGTAACAGCGGGACGCCCCGGAATGGGTATGGTGCTTGGCGTAAGCGCAGGAATCGTAAATATTTTACTGGACTATATTTTTATGGTGCCGCTTCACATGGGCATTAAGGGGGCGGCGTTTGGTACGGGCATTGGCTATATGATACCGGCGGTGATTGGATTATGGTTCTTTTCCGCAAAGAGAGGCAGTCTGCATTTTAGGAAGCCAGTCATAGATTTTTCCGTATTGGCTGAAAGCTGTTCCAATGGTTTTTCGGAAATGGTAAGTCAGGCGGCAACAGCGGTTACAACATTCCTTTTTAACCGCATTATGATGAAACTGCTTGGAGAAAACGGAGTTGCGGCAATCACAATCATTATCTATACACAGTTTTTATTGAGTGCCCTTTACATAGGTTTTTCTATGGGCGTAGCCCCTGTTATCAGCTATAACTATGGGAAGCAGGACGAAAAACAGCTAAAGAATGTATTTTCTATTTGTATGCGGTTCATTGTCTTTGTTTCGGTCACTGTTTTTGCAGTAGCTTTTATTTTTGGTTCGCCATTGGTTGGTATTTTTGCAGAAAAAGGAATGCCTGTTTATGAAATTGCACGAAACGGATTTTTGATTTTTCCCTTTAGCTTTTTGTTTTGCGGGCTGAACATTTTTACCTCTGCCACATTTACAGCATTATCAAACGGGAAGCTGTCAGCAATTTTGTCGTTCCTGCGGACTTTCGGACTGATTACAGTGCTGTTGCTTACATTGCCGAATATTTTGGGCGTAACGGGTGTGTGGCTTGCAGTACCGATAGCAGAGCTTGCCACCATGGTTGTAGCACTGGTTTTTCTTCATCAGAACAGGGAAAAGTATCACTACGCATAAAAGGAAGATTTTCATGCTGTCCGGCGGTTAATAAAAAACCGTTGTGCAGCGGCAAAATCATCATGAATCAAAACAGAATACAAGCGGCTAAACGGCGGTTTTGAAATCACAATCAAAGCCGCCGTTTTATGTGGCGGAATGACTTTCATAGATATAGCGGTATTGTGGGAAGCCGGAGGGCAGCGAAACAGAAGAACGCTTTATCTGGCAAAATAAAAAAGAAAAAAGGGAAGCACGACTTTAGGCAGCGTTTTCCTGCATGGTAAGACTATGGCACAAGTGGCAAGGAAACAGGAATTGTCTTTTGACAGAATACGCCAGATAAAAGAATCTGGACTACGGCGGCTATGGATGGGCAAGGCAAAGCGTGAACTGCTGGAAAAGTTTGATATAGTTGAAGCCGGGCTATACCGGGGCGGCTTAAACAGCTACCGGGAGAGGATGGCGTTAACTGGCAGAAAAAGGTGAAAGTGGATATTGCCGGGAATGGAAAAATGTGGTATATTGACAGTATGGGAAAACCATAGAGCCAGGCGGCTTTACCCCTCTTATTTTTCGGAGGGTTCAAGTAGCCCTCCAGACGAAAGAAAGGAGGGCGATGCAATGTACGTTACATATCAGGATTTAATCCAGATCGGTATACTCGTTGTCGCCCTTGCAAATTTGTTTTATCAGATTTACAAGGGAAAAAAGAAATAGCCGCCACTACCGCTAATAGTGACGGCTTGCCTCTTATGAGGTAAAAAAGTAATTATTCAGAGGGTAGAGCCGCTTCTATGGCTTTCCCTTTTCTATGTCTAATATAGCACATCCGCAATCAGTTTTCAAGAGCCTTTTTTATCTGGCATATATTGAAAAATATCCCCTATATCGCAATGGAACAGTTCACATATTTTGCAGACAGCTTCAACGGGTATCTGTTTTATATTATTGTTTACGATATTTGTAATAGTTCCGGGGCGTATTCCGGTTATTTCTGAAAGTTTAGATTGTGTCATATCATGTTCGGCAAGCAAGACTTTTAATCTTGATTTCAGCATGGTTGTTACCTCCTATCATGGTTTTATTATATAATGCGCTATTAGTAGTAAAATGTCAACAAAAGAAAAATAAAACACAAATAAGGTAACCTATTTTCAAAAATATATTTATATTTTACGTTATTCGTAGTATACTAATAATTAGAAAAGAGGTGGAGCACATGGAGAAAAAATAGGCAAGCTGATAAGAGTGATTCGGGCACTCACACGACTTGCCTTAGAAATTGGAACTCTCATAGCAGTTATCAAGATGATTGCCGAGAGCATCCAATAAGGTATAAGGGAGGGAAACCTCCCCAACAAAAATATATCCTATCTCCATTGCGGAATCAATGAAAAAAAAGAAACTGTTTTTAGAAGCTGTTAAGGCGGTAGCGATGATACTGTGGCTGATAGTAATTGTTATAGGATTGTTTTTGCTATGTTTTTGAATGAATTAAACGAATGATAAAGCCCGCCGCCCTTTCTGTTTACCCTTTGGCTGATTTATTCAGCCTTTTCTTTTTTGGATTCGTTTGGAAACTCGATTCCGATTATTTCCATCAAATTCCTATACGCTTCCATTTCAGTACTGCCCCTCTGGGCTTCCTTGATTAAAAACCTTTGCATTTCTTCTTTGGTCATTTCCTCCATGTACTCTCTTTTCTCCCTTTGGGGTTATTGTCCGTTGTTCCTTTGGACAATTATATAATAACACTTTTTTTGGTGTAATCTAAAAATATTTTATTTTTTCTTCGTTCGTCGGCTCTACTATCAAAATATCGGATGGTTGACACCGTAGTATGACACATATTGTATTTATTGTTTCTGTCGTGATATTTTTTCCTTGTCTGATATTCTGCATGGTACTTTCGCTCAATATCTTTTCTTTTCTCATCCTGTTACAAGTATAGCCTTTTTCCGCTAATGCCTTTAATATATCCACCTTATAACTAATCATTTCAACACCTCTTTTCTATTTTCGGTATGCCTATATTATAGAGTAGTTTTTCTGATTTATCAACACCTAAAAAAACAATTTAGAAAACACCAAAATCAATGTTAATATACAACTTGCAAATTGTTTTTCTGCGATATAGGGGATATTTTTCAGTATGTGCCAGATAAAAAAGGCTCTTGAAAACTGATTGCGGATGTGCTATATTAAACGTAGAAAAGGGAAAACGATAGAAGCGGCTCTACCCCCCCCCTTTTAACTAAATAGCTACCTCGATACGAGGTCAGCCGTCAACTATTTGGGGTAGTTGGCGGCTATTTCTTTTTTCCCTTGTAAATCTGATAAAACAAATTCGCAAGGGCGACAACGAGTATACCTATCTGAATCAAGTCCTGATATGTAACATACATTGTTTCACCCTCCTTTCTTTCGTCTGGAGGGCTACTTGAACCCTCCGAATAAAAAAGAGGGGTAAAGCCGCCTGGCTCTATGGTTTTCCCATACTGCTAATATAACACATTTTTCTACATCCGGCAATATCCGCTTTCAACTTTTTCTGCCAGATAACGCCATCCTCTCCCGGTAGCGTTCCTCAATCCCCCTTAAATGCTGTTTATAGCGTTCCTCTGCTTCTATCTCTTTCATTGCTGTACGTTCCATAATAGAAGTAAAACCATGTTCCCGGTAATTGTTCAAGCCGCCTTGGTATAGTCCAGCTTCAGCAATATCAAACTTTTCCAGTAGTTCACGCTTAGCCTTGCCTATCCGTAGTTTATGCAGTCCAAATTCTTTTATCTGGCGTATTCTGTCAAAAGACAAGCCTTGTTCCCTTGCCACTCGTGCCATAGTCTTTTTGTGTAGGAAAATTTCTTTGATTATGTTATTCTCTCTTGTGGCTGTGTAACGCTCCACAATGCCCCATAATTGGCTTTTAGCGTGTTCAGAGTATATTTAACCGCATTATTTTCAAGGCTACATCGGCTTGTAGCGTGTCCACAAGTGTCAGGCTGTTGTACTCCGCTATCGGCGTATCTAAACTTACTACCGGTTGCATATAGCCTCGTATCTCCTGCACTTCATCCACTGGCATGCCCAATAAAGCCGCTGTCTCCGTTGCTGTCGGCTCTCTGCTGCTCCTGCCTTAACTGGCTCGTGACTTTCTGTATGCGTGACATTTTCGCCCTTGTGTGGCTTGGTATGCAGACGGCAGAACCGCATTTTTCAAGATACCGCTGTACTGCTTGCACTATCCAATATCGGGCATAGGTTATAAACCGCACATTTTTAGATGTTTCATAATGCTGTACCGCTTCCCACAATCCAAAATAGGATTCTTGCAATAAGCCAGCTTCACACTCATAGTCGGTATAAGGCTTTATGAATTTTATAATCAGCGGCAAATTGCCCTCATATTAGTGATTGCATATTTTCAGCTACGGAAAAGCCGCCCCGGATTCTCTCTACAAGCATTTCATTGTCATGCGCCATATTGAAATACACCTACTTTCTGGTATAATTTTGAGTAGGCACAATAAATAAAGGGAAGCAACGCCGCCTAAAGTGTGCTTCCCTTTTTTCTTTTTTATTTTGGCTTTGTCAGATAAACTGTGTAAGTAAATTGTCTGAATATTCTTATTGACTGCTTAATTGATGTAATTTGAATTATCGGAATCCTGTCAAGGCAAGGGTTTCAGCCTTTACAGGATTTTGATAATTCAATAAAATTATAATTGCAGTCAGGACAATTTACACAGATTTATTGACACACTATTTATTTGGAAAAGTCAGGGAAGCATTGTTAGAGCAGGGAAAGAACAGGGATAAGCTAAACGCTATATCTATTGACTTTTTACAAATAAAAACAAAAAACTTTGCAAGTCCAGTATATACGGGGGTTTGAATCTATATATACGGAACTTAAATTTTTATAAATGTATGCAAAATAACGCTTACTTCATTCGGTGGAGACGGTGGAGATATAGCACTCCAATGATATTATTTTAATTCATAACAATTTTACAAAAATAGCACAAATAATCCACCTAAGATACAATGAAAACCGTACAGCACCCCCACTGTAGAACTTGGAAAAGCCAGCCGGGAAAGGGAATTGGCGCGCCCGGCTGGTGGCCTTGGAAGAATATTTAGAAGCACTTAGCATTCTGCTCAATAACCCAGGGGCGAAGCCAAGCGGCACCTTTAGCTGCTGGCGTCAGCCAGGGCGAACTAGGTGCCGCGCCCGGACGGTGCCACAACGTAACCGCAGAATGCTTAGCGCTTCTTAATATTCTGGAACGGACACCAGCCGGGCGCGCCAATCCCCTTTCCCAGCGTCCTCATCTCCCACAGCGTCCTCATCCCCCAGCGTCCTTATCCCCACATCCTCACACTTCTCACTCCACCATAAACAACTTCTCCATCTGCTCCGTTCTCCCCATCTTTACAACCCGAAACCCAGAAAAATCATCACTATTCGTCAAAAGCACCGCCGTCGTCGTACAATATCCCGCTGCCCGTATCTTCTCCATATCAAACACCATCAGCCTCTGTCCCGCCTTCACCTTCTCACCTTCCCGAACAAACAGCTCAAATCCGTCTCCTTTCATATTCACCGTATCAACCCCCACATGAATCAAAACCTCCATCTCTCCCTGCCCGGTAATCCCAACCGCATGGCAGGTATCTGTAACAGACGAAATCTCCCCGTCAAAAGGCGCCACAACTTCTCCCGTCTCCGGCTCAATACCCACGCCGTCCCCCAGCACTCCCGAAGCAAACGTCTCATCTGGAATCTCTTCCCTGCGGATCACATTCCCCGCTACCGGAGCAAACAACACTTTTTCCGCAGCCGCACTTTCCGATCCCTCCGTCTTGCTGTTATCCGCAGTCATCGTCTCTTCCGTCTTTCCGCCTGCTTCCCTTATATCTGATGCCCCTTCTTCTGCCTCTTCCTTCCAAAATACCCAGGTAAGCGCAAACGCAATCCCGGCAGACACCACAAGTACAACCGCATACTGCACCGTATAATCCAGTGTAATTAAAAATCCAGGCAGCCCTGTAACCCCATAAGAAGTCGCTCCGATATGGAATAAAGAAGCGAGCAATGCGCCTGCCGCGCCGCCAGCCATCCCGCACACAAGCGGCTTGGTAAACCTTAAATTAACACCAAAAATTGCCGGTTCCGTAATGCCAAGCGCCGCCGATAAGGAGGATGGAATCGCTACGGATTTTGTCTTTATATTTTTCGCCTTCAATCCTACGGCAAGGCAGGCTGCCCCCTGCGCAAAGTTTGCCGCTGATGCAACCGGCATCCAGATATTGATTCCATCTGCCGCGGACAGCATCCCTGCTTCAATCACGTTATACATATGATGGATGCCGCAGACAACAGTCAGAGGGTACAGCGCTCCCATAATCATAGCGCCGATCCCGTATCCAACCGTAATGATCCATCCGGCAAATTCCAGCACATAGCTTTCTGCTGTCGAAAAAATCGGCCCGATAATTCCAAGGGTGATAAAAGAAGTCGCCAACACCGTACATAAAGGCGTCACAAACAGGTCGATCATTTCCGGTACATGCTGGTGCAGCCACTTCTCGATCCTGCACATCAGCCAAATCGCGATTACGACCGGAATGACATGCCCCTGGTATCCCACCTGGCGGATCTTAAAAAATCCGAATAGCTCCCATACCGGGATCTCAGAAGCTTCCATCGAACCGACTGTCCATGCGTTCAGCAGGCTCGGATGGATCATTACCATGCCAATGACAGCGCCCAGGAAAATATTGCCGCCAAACACCCGTGTTGCCGATACTGCGATCAGGATTGGCAGAAATGTAAACGCTGTATTCGCCATTAAGTCCAAAATACCGTACCAGTCGCTTCCCGCAAAGGAAGGAATCGCTTTTCCAAGCGCCTCTACCAGCCCCATCATCAGCCCGGAAGCCACGATCGCAGGCAGGATCGGGACAAACACATCACCCAGCGCTTTGATCATCCTCTTCCATACGGGCTGCTGTGCTGCTGCCGCTGCTTTGACGTCCTCCTTTGTCGCTGCCGTCATGCCGCTTACCTTAAGGAACTCCTCATACACTTTATTGACGGTTCCGGTACCGATAATCAACTGAAGCTGCCCGTTATTGCTGAATACGCCTTTTACCCCGTCAATATTTTCCAGCTTCTTCATATCAATCCTGCCGTTGTCCACTGTCACTAACCGAAGCCTAGTCGCGCAGTGCGCGGCGCTTACCAGGTTGCTTCTGCCGCCCAAAGTATCATAGATCTCTTTGGCGCATTTTGCATAATCCATTGCCATATCTTGTTCCCTGTCCTTTCTGGTTTTCTGATTTTCTTTCTTTTATTTTTATGGTCAAATCAAATGGTGCTTGAAAAAAGCCTCGCGAATCCCATGCTCCGCTACGGACGGGCAGACCTCATCCGCCAGCTCCTTCATCGCAGCGCTGCCGTTTTCCATGCAGATGCCAAGCCCTGCCGTCTGGAGCATCTCTTTGTCATTCATGCTGTCTCCGAACGCGATCGTATCGTCCAGCGATATGCCCAGTTCCCGGCAGGCCCGTTCGATCCCTTTTCCTTTGTCGAAGCGTCTGTTTACAATCTCGCCGTTAATCAGCCCGCCCATAGCCGCATCCTGGATACAAAACGTAAAATCCGGTGACAGAAGCGCCCTTGGCTCTTCCAGGCTTTTCTCTGACAGGCTCATTATCACGATTTTATACACCGGCTGCCCGCCATATGCTTTCATCGGCAAGATGTTCAGCGACTTCTCAATCTGCTCTCTCCAGCGCAAAAGCTCGCTGTTGCTGCCTTCCTGTGCATGATTTTTCAAAAACTCCTTAAGTCCCTCGTCTGTGTAGGAGCCCTCCCTGCACTCGATCGTCCTGAAAACGCCGTTTCTTTGCAGGACGTCCATTGCCGTCTGCTTCTGCTGTTCTGTCATCGGGCAGTCATAGATACACCTGCCCCCGCATTCGATGTATCCTCCTGAGCTTGCGACAATCCCGTCAAATCCATAGGCTAACAATGGCGACAGCATCCCGTAATTTCTGCCCGTACATAAGAATACCAAATGCCCAGCTTTTCTTGCCTGCGCAATCGCCCATACCGCGGATTGCGGCGGCTCATTGCTTCCCGGCTGTGTCAGCGTCCCGTCAATATCCAAAAAAATTATTTTGCGGTTCCTCTGCATCGTCTTTTCCATCCTTTCCAGCTTTTTTGTAAATTCGCTATAATAGTGATATCGATTTCATTTATGATGTTATCATATACCTGTTTTATCGCTTTGTAAATTCGCATTTTCCACAATTTTCTAAATTCATTTTTGTGCAAAATATTGAAATCGATTTCATATCGAGGCAGACGCTGCCCTGGATACAAAAAAACGCGGCGCAGCTTTGGCAAAAAAGAAAAACAAAAAGTCCGCAAACATGCCTGCAAACTTCCTTGACTTTTCCGCCGTACAGCTATAAGATACTATTTACAGAGAAAAAACTGTCAGCTGCTTTTCAGGCTGAAAATATTGAGGAGGAACCAACATGCAGCAATACCAATTTGAAAAAATATATTCACAAATGGAAAAAGAATTCGGAACGATCGAACGAGGAGAAGAAGACCTCCATACGATGATGTTCTATCCGCTGGAAAGCAACCTGTTAAAAACACACCGCCAATACCCGTCATCCAACAGCCGCAGGCTCAGGGAAGCAATCGGGCTTGTGTTCTACGATATCAAGTCCAGGTATACCGGAGAATCATACAGCCTTGACAATATCCGGGACAAGGAAAACGCCAGGCTGGAATATGCGCTGTTAATGGCATTTGACCCGTTTACCAACGAAGAGCTGCGCGCTGTCCTTACGAACCAGCTGCATATGGACCTGACTGACCGTTCCCTGCTTTACGACTACTATGCAGAGCCAATCACCTGCCTGGTGCGGCTGAAAGAATCCGTAGACACCTGGGAAAAACGGCTTGGCTCAAATGGCTACTTTGAATTTGCCGAGAGCTATATCGGTGCACAGATCACCGGAGATGAGCTGATCTACGCTGTGATGGAGCTCGAATAGCCGATGCTCGCAAGCATCGCCTTCGTCTTTTTGTAGTTGACACAATTGTTATAATCCTCTTCCCGGATTTCCAATGTCAGCGGGCAGTCGTACGCGTATTTTTCATACAGGCGCATCCAGGCGGCTGCCTTTTCCTTGTCCTGCAACGGCGTCCCATGATTTTGCAAATATCCGTTTCCTGTAAAATCATTGAAATGGATCAGCCTGCATATCCCCTGGTGTATCCTGAAAAAATGCTCCATACTGTAGTCAAGGTGCTCCGGCAGGCTTTCATGCGGCAGAAAATCCGCTGCCTCCAGCAGTACCTTCATATACTTTTCGGTCATTGCCGCGTGGCAAAGATCCAGCACCGTCCCTACCCGTTCGCCAAACTGCTCCCTAAGGCCGTATACGATGCGCGCAAGATCCGTAAACGTCCCGTTGCACAGCCTTGGGCTTTCCGCGCTGTTTTGCTTATACTCCATCGGTATCACATTTTCTATCGCCAGATCCACCATCGGATACTGTTCAAAAAACTGCCGCAGCTTTTTTGTAAGCTGCCTGCGCAGCAGCTCATACTGCATATAATCATAATACGACAGCGAACAGTGGATCACAACAAGCACCCGGTGCTTCCAAATCTCAGCACAGTACTGCGCCAGACGGAACACATGGCGAATCGGGCTTACATCCTCATGGGAAAACACATGCTCTATATTCATAACCTGCCCGTCTGCATAAAACGGCACATGCACAGCTTCCACATTGTACATTGTAAAATATTCCTGCAAATAGCACGCCTCAAAGCAGCTCCCCCTGCGCAGAAAATCCTCCCGCAGATTAAACTCCAGCCCGTCGCAGCCGCATCTTATTTTTTCGCGGATTTCCGCTGAATCAAAAGATGCTTTTGCGTATATTTTAAGCTTATGACTGCACATCACTCGTTCCTCCTTCTCTGGCGCTTCCGCCCGCCTGTACCATGCCCTCTATATATACCATGAATTTGCCTGAAGTCCAAAGTATTTTTTAGAATGGCGTCAAACCGCTGTTTGAATGTTCCTAAATTAGAATCCGAATGTGAGAAATAAAATTGGAAAACAGCCTCATCCATACAAACCTTGCAAAAGCGCGGAAAATAAGATAAAATATCGTTGTAAAACCAACACAGTAAATAAAAATACCTTCACCAGAAAGGAACGTAAAAAAGATGTTTGATCTGTCATTCTACGCAAATAAAAAAATACTGGTCACCGGGCATACCGGATTTAAAGGCTCCTGGATGTGCCAGCTTCTTCACATGGCTGGCGCGGACGTAACCGGATACGCGTTAAGCGCGCCGACTGATCCAAGCCTTTTTGCACTGTGCGGCTTGTCTGACAAGATTCGCTCGATTACCGGAGATGTCCGCGACCTTGCGCATATGCAGGAAGTCTTTGCCGGCTGCAAGCCGGAAATCGTGATCCATATGGCGGCGCAGCCGTTAGTGCGCGAATCGTATAAAAATCCGGTTTATACGTATGAAACCAATGTTATGGGCACGGTCAACGTGCTGGAATGTGTGCGCAGCACGCCTTCTGTCCGGTCTTTTTTGAATGTCACAACGGACAAGGTGTATAAAAACAAAGAGTGGGAATGGGGATACCGGGAAAATGAAGAGCTCAACGGCTATGACCCTTATTCTAATTCCAAGTCCTGCTCTGAGCTTGTTACAAGCAGCTACCAAAATTCCTTTTTTGCGGATTCTGATACCGCGATCTCCACGGCACGCGCAGGCAATGTCATCGGCGGCGGCGATTTTGCGGCTGACCGGATTATCCCGGACTGCATCCGCGCTGCTCAGGCAGGCAAAGATATTATCGTAAGAAACCCGTATTCCACCAGGCCGTATGAGCATGTGCTGGAGCCTGTTGCCGCTTATCTGATGATCGCGCAGGCGCAGTATAAGGACAAAGCGCTTGCCGGAAACTACAACGTCGGCCCGGATGATTCCGACTGCCTGACGACCGGAGAGCTGGTCACGCTGTTCTGCGACACATGGAACAAGCTGACAGAAAGCTCGATTCAATGGATCGATCAATACGATGGCGGCCCGCATGAAGCAAATTTCTTAAAGCTGGACTG
The DNA here is from genome assembly GCA_947090545.1 of uncultured Eubacterium sp. Taxonomy (GTDB): domain Bacteria; phylum Bacillota; class Clostridia; order Lachnospirales; family Lachnospiraceae; genus Eubacterium_J. Next base: position 11,247 of record CAMUPC010000051.1, on the reverse strand, counting down.
CTCCAGGCTGAAAAAGGCAATGGGCTGGTCGCCGCGGTGGAACGTACGGACAGCGGTGGAAAAGGTGGTAGAGTGGTCTGACGTCTATTTCAAACAGGGTGATCTTACCGCCTGTATGGAAAAACAGATTTCCGAATTTTGCGGCTAATTAAAAATCTGAACCCGCCCCGCAATCACGGCAAACTCCGACTGCGCTCCCCATTGCAGCGCAGCCGTCCCGCTTGTGCCTTCGGTAATTGCCTTTGCAATGGCATCTTTTTCTTCGGACGGCACCATCACATGCATCAGCACCTGGTCTGTATATTCTGTATCCAGCACCGGGATCTTTTGCTGTGCAAGCAAATACTGGATCTTTCCAAGTCCATTGTAATCGGTTCCAATATCCAGTAAATGCCCCTGTTTTTTTTCGATCACGACTGCCTGCGCAAGCCCCGCCTGCGTACTCTTCTGATATGCGCGCACCAGCCCTCCGGTTCCTAACAGTGTGCCGCCAAAGTATCTTGTAACAACGACTGCCGCATTGTGAATATCTTCGCGCAGCAGCACGTCCAGCATGGGCCTGCCCGCTGTTCCAGACGGTTCCCCGTCGTCGGAGCAGCGGGTCAGCTCATGGTTTCTGCCGATCGTAAACGCGGAGCAGTTATGCGCTGCATCCCAGTATTTTTTCTTCATCGCTCCTATAAACGCGGCGGCATCCTCTTCGCTCTCTACCGGACGCACGGTTGCGATAAATCTGGATTTTTTTTCTGTAATCTCCCCTTCGCCGCCTTCATACACTGCCTTATAGCTTTTCATAACCGCTGATCCTCCGCTTGTGCTGCTTGTCCTGTCCGAACAACTGTATTTTTTATCTGTACTGCTTAAAAATCCTGAAGCATTTCACTCGGCTCCGGTTGTTCCCCGCCATCGTCCGGCGGGCTTGTGCCTGCTCCGTCACCCGGGTTTTGCTCTGTGCCTGTGTCCGGGTTTTCCGGCGGATTTGCACCTGCTTCCCCGCCTGGGTTCGGTTCTGTGCCTGCGTCCGGGTTTTCCGGCGGATTCGTGCCTGCTCCGTCGCCTGGATTTGGTTCTGTCCCCGCATCTGGATTACCCGGCGGCTCTGTGCCTGGATTCTCCTGCGATACCGGCGGTTCCTGCACGACTGGCGGCGCGCTTGTATGCACCGTACATTTTCTAAGGTTGCCCGTGTACAAATACGGCCCGTCTGCCGAATCCGGCGAGCCTCCAATAATACGCACAGAGGAAGCATAAGAGTTGCCCGGGCAGTATGGGCCTGCAAGCATACCGGAGGACGCACAGACGCGGACTGCCGCATGGTGCACGCACGGCTCCTTCGGTACGGTTCCTTTGGCAAAATATTCCGTCGTCAGCATACTGCCGCGCGGGTCATGGACACAGACGCCTTCCTGCGCCGGCATTCCAGACTTTTTGCACACTTCCGCCGTCACAATGCCGGAAGGCTTTTTAAATTTTTTATTTTTCAGCCCTTCGTGAACCTGGCTCATCACCGAGCGCCAGATCAGCTTCGGATAAGAGGTTGTCCCATCGTCCTGCCGCGTATTATCGTCAAAGCCGCCCCAGACGATCAGGGTGTAATAAGGCGAAAATCCGGCGAACAGCGCGTCTTTATTTTTCGTCGTAGTACCGGATTTTCCGGCAAGCGACATTCCTTCAAAATTCGCCAGCTTTCCGGTGCCGACGGTCATCACATCCTGCATCGCATTGGTCAACAGCCACGCGGTTGTCTCCTGCAAGGCTTCTTTTTTCTGCGGCTGATTATCGATCAGCACATTCCCGTCATGGTCGATAATCTTTGTATACAGGCGCGGCTTGATATACGTTCCCCCATTGGCAATCGCCGCATAAGCCGCCGTCAGCTCCAGGTTCGTAACGCCGCGTGTGATGCCGCCAAGAGCAAGCGCTTCATTGCGGTCTTGGTCCGTCAGGGTCGTAAAGCCAAAATGATCGGTCAGATAATCAAATCCTGTATCAATCCCGATGTCCGCCAGCACCTTTACGGTGACGACATTGATGGACTGCGTAATCGCTTCCCGAATGGAAGTAAATCCGCCATACTTGTTATTGTAGTTGCGAAGCGGCGTCCCGTTGGAATACGTATACGGCGCGTCGTCCTCGACCGAAGCGAGTGTCATCTGCCTTGTATCGAGTGCCGGGGCAAATGCCGCGAGCACCTTAAACGTGGAGCCGGGCTGCCGTACCGAGTCGGTTGCACGGTTCAGCGTACGGTTTGCCGTTTTTTCGCCGCGCCCTCCTACCATCGCCTTCACTTCTCCGGTTTTTTGGTCGATGACCGTAAGCGCCGCCTGCGGCTGGAGGGTATACGTCACAGTCTGCCCGTTTTCCGGCACTGTGTCCCCTTCTTCCATAAGATCCGCTTTATATTTTTCCACTGCGGCAAGCGCCTCTTCCTGGGACGCAAAATTGATCGTATACGCTTTATTTTTGGACTGGTAATACGACAGCATCGTCTGTTCATCATAATAGGCAAACTCTCCGTCCGCCTTTTGGATCGTCAGCGTCATGGAAAACGAGGTTTTCGGCGCCGTCGGATAGTTTTCCAGATTGTTCACCTGCGCGTCGCAGATCTTCTGGATCTCGGGGTCTTGTGTCGAGTAAATCGTAAGCCCGGTATTATAAAGGCGCTTATACGCTTCCGTCTGGGAGCATCCCAGCACCTCCATCAAATCCTCGATCACCTGCTCCGTCAGCGCATCATCAAAGTACGAATGCACGCTGGACTTATCAAGCTGCTTGGCGTTCACCTTCTGAATCCGGCTATAAACGTTGTCTTTCATCGCCTTTTTATACTGCTTTTTCGTAATCAGCTTCTGATCCAGCATATCGTCAAGCACTTTCTGCCTGCGCTTTGCGTTAGCCTCCGGGTGGCTGATTGGATTATAGCCGCTTGGATTTTTCGTAATCCCGGCAATCACCGCGCATTCGGACAAGGAAAGCTCTGAGACGTCTTTTCCAAAGTACCGTTTGGAGGCGGACTGCACCCCAAGCGTATTCTGCCCCAGATTCACCGTATTCAGATAATTTTCCAGTATCCAATCCTTAGATTCTTCTTTTTCCAACTGCAAAGCAAGATACTGCTCCTGGATCTTGCGCTTAAATCGGTCTGCCTGAGACTTTTCCGCTGTCCATGTCGTAAATACGTTGTTCTTCAAAAGCTGCTGCGTAATCGTGCTCGCGCCCTCCCGAAACCGAAAGCCCGCGGCAATGCCGTTTACTCCGGCACGGATAATCCCCTTAATATCGATACCGTTATGCTCCCGAAACCGGGCATCCTCAATCGCGATAAACGCATTCTGCAAATTTTTGGGGATCTCATCGATCGTCACATAGACGCGGTTTGAACCGGATGCTACAAGCGTTGCCGTCGTATTGCCTTTGGAATCCAGAATCGTCGACAAATACCCGGTCGGTGTCGCGTCGATATCCTTGATGCTGGGCGAAGCGGCTAAGATCCCCTGGTAGGCGCCATAACCCGCGCTCCCGATACCGATTGCGAGCGCAAACGCTGCTACCAGCGCCAGCACATACAATAATGTAGAAAATTTTCTGGCAATTTTGCCTTTTTTGGCTATAATCGCCTTTCGTTTTTTCCGTGTCCCTTCTTTACTGAAATTCATGCAAAACCTCCGATCAAAGAGGCGGATATTCCCGCTTTATTTGCATTATTATATCAAATTTTTCTGGGCTTGTAAAATAAATCTTATGCGCGTTTTCTGATCATGCGCCGCCGGAGCGATATTCACGTGGCGTCATGCCATAAGACCTGCGAAAAACCTTGCCAAAGTAAGCGCTGTCCGAAAAGCCGCACTGCTGGCAGATACTGGTTATGCTCATGTCCGTTTCTAAAAGCAGCTTTTTCGCTTGGTTCAAGCGGTATTTGATCAGGTATTCCATCGGGCTTTGCCCAATGCATTTCTTAAAACAGCGGGTGGCTTCCCTTTCGCTTACTCCGGCTGTTTTTGCTATTTGCGACAGTGTCATTTTTTCAGGGTAATTCTGGTTGATATAGGATATCATACTGCGCAGGCGGTTCGTTTGCTCAGTCCCCACCATTCGCGGGCTGTCAGGGTTCTCCTGAAGCTCCTTGATCAAAAGCCTCCATATTTCCGAGAGAATATTCCTGGTTTGAAATTCCGTATCCACTTCATTTTGCAGCTCTTTTAACTGATACAGGTTTTTCAATATGAGGTTTGCCGTTGCATGTCCTCTGCGGATCATATGTACTTCAATCTGTCTATTGTTGATGATTGGATTTAGGTATTTGGTTTCAAAACGGCTTTTAAAATGCCCGCCCAGAAAAACCGGATGAAAAATATGATTGATTTCTACGGTTCTCGTGCCTGGAGAAGCGTTCTGTTTCATGCACATTACATTGCTGTTGACAAAAAATCCGTCGCCCTGGTGAACAATGTACTCAGCGCCGACAGTTACTATTTTGCTGATCCCCTCCTGTATATATCCTAATTCTAATTCCTCATGCCAATGCCACGGAATCACAAAATTTGTCAGGTCGCGCTTATGAAGGCAATACGGGTACTCTATTGTCATCCCTTCAATCATTTCCACTTGATTTCTGTCTGTTTCAAAAGACTGCATACATTCTCCTTCCTTGTCCTGATTCTTCGTATAATTATAACTTATTTGTCCTGATTGTTCTATATTGTGACGTAATAATTATATTTTTATGGACACGATACCCGTATAATTTAACCATACAAATATTTATGGACAAAACGGAGGTAACTATCATGGCTCATAATTTTGAATTTTATGCACCAACAAAAGTAATTTTTGGCAAAGACGCTGAAAAAGAAACCGGGAGACAGATCAAAGAATGGGGAGCAGCCAACGTCTTGATTGTATATGGCGGCGGGAGTGTGAAGCGTTCAGGATTGCTGGAAAAAGTAGAAAAAGCGCTCAGCGATGAGCAGATCCAGTTTTGCGAGCTGGGAGGCGTCGTTCCTAATCCGCATTTAGACAAAGTTTACGAAGGCATCCGCATCGGCAGGTCAAAAAACGTTGATTTTCTTCTCGCTGTCGGCGGCGGGAGCGTAATTGATACGGCAAAAGCGATTGCGTACGGGCTGGCAGAACCGGAGAAGGATGTGTGGGAACTGTTCGAACATACACGCACGGCAAAAATGTGCATTCCTGTCGCCAGCGTATTAACCATTGCTGCCGCAGGAAGCGAAACATCAAAAGGATGCGTCATCACAAATGAAAAAACCAAACAAAAGCGGGCGTACGACGATAATCTTGCCCGTCCGAAATTCGCCATTATGAATCCCGACTATACAAAGTCCCTTCCAGATTATCAGACAGAGTCAGGATGTGTGGATATCATGATGCATACGATGGAACGGTATTTTACGAACGGGGGCAATATGGAAATTACGGACGCGATCGCAGAAGGGCTGCTGCGTACCGTTATGAAAAATGCCGTTGTTGTGCATCATAAACCGGGAGATGAGAATGCCCGCGCAGAGATTATGTGGGCAGGAAGTATCGCCCATAACGACCTTACCGGCTGCGGTAATGACGGAGGGGACTTTATGACCCATAAACTGGAGCATGAACTGGGCGGTATGTTCGACGTGACCCACGGTGCGGGACTTGCGGCTCTCTGGCCAAGCTGGGCGAGATACGTCTACAGGGAATGCCTTCCCCGCTTTGTCCGTTATGCGAGAAATGTAATGGGGATCACTATGGAAGGCACGGACGAGGAAATTGCCGAAGCTGGTATTTATGCGATGGAAGATTTTTACCATAGTATTGGAATGCCTACGAATCTAAAGGAGCTTGGAATCCATCCAACGAGCGCCCAAATAGAAGATATGGCAAAGCGGTGCATCATCGCGTCAGGAACCCAAACAGGCTCCGCGAAAAAACTAACTCAGGAAGATGCGGTCCGTATATACACGAATGCCCTTGGCTAAAGAAGGTATGAGGGTAAGTTTAACGGCACCTTTCAAGGTGCCGCACCCGCGTACAGCCGCAATATGCCAGCAGAATGCTCAAGCCTTGTTCCCTTTTGCCTTCGCCGCCGTTCTTTTAATAATCGTATAAACCGGATGCCGGACAATGCCATTCGCCTTTTCCAGATTCCCCACGCGTACACGCAGCGCACGGTTCTCCTCAATCAGCTTCATACAGCACGCCCCCACAAACCGGATCAGATCGTCCTGCATGTATGGGTTGTCCTTCTCCCACTTGGGAATATCCTTCCAGCTTAAGTCAAACAACTCCCCGCCTTCAAAAAATTCCTCTGCCACTTCCCTGTTTTCTTCCCGATACCTGTCCATAAACGCTTCTGCTTCCTCTTTGGAAAACATCTCACATGGATAGATCTCCCCGGACTGGTCAGCATACGAAAGCAGCGCCTGTCTGAAAAAGCTGTGGTATGCCGCATCCATCCCAGGCATCCCATTGAGCACGCGCTGGATCTCATGTGTATTGCCGGCAAGCCTGGTGTTGCGCATCGACTGAGCGATCTTGTATTCGTCTGTCATCTCCAGCCCGACCGCCTGCAAGAAATCCGCATAGATCGTCCCGCCCACAAAACGCTTTGGCTCAAAGCGGCGCACGATCAGGTTTTTCTTGCCGAAAAAAGTAACCAGCTTTTTCAGGTGCGTAGCGTATTTCATCTTATTGATATTGACCAGGTCTTCGATATAATCCTTCCACGGCGTCGCCGCGCTGCCGCCCAGCCCGCTTTTGACCATCTGGTTCCAGCCTGAGATCAGGTACGTATCCTGCCTGCGCAAATATACGATGATTTTAATTTTAAAGCCGCCCTCCTTCGCTTCCGCTTTTAAGGCGCGCCACATCGTAATCCGCTGTTCGTAAGGCGCAGACCAGATCCCTTCGTCTGAGACAATGACGTTGTCATACTCTTGAAACAGGGCGTGAATCTGGTCCATCCCCTCCCGGTAAATGCCCTCCTGCCTGTTTCCTGCTTCCTCCAGCATAAAACGGGCATTCCTTCGTTCCGATACATCCTTATACCGATAGGGAAACAACGGGTAGCAATAGCCTTTCTGATGCAGCACTTCTTCATTATCAATGCAAAAGCTCTGAATCGCTGTCGTTCCTGTCTTAGTTGTGCCGACATGTACATAAAGTGTTTTTTTCATCCTGCGCTCCTCTCCTTTACTTTTTTTTCTATAAGCTCAAGCAGCTCCGCGGCGCAATCCTCTATCCTGCGCCCGCTTGTATCAATCGTAATGTCAGGATGCACAGGCTCCTCATAAGCACTCGTAATGCCGGTAAACTCGGCAATCTCCCCTTTTCTCGCTTTCTGATACAAGCCCTTGACATCCCGCCTCTCGCACTCCGCCAGCGGCGTGCTCACATAGACTTCCAAAAATGCGTCTCCGATAATCCCGCGTGCCGCTTCCCTGTCCCTGCGGTACGGAGAAATAAACGAAGTCAGCACTATCAGCCCGGCATCGTTGAACAGCTTTGCCACTTCCGCAATCCGCCTGATATTCTCGACCCGGTCTTTGGGGGAAAACCCCAGATCCTTGTTCAGCCCGAACCGTACATTATCCCCGTCTAAGAGCATCGTATGCCTGCCTTTTGCCGCAAGCTGCTGTTCCAGCGCATTTGCAAGCGTCGATTTTCCCGAACCGGATAATCCGGTCAGCCAGGCCGTTACCGCCTTCTGATGCAGCATCTCCTCCCGCCGCTGCCTTGTAATATCCATACTGTGCCAGGTGATCTGGCGGTTAGTTTCCTGCTTTTCCATTCCTCTTCTCCTTTTGATTTCCATTTGCAGGTGTCTGTGCCGCTGCCCCGTCTGCCTCTGCATCCGGCAGCAGCAGCGTAAATCTGCTGCCTTTCCCCAGTTTGCTTTCTGCCTGTATGGTACCGCCGTGTTTTTGCGCGATTTTCATTGCCAGCGGCAGCCCCAGCCCAAATCCCTGTGAATTTCTGGACTTGTCCGTTTTATAAAAGCGCTTGAAAATATGGGGCAGGTCTTTCTCACTGATGCCGGCGCCATAGTCTTTGACACATACAAATGCCTGTCCATCCCGCTTTCCTGTCTTTATTTCAATTCTGCTTCCTGCTTCGCTGTAGCGAACCGCGTTTGTGACCAGATTTTGTATCGCGATCATAATAAGGCTGATATCGCCGACCGTATGCGCCTGCATCAGCTCCAGGCTCAGGTTCAGGCTGTCGCCGGATTTTTGCTGCAAGTCCTCGCAGACAGACTGCACCAGCTCCGGCAGGTCAGCATCTTCTTTTTCAATCTGCCTGCGGTCATGGTCGAGCCGGGACAGCTCCAGCAGCCTTGAAATAATCTCCCCGATCTTCAAGGACTGGCGCTCAATCACTTCAAACGCTTCCCGATACTCCTCTTTGCCCAGCGATTTTCCCTGGACATACTGGCACTGCGCCCTCATCACGGCAACCGGAGTACGCAGCTCATGCGCCACATCCGACGTAAACTGCTCCTGCTGGCGAAACGTCTCTTCCAATCGTTCAAGCATCCGGTTATTTGCCTGCGTCAGCACCGCAAGCTCATAGTACTTGCCGTCATATTCCATACGGGCAGACATATTCTTGCTGCGCCCGATCTCTTCCGCGGACTGGCACATTTTTTTCAGCGAGCTGGAAATCCGCCTGGACAGCAAAACGCCGCAGATAATCACGATGCAAAATACCCCTAAAATACTAGCATATGCCAGGTACTCCAAGGTCTGATACCGGCTGTACGTGTCCGATTTGCAGATAATCGCACGCATAAAAACGCGCTCGCCGTTTCCCAGATGCCTGCGCATATCCCGGATATAATAGCTCTCCATTCCCTGTGAGATCTGCCGCAGCTTTTTTAAGTTGATCTTGATATCCAGCGGGCAGCCCCTTGGATATTTTCCCGCTAATACATTCCCTTCTTTATCCAGGACAAGAAAATGAATATCTCCCTCTTCCTGCACAAAATCTTCGGTATACGTGATCTCTCCCGATTCATCCATCGTAATTTCTTTCAGGTTTTTAAATGCCTCGCGGTCCATGCTTTTGCGTATATCATACTCGACCGCCACGTTTGCCAGTATGCGCACAAAAATGAGCATCGCCGCAGCCATCACCGCAAGCGCCGCGATCAGCAGTTTTAAAATATGGTTTCCAATCGATACCTGCGTTACTCGTCCGCCCTTAATACATACCCCACCCCTCTGATTGTCTGGATCAGCTTTACCTCATAAGGATCGTCAATTTTTTTGCGCAGGTAACGGATATATACATCAATCACATTGGAATAGCTGTCATGGTCGATATCCCAGATATTTGCCTCGATCTGCTCTCTCGTCACGACAATATTCTGATTGCGGATCAAATACAGCAGCACGGAAAATTCCTTGGGAGACAGCGCGATCAGATTGCCGCCGCGCTTGACGGTATGCTCCTTGCAGTCTACGGCAAGGTCTTTGCATCGGTAAATATTTTCACGCACGCCTGCTTTTTTCCTTGTCATCGCACGTACCCTTGCAGACAGCTCCTGAAACGCAAACGGCTTGACCATATAATCATCCGCCCCGACATCCAGCCCTTCGACGATATCATCAATGCCGCTTTTTGCCGACAAAAACAGCACCGGCGTCTGCACGCCCTTGCCGCGCGCCATTTTCAAAAGCTCAAGCCCATTTCGCCCAGGCAGCATAATGTCCAGCACGACACCGTCATATTCTTCCATAAGCAGATAATCGTATGCCGTATCTCCGTCAAAGCATACGTCCACCAGGTATCCTTCCGCTTCCAGCTCCTTTTGGATAATATGGTTTAAATCCCTTTCATCTTCTACTACCAGTATTTTCATTTCACAGATCCTCTATACGCTTTTTCGCCCGTTTTCCTTTGCGTGCTTATCGTTCTGCTTCCAGAAACAACGCACGGCACTTTGCAAAAAATGCCGGAGCAATCCTGCGCATCCCCGTCGCTGTCAGATAAATCACAGCCGTTGTCAGCAATGTTGCGGCAACATATTTCGGATATAGCTGCACATACGTCTGTCCAGGATAGATCCTCGTAAGTGCATGGCTCCAGTAATTATGCGACAAATAAATCGGAAAACTGATTTTTCCAAGAAAGTATACCAGCGGTTTATTAAAAAACGATGAAAGCAGGCTGTGCCCGCTGAACGTCACCACGACCCCAGCCGCAAACAGCAGCAGCATCACAAAATCCATCTGGGAACCTTTGTGGCTGTAAGACCACAAAATCACACCCAGGTAGCAGCTAAGCTCTAACAGCGTGAGCAGGCATTTTGCAAGCCTGGTATACGGCATGTCCTTCATTTTCTGGCAGATCCCCCAGCAGATCACCCCCATACACAGCTCCCCGACCGCCCGCAGCCAGCCTTTATAACAAAATCCAAGCCAGTCCGTAGGCCCGCGCAGGTCCCCGACGTTTTTCGACAGATACCCAAGCGCCGCAATCGCAAGAACCGGCGCCCACACATTGATAAAAATATCCCTGTTTTTCAAAAACAGCGGCACTAACACAAGCATCGCCAGCAGCATCGCGGAAATATACCATGCCGCCGGGTTTGCCTTAAATCCTTCCAAGCCCGATTCCCGCAGAAAAAAAAGATCCCATACGCCCGTCATCAGGTCTTTGACAAGCGTGGACAGCGTGACATTTTTTTTGCCGATATGCTGCACGACGTACCCGATCCCCCAGGCAATAAAAATCTCCGGGCACAGCCCGCGGATCTTATGCAGCATAAAATTGCGGCTGTCCCTGCCGACTGCAATCTCCTCTTCCCGATACCGGGAGATTGATGCCGCCATCAGATAGCCGGATACAAGGAAAAAAAACTCGACTGCGATTGCCGCGCCGACGAAAGGGGTTGTCTTTATTTTGGTCAGATTTGACGAATGGAACTGGACAACCATAATGGAAAATATGAATTTCCAGAAATCAATTGCGCCGTTCCGGGGTTTTGTTTGTTTTGGTGTCATGGAATGATTCTCCTTCATTGATCGAAATAGTTTGTCTTTGGGGAATTATAGCAAAAATTTTCGGGTTGTGCAAGGAAAAGCGGGAGAGGGGGTGTGAATTTTGGGGTGTTGAGGGGGGGGACGCCGGGAGAGGGGATGGGCGCCTTGGAAAGCCAGCCGGGGGAGGGGATGGGCACGCCCTGGCTGCGTCCGTTCCAGAAGGTTAAGAAGCCCTAAGCATCCTGCGTTTACGCTGAGGCACCGT
>CAMUPC010000050.1 GCA_947090545.1 uncultured Eubacterium sp. | reverse complement strand
GCCACAGCGTAACCGCAGGATGCCTAGGGCTTCTTAACCTTCTGGAACGGACGCAACCAGGGCGTGCCAATCCCCTCTCCCAGCGTCCCTCCAATCCACACCCCCCTCTACCGCACTCTACTTCTGATTCGCCGGCTCAATATTAATAGACTTCCCTTTAATCTTCGCCTTAGACATCGCCTTCAATACCTCTTTCCCATACTCACGCGGAACTTCCACAAACGTATACTTATCATACATATCAATCGCCCCAACCAAGTCTCCAGAAATACCAGCTTCTCCAGCAATAGCACCCAAAATATCCCCCGGACGCACCCTCTGGTTTTTCCCGATATTGATAAACAGCCGCACCATTCCTTCTTCAGCACCCGTATCACCAAAATCAAAGAAATCATCATTCGAGCGCCCACTATCTTCATACCCATACAAAGCCTGTCTTAAAAATGCAGCCGCAATATCCATCGCCGTATAATCCGCTTCATTAATCTTATCCTCGATCAAGTCAAGCATCCTGGACAGGTCATATTCTTCCATAATATGTTCAAGCTGTTCCATAATCTTTTCCGTCTTAATCACAGTCACATCATCCATAGACGGCAGCTTGCGTGCAAGTATTTTCGTCTTACAGTAGCGTTCGATCTCTTTTAGCTTGTAAACCTCTTTCCCTTTTACAAACGTAAATGCCATACCAGTACGCCCGGCGCGCCCGGTTCTTCCGATGCGGTGTACATAGTACTCGTCATCCTGCGGCAAGTCATAATTAAATACCGCCTCTACATCATCTACATCGATCCCTCTTGCCGCCACATCTGTCGCAATCAGTATTTCCGTCTTTCCGTTACGGAAGTTTTTCATTACGCGGTCACGCTGTGCCTGCTTCATATCCCCATGAAGCCCCTCCGCAAAATATCCGCGGTCTGAAAGTTCCTTTGTCAGCTCGTCCACACACCGTTTTGTATTACAGAAAATCAGCGACAGCTTAGGATTATAATAGTCGAGCAGCCGGGTAAGCATATCTACCTTATCACGGCGCTTTGCGTCATAATAATACTGTTCGATACTTGGAACAGTCAGTTCTTTTTTTACAATCTTAATGGTAACCGCATCATGCTGGTATTTTCTGGTAATCTCCAGGATCGGCTTTGGCATCGTCGCTGAGAAAAGCACTGTCTGATGCTCCCCTGGGATATAGTCGAGAATCGTTTCGATATCCTCACGAAATCCCATATCCAGCATTTCATCCGCTTCATCCAGGATAATCGTATTGACCTGCTCACAACGGATCGTTTTTCTGCGCAGATGATCCATAATACGCCCCGGCGTCCCTACGATAATTTGGCAGCCGCCTTTCAGCGAACGGATCTGCTTTGTGATCTCCTGCCCGCCATATACTGGCAGTACCTTGATACCGTGCATGTATTTGCTCAATTTACGCAGCTCGTCTGCCACCTGGATCGCTAACTCTCTCGTTGGCGACAGGATAACCGCCTGTGTCTTTTTGCTGGATGGGTCTACTTTTTGCAAAACCGGGATGCCAAACGCAGCCGTTTTTCCCGTACCGGTCTGTGCCTGTCCGATCACATCTTTTCCTTCCATTAATACCGGGATCGCTTTACTCTGAATTGGAGTCGCTTCTTCAAATCCCATTTCTTTAATTCCGCGCATCACTGCCGGAAACAGTTCTAATTCATCAAATTTCATCTTTACTCCTTTTATTTGCCGTCTGCAACGTGTTCCATCATAGCAAACAAAGACAGAAATGTCAAATACTGATCTCGTTTTCTTCCAATATTTTTTCCAGATGGCACTGCAAAATCAGCTTTTCCTTCTGAGAGCGATTTAATTTTTTTATTGCGGCTTCCCGCTTCATCGCGTCTGATTTTGTCTGTGAGACCTCCAAATACCGCAGCTTTACAGGCAGCCTGGCACGCGTAAATTTTGCCCCTCTGCCGCTGTTATGCTCTTTCAGCCTTTTTTCTATACAGTTTGTCCATCCGGTATACAGACATCCGTCGCTGCATTCTACCATGTATGTATAATTTCTAGCTTCCATCCATTGATTACTCCATCCCCTACACACAAACAAATATGTAAGGAGCCTTAGAACCGCCTTCCTGATACATCCTGTATCTGAAGGCAGCCCGCAAGACTCCTGATCCCACGTTTATGCAATCGACCAATTTGTGTACCACGACAGGCTTTGACAGTTCCCGTCAGAATCTCTCCGCCAGCCCGGGACACAGAGTATTCTACTTACAAATGCAACTGTATGCATTGTATCTTAGCCGGCATTGTCTGTACGTAATAGTTTTGCTAACTTTATTGATTGGCCGTTACAATAATATTATATGCTTTTTACCTGTTTGTGACATACATTTTACTGCATATACTGCATCGGGTCAATCGGTTCATCATCTTTTAACAGCTCAAAATACAGGTTGCTGCCTTCTACCGAATAATACTTGGTCGGCTCCGCAATATAACCGATTGCATTGCCAGCCTCTACCGTAGCCCCTTCTTTGTACAGCACTTCCTTTAACTGCCCGTAAACCGCGCTGTATCCGCCGCCAAGATCCATCGTCACTGTCACACCTGTCTCTTCATTTGCAGAAATATCTGTAATCTTCCCGGTCGCTGCCGCATTGACCGGATCATTTACTTTTCCTGCAATAATAAGAGCGGGATTGTATTTGTACTGGTCTAAAGTTGCAAAATAAACCGTCTGGTCCATGCTGTAATTTAAAATCACATCTCCCTGCAACGGCCAGCTCAAATCCGTTTCCGGTGAAAAATTCAAAGCAACTGCTGCCTTTGAATGTGCAGCGGTATCCTGCTTCTTCTCTTCAGCTTTACTCTCTTCTTGTCCAGGCTGCTTTGTCTGGTTCGTACTGCTTTGATTCTTCTGGTTCTGCTCTGTTTTCTGTGTTTCATCCAGTGTATTCTGCTGCGTATTCTGCGTATCCGTCTGTGTATCTGCTTCGCCTGTTTTCTTCTCATCTTCTGATTCTTTTGGCTTTATAATAGAAGTAACACTTGTAAGATCTTCTTCCTGTTCTTCCGGCAGCTTTGCAGGGTTCACAAACTGGTCCATGCTGTTATCGGCAGACGAGCTTTGCTTGGCAAGCTCCTGCTGCTTTTGGGCAAGCTCCTGTTCCTGCCGGTCATTCGTAATCCGGTTTGATACATACATCCCGGTCATTGCTGCAATCGCCGCAAATAATACAAGGGAAGCGATCGCATATTGTTTCTGTTGAAAAAATCTTCGCATTCTATTCCTTTTCATATGACACCTTCCACCTTTTTCTTTGTTTTAGGAATAGTGTTGCCTGAAAACGGATAGTTATGCAGGATTTTTCTTTTTAATATTTTCCAAAAAATATTTTAATTACTTATGTAATGCTGCAAACTGTCTGCCTGTTAATACAGAAAGCCCCATCTGTTCTTTCATATAGATAGATACCTGCTGAGCCTGTAGTTCACCATGTACACCATAATCACTGTCCTCTGTTACAATGATTTTATCTGAGTGCATTGCCGTACCTACAAAAATATGATCCTCCTTTTCGTGGAACCCATATTTGATCAAATCCATTTCCTGTTTACGATCCAGAGTTGAATCAGCCCAGCATTTTCTGTTTTCCCGTTCCAATTGCTTCATTCTTATTTCAAACCGCCTGTTACCGCGTATATTATCCCGATATTCCCTCTCAATCTCCCCTTGATAATCTAACGCCAATCTATATTCTCTGTTTTGAAAAAAAGAATTTAGCGCATCATCACAAAACAAATCATATTCTTCATCTATGATTGCTTTTACCCAAATATTCGTATCTAATACTATCCTCTGCTGCATCGCTTTTTCCTCCTGATTTCATCCATCCTTTCGATATCTTCATAATCAGAAGAAAAAAACTGCACAAATGAATCCGGCGGATCTTGAAACTCGCCAAATTCATCTAAGGTCAGCTTATGGCATATCGTTTCGCCATAACCAGTCTCTTCTAAATAATAAACAGACAAATTCTCTTTTAAAAAGACTCCTTCTGCAACTCTTCGTCGAATACGCAAAAACAGGTATTCACTTCCCGTCTCTAATAAAATTCTCCCGTTTTTAGAACCTTCGATCATCAAATCGCCCATTTCACTTTGCATCTTTGTCTGTAAAAATGCTTCCGGCGAATCCACCAGCAGAGTTTTTCCATCTATCATATCTAATGCCACGGCTAAAGGCAGGCTCTGAGAAATTCCAAATCCATTATCGACAAGATTCGACTCGATACCCGTTTTTAAATCCTTTAATAAAAATACACCTCGATTGATTCCAACCATCTGCCAGCGATACGTATATCCAAATTTTTCCAGCCAACCCCTGAGCATAGCTGTCTGCTTCCCCTGCATCTCAGAAAGTGCGTATAACATAGGAAATGTAGTTTCACCTGCATTTCCTATCGATCTAGGAGCAATACCCGTTAACTCCATCACTCTGTCCGGCTGATGCCGATGGGCAGCAATCATCTGTAATGACCTGGCGAAGCTGCGTATGGATAAAAGCATCTCTTCCGCCATCGATTCAATCTCCACAGGAATATGGATATCTTCCCTTCGTTCCAGAAAAAACATATTGATGGAATGGTAATACTTTAAAAAATCGCAGGATTCATCTTTCCGTTTCCCATATACATTTTCTACATATCCTGTGTTCTCTGGCTGCTTTTGTGCTATCTGAACCCAATATTCTGTTTTACTCTCCTGATTTTGAAGCAAAAATCCAATTTTAACAACCGGATCGTCTATTCGCTTATTGCATAGGTCCTGAAAATTGCCTGTTATTTTTTCCATATAGGAAAGATCTGAAAAATACTCTTCCCTCATCATACAATTGTACGCATACGACAGCATTTGCAGCACCTGATAAAGAGCACTCTTTCCCGATGAATTCTGTCCAAATAATAACGTCAAATGGTTGACCTCGATCCAGCCTGTATCTCGAAATGCCTTAAAATGAACCATTCTGAAAGCTTTTACCTCATATACGTCCACTTTTTTTACGATATTTCCTAAATTAGCTGCTATATTAAGACCTGATGTTTTATCTAAATAAAAACCTGTCTGCATATTATGAAATCTCCCTAAGTATACTGTATTCCACTTTTCTGACTGCTGTTTCATTTTCTCCCATATAATAATAAATCCATAGATGCATAAACAGCTTTTTTCCATCTGAAAAACCTATTTTTACAGGTTCAGTCGTCCCAGTTCCAAATGAGTTATTAAAATTCGTACACCGAATCATCAATGTACCATCTTGTACTTCCAACTCTACGTTATGAGACTCTATTTGCCGGTCTGTTAAAAAATGGATTTTGATGTCTCCAACAAACTTCCCTCCCACTATCAAATGCATTCGTACTTCTGATTCAGGGTTATCCATGAAAAACATATTGGACTCTATAATCTCATACTTACCTGATTGTATCGTTGTATTCACCATATACCCTCCCCTGCAACAGCCTCCTGCAAATAAGTTATGGAGCCATTTTTACAATTAATATACCACACTTATGTTCCTTTTCATACCTTTTATTTTTTAAATTGTAAATATCCTGCAAATTACAATAACATCCGACATACGAAACGAAAACAACAGCCAAACAGTTCCAATTTTAAAGACAATTTGCCCCATATTTTCCGCATTTTGTGTTATAATACCTAAATATACCATTCACACCTGTACACAGCAGCAAAGGAGGTACCACATCATGGGACATTTAACAGCAAGAGACGCCTACAAAAGCCTGGAGGACCGGATCAACTGGTTTACCCAGGGAGCTCCGCCATCAGACACACTCTATAAAATCCTGCAAGTGCTATATACAGAAAAAGAAGCAAAATGGGCAGCGCTGCTTCCTGTCCGCCCATTTACGCTGAAAAAGGCAGCAAAAATCTGGGGAACTACCGAAGCAAAGGCGGAAAAGCTTTTAGACCGCCTCTGTGAAAAAGCGCTGCTTGTTGATTCTAATTACCACGGACAGCGGCAGTTTGTCATGCCGCCTCCAATGGCAGGTTTTATCGAGTTTGCACTGATGCGTACAAGAGGCGATATCGACCAGAAATATTTAAGCAATCTGTACTATCAGTATATGAATGTCGAAGAGGATTTTATTAAAGACCTGTTTTTTGCCACTGAGACAAGGCTGGGGCGCGTCTTTGTACAGGAACCGGTACTTGCGGGCAGCAAGACAAACCATATCTTAGACTATGAACGTGCCACGCATATTGTAGAAGAAGCAGAATATATCGGGCTTGGCACCTGCTATTGCAGGCACAAAATGTACCATGCCGGGCACCCGTGTGAAATCGATGCTCCCTGGGACGTGTGCCTGACCTTTGATAATGTAGCACGTTCCCTTGCGGAACATGGCGGATACGCACGGCTGATCTCAAAGGAAGAGGCGAAAGACGCACTCGAACGCTCTTATGACGGCAACCTGGTGCAAATCGGGGAAAATGTCAGGGAACACCCTGCGTTTATCTGCAACTGCTGCGGCTGCTGCTGTGAAGCGCTACAGGCAGCAAGGCGATTCAGCCCGATGCAGCCTGTAGCGACGACAAACTATCTGCCAAAGGTATCTCTAACGCAGTGTATCGGATGCGGAAAATGTAAAACCGTCTGCCCGATCCTGGCGATTTCTATGGAAGCACAGGAGCATGGAAAAAAACAGCCCGTCATCGACGAAGAAATCTGCCTTGGCTGCGGAGTTTGCGCAAGGAACTGTCCGACCGGCGCAATTCAGCTTGCACGACGCCCTGTCCAGATTATTACGCCTGTAAACAGCACGCACCGTTTTGTCCTACAGGCAATCGAAAAAGGAACGCTGCAAAACCTGATTTTTGATAACCAGGCATTTGCAAACCACCGGGCAATGGCAGCGGTATTTGGTACGATCCTAAAGCTGCCTCCTTTGAAGCAGGCAATGTCAAGCAGGCAGTTTCAGTCTATTTATCTGGACAAGCTGCTTTCTATGCAAAAGAAACGAAGCGCACATTAAGGCTTTTGGATCTGAAAGGTATCCGCAAGCAGCAGCCAGTTTGGACGGAAAAACCGCATAATCTGCCAGTATCCCATCCCCCGCAGCAGATACTCCAGTACCAGGGAAAACTTCGCCTGATAGCTTCTTACATCCTCAAACCATACTTCATGAAGCTTACCATCCTTTTCGTATTGGAAAAACGGCGACATCGCAGTTTCATCAAACTGTATCGGAACGCCCGCCTCAATTGCAATCCTTACTGCCTGCTGATTGCTTACCGTAGTCGCCTTGGATTCTCCCTGGACAAAAGGAAGCGTCCAGTCATAGCCATAGTTTGGGATTCCAAGATCTATTTTAGACCGGTCAATGCGAGTTACCGCATATTCGACCACCCTGCGCACCTGGTTAATCGGAGCCACAGCCATTGGCGGCCCATACGTATAGCCCCACTCGTAGGTCATAAGCAACACACTGTCAGCGGCTTCTCCAAGAAGGCGGTAATCCTTTCCCTCATAAAGCAGCCCCGCCTGCGTATCAGAAGTTTTGGGAGCCAAAGCAACCGAAACATGATAGCCATACGGAGAAAGGAAATTCCTGACATCCGCGACAAAATCAGCAAACGGAACACGATCCTCAGGACGGATATACTCAAAGTCAATATCTACCCCCTGAAAGTTCTTTTGCTGAACAGTCGCTAAAAGATTCGCAAGAAGATTGTCTTTTGCCGCCTGGTTATTTACCACAGCGCTGATCAGATAGTTATTAAAGTTCCCGTCCGGTCCCAGCGGCGTCAGCGTAAGAACCGGGCGCACTCCTTCCATAAGCGCAGCGTTAATCATAAAAGAATCATCCTGCGCCGGAGGAATCAAATCCCCTTCCGTAGTAAAGCCATAAGAAAAAACGGACAGCGAGGACAAATACGGAAGCGTTTCATTTAAAACACTCTGCTGAATATAAGGATAAGCATAGCCGTTTACCCAAGCCGGATAAGAAGGCAGGGAAGCCTCCCCCGAGGACAAAAGAAGCGCCTGCCCCACAGCCAAAGGGTATGGGTAGACAAGCTGGTTGTTATAAATCACAGAAGATACTGGGATTCCATGGCTCTCAGCAATGAAATCCACAGTATCTCCAGGTTTTACCACATAAATTTCCATAAAGCGTTCCTGTTGGCTTTTGTTATATGATATGCGGGTGGCGGCGGTTTGGTCACAAAGGATTTGGTATTTAAAGCTTTATTCCATTACTGTTAATTACCTTCTGATACCAGTAAAAACTGTCTTTTCGCCTGCGTTCCAGCGTTCCTTTTCCGTCATTATCCTTATCCACGTACACAAGCCCATACCGCTTTGCCATCTCGCCAGTCCCGGCGCTGACCAGATCGGTACAGCCCCATACCGTGTAACCCATCAGTTCCACGCCGTCTTCTATCGCTTCTGCCATCTGGGTAATATGTTCCCTCATATATGCAATGCGGTATTCATCATGTATGCTTCCATCAGCCTCTACAGTGTCCTCTGCACCCAGGCCGTTTTCCACAACCATCAGAGGAATCTGCCAGCGCCCGTAAAACTCATTCAGCAGATACCTCAGCCCTTTCGGGTCGATTGTCCATCCCCACTGGCTCTGCTCCAAATACGGATTCGACGGGCCGCGCATCATATTGCCGTTTGCGACAGCCACCGTTTCATCGTCTGTCGCCGTACTGCTGGAGTAATAGCTGAATGCGAAAAAATCCACCGTCCCTTCCTTTAATACCTGCTGATCGCCATCTGCAAACGGGATTTCAATCCCCTTTTCTTTCCACAGGCGTTTTGCAAATGCCGGATATTCCCCACGCACATGAACATCGCCGCAGTAATAGTTTGCCGTCTGCATTGTTTTCTGGCCTTTGAGTACATCATTCGGCTTGCAGGTATACGGATAGGCAATCCTGCTTAGAAGCATACATCCTACTTTATTTTTCGGGTCCGTCTCATGTGCCAGCTTTACAGCCTTTGCACTCGCTACTAGCTGATGATGCAGCGCCGTATAGCGCCTCTGCTCATTATCCCAGCTTTCATCCAGCCCTGCCAGCACGCCCACTGCCGTATCCTTTCCAGGAGGCAGGATACCGCCGCCCATAATATTTCCGTAAGCGCCCATTTGAAGGATGTTGATTTCATTAAATGTCAGCCAGTAGTGTACCAGTCCCTGAAACTCTGTAAATAAGACTCTGCAATAATTTATAAAATAATCGATCAGCCTTCGGTCTGCCCAGCCGCCATATTCCTTCGCCAGATGGTACGGCAGCTCATAATGGCTGATTGTCACCAGAGGCTCAATCCCATATTTTCGGCATTCCTGAAAGATATCCCGGTAAAATGCAATTCCTTCCTTTAATGGCACTTCCTCTGTTCCTGTTGGAAACAACCTTGCCCAGTTAATGGACATACGAAAAACCTTAAATCCCATTTCTCCATATAAAGCAATATCTTCCTTATAATGATGGTAAAAATCTACTGCCTCATGGCTGGGGTAATAATATCCCGGAAGTATCCCGTCTGTAATATGCCGCGGCTTAGTCTTTGTCCCTCCAGTCATGACATCCGGGACAGACAAGCCTTTTCCTCCTTCAAACACACCGCCTTCAAACTGGTTGGCGGCTGTCGCGCCGCCCCACAAAAAATTCTCTGGAAACTGAATCCTGCCCATAAATTTACCTCCTGCACTTTATTTGCGTATTTATTCTGATGTTACCTGACTCCCTTTATTACCTTTGTTCCTGCTTTAGCCATGCCTTCCGGTGCAATTTCAAAAGAAGTATAGTCATCCGCATTCAGGATAATCAGGATGACCACATCAGGATGGCCCGCATCCGCCACTGCCTTACGGTCAAACGACAAAAGCATCTGCCCCGCTTTCACACTGTCTCCTTCTTTTACTTTTACATGAAATCCATTTCCGCCCATTTCAACTGTATCTACACCTACATGGATCAGCACTTCCATACCGTATTCACTTTCAAGCCCAATCGCATGGCCGGTATCGGATGCCTGCACAACTTTTCCGTTAAAAGGGGCATAGACCATACCGTCATCCGGCTCTATCCCAATTGTCTTTCCAAGCACCCCTTCTGCAAATGTCGGATCAGGTATCTTCTCCATTGCGATCACATTTCCACTCACTGGTGCATAAACCGCATCCGGCTCCGCCGCTTCCATGCTAAGCTGCTGGACAGCAGGTTTTTCCTGCGTTTCTGCTTTCTCATATTTCAGTGAAAGCAGAAAAGTAACCACTGCTGTCGACGCAGCCGTAATCATCAGCGCAATGATAATGTTCCAAAAATATGACATGGTATCGTCACCGATATACAAAAGGACTGCCGGGATGCCGGATGACCCTGTTGCAAAACGGTGTGTATGTGTAATACCCGCATACAGCCCTCCAAGTCCGCCGCCGATCATGGATGCAGCCAGCGGATATTTCTTCGGAAGGTTTAAACCATACAAAACAGGTTCTGTGATTCCCATCAGAGCCGTAGTACCGGACGACAATCCAAGTTGTTTTGTTTTGGCATCTTTGGTGCGTATCCAGACGACCAGCGCAGCCACACCCTGAGCGATATTAGAACAGACACATCCAGGGCCGAAAATACTGTCAAACCCAAGGCTGGCCATCTGCATACTCCCAAGCGGTGCAATCGCATGGTGGATACCAAACATAACCATAACCGGAAACAATCCGCCGATCAAAAATGCCGGAGCCCAACTAGCATTTGTGCTCAGCCAGTCAAATACAAGCGCCAGCCCTTCACCGACATATTCCCCAGCCGGCCCTAACGCTGCAAGTGCCAAAGGCCCCATAATTAAAAATGTAAACATTGGAACAAATACGAGATTTACAGCCTTTGGGATAATTTTATTCAGTCCTTTCTCTACAAAAGACTGTACTACAATAACCAGAATAATCGGAATGACTGTAGATGTATAAGATACCAGATAAAACGGCAATATTCCGAAAAAAGAAACTTTCTCACCTGCTGTTACCAGTGCACCCCAGTTCTGATGCAGCATAATGCCTGCAACTGTCATCGCCATGACCACATTACATTTCATTCTCCGTGCAGTAGTAAATGCCAGCAGAACCGGCAGAAACGCAAACGCTGCGTCTGCAAAAAAGTTCAGTATGTAATAAGTCTGTGATGTCGTATCCACAAGATGAAATACATTCAGCAGCGCGATCAGTGCTTTCAGCATACCGGCACCGGAAAGAGCTGGTATAATCGGCTGAAACACACTGGACACAAAATCAATAGCAAAGTTGACCGGGGACATTTTTTCCCCTCTTTCCTGCTCCTGTCCCCCGTCTTTGTTCGGTATAAATTTTTCCACTTCCTCAAAAACCTCAGCCACATGCATCCCGATCACGACTTGGAACATACCGCCGCTCTCTACAACCTGCGCTACACCGTCTAACTTCTGAATCCCATCCTTATCGGCTTTCCCCGTATCCTTTAGGGTAAAGCGAAGCCTTGTCTGGCAATGTCTTACCGCTCTTACATTTTCCGGCCCGCCGACTTTGCTGACAATTGTTTCTGCAAGGCTTTCATATTTCCTGCTCATTTTTGCTCCTCCTCTTATAGATTTTCTGTATCGGTTTTCTATAAGCTGATCATACAAAAAAACACAAGAAATGTCTAATACCTATTTTGTTAATTAAAAAATGCCTATTTTGCATTTTTAAATGAGATCCCGCTTTCCAGACACTGTCTGGCATATGCAGTAAACTTTACAACTGCCGGAGAAAGCGTCTGGTTTTTCTTCCAGACAAGGACACATCCGCTCATAACCTCAGGCTTTAACGGCCTTAAGCATAACACGTCACTGCTGCAAGAAAACTCCATTACCAGCGCCACTCCAACGCCATTCTCCACCATGACCGACTGGTTATTATGCGACAGGTTGCAGGTTGAAACAACATGCATCTGCTCTGCCATACGCCCAAACCAGTTTTCCAGCTCATTGCGCACAGAAAGCCGTTTTGCAACAATCAAAGGAACCTCGGCAAGATCATTCGGTGTAATTTCTTCCTTTTCCGCCAGCGGAGAATCTTTCCGCAGCAGGATATGCCATTTTTCCTTTAACGGCATCCTAATAAAATGATACCTGCTGATTTCCACCGGCTCCATCAGCAGCCCGATATCAAGGACTCCGCTTTCCAGCCGTTCCTTTACATCATCAGCAATAGCCGTATAAATATCAAATGTTACATCAGGATATTGCTGCCTGAAATCTGCAATAATCCTGCAAAGAGGATTCATATTCTGCGTTTCGCCACAGCCAATCGCAATTTCTCCTGAAATCGTTTCCACACCGTGCGCCAGCTCTTTTTCCGTCTTATCTGCCAGGTTAATAATTTCCTGTGCCCGCCGATAAAGAAGCATCCCCTCTTCAGTAAGCAGAATACAATGCCTGCTGCGCTGGAACAGCTTCACGCCCAAATCTTCCTCCATCTGCATGAGCTGACGTGAAAGTGTCGGCTGGGTTATATGAAGGATAGATGCTGCGCGTGTAATGTTTTCTTCCCTTGCAACTGTAAGGAAATATCTCAAAATTCTAAGTTCCATAGGATTCGCCTTATTTCACAGCTTCTGCTGCCTGATT
This sequence comes from uncultured Eubacterium sp., assembly GCA_947090545.1. Lineage (GTDB taxonomy): Bacteria > Bacillota > Clostridia > Lachnospirales > Lachnospiraceae > Eubacterium_J. Next base: position 10,609 of record CAMUPC010000050.1, on the reverse strand, counting down.
CACGCAATTCACCGCATTCAGGCTGCGCGGATATCCAATATACGGCAGGCACTGCGATATTACCCGGATTAAAAAATCCTTATCATTGCCAAGATTCATGTTTCCTTTCGCATGTGCTGTAAGCTGAGGCTCACATCCACCCTGCGCCGCCAGAAAACAAAACGTAATCATCTCCCGCTGTTTCAAATCCAGCCCGCCCCTTGTATAATAATCTCCAAAGCAGTTTGCAGCAAGCCACCTGTTGATATGCCCTGTTTTCCACGCTTCTTTCATATGCTCTCCAAAAATATCCGCCTGTGCCTGCGTTCCTTTTTCCAGCCTGTTTTCCATCGTTGTTCCAGCCTGTGCCGGAAGCGGTAGCTGGACGCCGCGGGCTGTTAAAATATCATTTGTGGCGCTCAAAAAAGGCATAACCCTGCCAATCCCAAGATAATCCACAGCCTGATAGACAATCTCCTTTGCCATGACAGGCGTCAGCCCGCTATCCAGCGCTTTGACAAGCATATCTTTGTACACTTCTAAGCCCTGGCATCCAACAAGCGCGGCAAGAACCGCCATATAACGTGTCTCATCCGGCAGCTCCTGTCCTGGTTCCTTCACTACTTCTTCAAACGTAAAATGCGTCATTCGTTCCATAAATTCCGGGTCTGTGTTATAATAATTCATCATTTTGTCTGCCCCTCCCTTTAAATATTACAGAAATCAATATCAAATAAGCTGGTACTGTTTCCACTTGCCGCCTTGAAAACGGATATAAAATATGACTGCCCGTGTACACCAGTCCAGGCACATCGCCAGTGCAATCCCGATCACACCCATACGGAATACAACCGCAAACAGGATGGAAAATACAAGACGCACTCCAATGGTTGTCACAATCGACCATGCCATCGTAAATCTTACATCACCCGCCGCACGCATTCCTTTTCCCAGAGGGTCCGCAAAAGGAAATGCCAGGCAGTTAAACAGATTGTGGATCAAAACCAGCCATATTGTCAGCTTCCTTGTTTCCGGCGCCACATCAAAAAATGGCATAACAGCAGGCGTCAGTGCAAAAATCAGTGCATTCCATACAATAGAAACGATAAGTGTAATTTTCAACAGTTTATGAAAGTAATACTCAGCCTGTGCTGTATCTCCTGCACCCATACATTGCCCAATTACTGTAATAAACACCGGCCCCATTGTCACACATACAAGCGCCGCAAGCGACCAAATGCTCTGTGCTATCCCGTTTGCAGCTATTTGATAAGTTCCGAACAAAGCCGCAACACTGCTTAACGCCACCTTAACAAACTGGAAAATTCCCTGTTCCACGCCATTTGGAACCGCAATCCTTAAAATACGTTTCAAAAGCCCGCCATTCCATCTGAAAATCCACTCTTTTTTATAAGATACGCCATTTTTCCTGCTGAAACTCAGTACCGTTACCATAACCGCCGAAAATGTCCTTGCAATCAGGGAAGGCCATGCCACTCCTTCCACACCCGCATGAAGGATCAATACACCAATGATATTCCCTGCCACATTGATCAGATTAGAAACGACTGCAATATACATGGTAACACGGGTCTTTCCAATGCTCCGGTAAAGCGCCGCCCCTGCATTATAAACAGCCAGAGCCGGATAGGAATATGCTGAAATCCGAAGATACGTCACACACGCGTCCATAACATCTGCCTCCACACTGCCAAACATCACCCTGATCAGAGGCTTTCCCGCCAGCAAAAGAAAAATAACAATCATCAGAGCAAATACAGCAGATATCATCAGCAGTTGGCTTGCTGCTTCTCCTGCATCCTCATTTTTCCTGCTTCCAATATACTGGCTGACAATTACCGCGCCGCCAGAAGCAAGCGCCGTAAACAGAAAAATAAAAATTGTATTAAAAGAATTTACAAGCGATACGCCGGATACTGCGGCTTCACTGACAAAACTAATCACAAAAGTATCCGCAAGCCCGACAAAGATCGTCAAAAGCTGCTCCAAAAACAAAGGAACAATCAGCGCCTTTAATTGTTGATTGCCAAACATGACCTTCACCAAACATTTCTATGATTTACTTACGAAAGCGACAACATGACCGTTACATCACCGCTCCCCAAAGCTGCAAGAAGCTCCTGTTTTGTAACACCCTCAATTTTCCCAAGCCTTGTAAAATTCCATGTATTCGTATCATAATAGATAACCAGTGAATTTCCCTGATAAAGAATCAGGTCTCCAGGCGCAGTCGTAATAGTTTCATCATTTGTCGGCAGCCTTTTTCCCAGCGGCCCGACTTTTTCCATATCCCCATAATCACTCATGCGGATCGTAAGAGGCGATTCCAAAAGCATTTCCCTTAAAGCCTGCGCAGAAGAATTTTCTTCCAGCTCCGCATAAAAAACACTGTTCCCTGCTGTAATCTTCAACTTTCCTTCCTCACTTCCTGACGTACTTTGTGGCATCCTGCCTGTAATTCCAAGCTTGTCAATCCACTCGTTTACTTCCTCCTGAGCGTTTCCTGCCGACGTTCCCTGTGTCCAGAAGCCCTCCAGTACTTCAGCGCCGGACGCGGACGCCCTGACACTTGCATAACTTGTCTGCGGCGAACTGCTGCCTGACGTACAAAACGGAATAATTTTCTTTCCATTAAAATCATAGCTTTCCAAAAACGTATGGATCGCCATTGGGGTATCGCCAAACCAGATCGGATATCCTAAAAATACCGTCGCATAATCAGACATATCTTCCACCCGTGTCTTTAAAAGCGGCCTTGCATTCTGCTCTTTTTCTTCGGAAGCCTGTTCAAGCACTGCATCGTAATCCTGCGGATAAGCCGTTTCCGTCTCTATCCGAAACTTTGTACCCCCGGTTTTGTCCGCTATCATATCGGCAAGTTTTTCCGTGTTGCCGCTGCGTGTGAAATATGCAATCAGTATCTTCTCCCCAGAACCATCCGGCAAAGACGGTTTAGTCTGCGCTGCGCTTACCTTTACTTTCATCCATACTGCCCGATTTCCCCGTTTTGTTTTTACTGCTGCCGTAATTTTCGCTGTTCCTGCTGTTTTTGCGCGGATTACACCATTTTTATTGACAGAAGCTATTTTTTTATTGCTGCTGCGGTACTGGACTGTACTTATTTTGACTGACTGTTTGCCGTCGAGCGCCTTTACCTTTAACTGCCCGGAAGCACCTGCCTTCATTGAATACGTTTTCTTCGTTACTTTCGTTTTCCCTATCTGCATCTGCACGGAAATTCCATCTTTTGCCGAAAGGTTCATCAGAAAAAAATTACCAAGAGGCAATGCTGTTAAAAACATACATACCGCTAATAATATCATGATTCTTTTTTTTAGTTTCAGGTTCATTGATTCTCCTCCGATAATCTGTATACGCTTATTTCTGTCTCCCTAAGATATTTGCTTATTTCTGTTCTCCCCTGCTTCGCACTCTCCTTTCCTGCCGGCCGCAGCCAGGCATTCTCTTTTTTTGTTTAAAAAATATCTGTGAAGTTCTATTTATTATAGAATGAATCTATACAAAAATCTAATGCCTATATTAAATAGTCTAAAATGCCTAAACTGCATAAGCCATAAAAACAGGACTAAATAAAGCCCCATACAATCAAGCCTTTATTTAGTCCTGTTATCATTACTATCAAAATTTTAGAAAATTTTCTCCAGAGCATCCAGCACACCATCCTTCTCATTAGAAGGGCATCTATATTTTGCTACCCTCTTTACATTTGGCGAAGCGTTTTCCATCGCATAGCTATATCCGCAGTACTCCAGCATTTCTATATCATTATCCCCATCGCCAAAGGCAGCGCACTGCTCTGGCAGAATTCCCCAGCGCTTTGTAAGCCGTTTCAGCCCGGATGCTTTATGGCATCCCGGCATTATTAAATCAATGGAACCGTGTCCGCTTGTTACCGCTTCTACTTTCCCTTTGAGCCTTCGGCAAAACATATCATAATAAAAATATGTCTTTTCCTCTGGGACTGTTGGTGCAAATTTTAATATCTGGTCTTTTACCTTTTTAAAATCGTCCGTCCACTCCAGACGATGGTAGTAGATCTTTGTAAGCTCAAAAAATTCCTGGCTAACCGTCCCACGCTGGCAATACGCGCTGTCCACCCCGCACAATACATTTGATATTTCAGGATATTCCCTGCATAGATCAATCACAAAATCTATGGTTTCTTTGGGCATATCCGCTGTGAACACAAGCTCTTTCCTGTCTTTTACAAATGCCCCGTTTTCCGCTACAAAGGATAATTCGTCATGATGGGCTGGAAACAGATCCCGTAGCTGGTAATACTGGTTTCCGCTGGCTACAACAAAATTGCAGCCAGCATTTTTCATACGCATAAAAATATTTTGAAACCTCACAGTATCATATGTATAATCCGAACGGACAAACGTACCGTCTATATCAACCGCAACCAGTTTAATATCATTTTTCATAAATTTGGCCCGTCCCTTTCATTTTTGAATTTCCAAGAGCCAAAAACTCATATGGCTCCATTTCATATACTTCACCTTCCACGACATTTCCCCTGCCTTCATAGTTTTGCAGCAGCACCTGGTAGCTGCTCCACGCACTGTCTGTTTTTACATTCTGCTTCTTTCCGCTGAGATTGCAAAGCACTGCCATGTTCTGTTCCCCAAGCGTCCTTAAGTACGCAAGCGTCATATCCGTCCCTGTTTCCCAAAAAGAGATTTCCCCTTTTGCGATTACCGGATACATCTTTCTCATAGCGACCAGCTTCTTATAAAAAGAAAGGATCGAAGCTTCGTCCTTTTGCTGGGCTTCCACTGTCATTTCTTTTTGAAACCTGGAAGATACCGGTATCCACGGTTCTGCGTCTGAAAAACCGGCATACGTTCCCACGCTCCACTGCATAGGAGTCCTGGCATTGTCCCGTGACCTGGCTAAGAGTATCTCAAGCGCCTCTTGCTCTGTCTTTCCGCCATCCAGCAGAATCTGATAGTAATTAAGGCTTTCTACGTCCCGGTATTGCTCTATGGACGGATAATGCGCATTCAGCATCCCTATTTCTTCCCCCTGGTAAATATACGGCGTCCCGCGCATAAAATGAATCATGCCGGCAAGCATTTTCGCCGATTCTTTCCAGTAAGCCCCCTCATTTCCGAATCTGCTTACAATGCGGGGCTGGTCGTGGTTGCACCAAAACAATGCATTCCAGCCGTTCCCTTTCTGCATCCCCATCTGCCATTTGATAAAGAGTTCTTTGAGCTTCTTATAATCTGCGTCCATGACTGACCACTTGTCCCCATCCTTATAGTCCACTTTCAGATGATGGAAATGAAAACACATGGATAATTCTTTTTCTTCCGGCGCAGAATACCGGATACAGTGTTCCAGCGATGTAGAGGACATCTCCCCCACTGTTATAAAATCTTCAATACCTGCGTCCCTTACCAGTTCTTTCAGATATTCGTGTATATGCGGGCCGTCGCTGTAAAACCTCCGTCCGTCCCCTTCAAAATCATCTTCCATCTGCTGTGGTTTGGAAACCAGGTTTACCACATCAAACCGGAATCCCTGTATGCCTTTTGCTTTCCAAAACCGTAGGATTTCCTTTAATTCTTCACGAACCTGGGGGTTATCCCAGTTTAAATCCGCTTGTGTGACATCATATAGCCTGAGATACCATTTTTTCAGCCCAGGCACATATTCCCATGCTGAACCCCCAAACTTGGATTTCCAGTTTGTCGGGGCGCACTCTGGAGAGCCTTCTTTGAAAATATAATACTTCTGATATTTTTCTTCGCCTGCCAGCGCCTTTTGGAACCATTCATGCTGCGTAGACGTATGGTTAAATACCATATCCAGCATTATGCCCATACCGCGCTCTCTGCTTTGGCTGATCAGATTTTCCAGATCTTCCATTGTTCCAAACTGGGGATTGATTTTCCGGTAGTCTGCTACATCATAGCCGTTATCCCTCTGCGGAGAACTAAAAAATGGGGTCAGCCACAAATAATCCACGCCCAGCTCTTGCAGATAATCTAATTTTTCAATCACTCCGGGGATGTCTCCAAAACCATCCCCGTTTGTATCCCGAAAAGATTTCGGGTATATTTGATAAACGACTTTATTGCTGAAATCTAACATATTGTGCCTCCTTTATTTAAAATCCACAATTACAGTCTCATTCTCTTTTACTTCCATTCCTGTATGGAACTGGATATTCTGTGTATTTCCTGCGTCAGTAATAACGCATACCGTAACATCCTGATGCCCTGCCGCCTGAATCTTATCCCTGTCAAACCGGATCAGCGGTGTGCCGGCATGAACCTTCTGTCCTTCCTGCACCAAATACTCAAATCCGTCTCCATTCATATCTACCGTGTCAATTCCAATATGTAACAGGATCTCCATGCCATTTTCCAGCCTTAATCCGCAGGCATGTCTGGATTCCGGCATTAATACCGCAACCTCAGCGTCCGCTGGTGCATATAATGTTTCATTTTCAGGAAGAATCGCCATCCCGTCCCCCATAATGCCTTCTGAAAAAACGCCATCCCCAACTTCTGCTAACGGGATTGCTTTTCCAGACAGAAAAGCGTTTAATTTTTCCGGCGCTGCTTTCTTTGCTTCTTTTTTATGCATAACGTCGGACATGATTCCTGCTGCCGCATTCTGTCCTGCCCCCGCAGCGATTTCTGCCATCTGCGCTGTCTCATTGACACGATCCTCCTTCATGCGCTTCTTTCCAACAGCTACCGTCAGCAAAAAGGAAATTACAAACGCAGCCGCCATACAGACGGCAAAGGACGGCATAAACTGAGGCTGGATAGACAGGATACCAGGAAGGCCGCCTACACCAATCGCATTTGCAGTTGTGCCTGTTGCTACGCAGACAACCGCAGAGATACCTGAAGCAATCATCCCACAGACAAACGGAAATCCTCTTTTTAAATTTACACCAAAAATTGCTGGTTCTGTAACGCCAAGGTAGCAGGAAACACATGCCGGAATATTGACTTCCTGCGCCTGCGGGTCTTTTCTCTGCAAAAAGATCATTCCAAGCACCGCGGAACCCTGTGCAATATTTGACAGCGCGATCATTGGCCACAGCATAGTCCCGCCGTAGTCAGCAATCAACTGCAAGTCAATTGCATTCGACATATGATGAAGCCCCGTAATCACGAGCGGAGCGTAGACTGTCCCGAATACCGCGCCGAATATCACTTTAAATGTTCCAGTAATCCCTGCAAATACAACTGCGGATACTGCTGCACCAATTTTCCAGCCAACCGGCCCCAGTATAAAATGCGCAGCCATTACCGACAGCAGCAGGCTGCAAAACGGGACAACAATCATAGAAACTACCTGCGGCGTAATCTTTCGGAAGAATTTTTCCAAATACACAAGCGTAAATGCCGCTAAAATCGCTGGTATCACCTGTCCCTGGTAGCCAATCATATTTACCTGGAAGCCTCCAAAATCCCACTTAGGGATATCTGCCGCCGCTGTTTGTGCAACCGCATACGCATTCAGCAGTTGCCCAGATACAAGCGTCAGTCCAAGGACAATGCCGAGCATCTGTGTTGTCCCCATCTTTTTCGTCACTGACCAGCAGATACCGACCGGAAGCATATGAAATACCGCCTCCCCGATCAGCCACAGAAAATTGTCAATGCCTGCCCAGAACTGGCTGATGTCGCATAGCGTCTTTGTCCCGTTTTCAAATAAATACATGCTGTCAATACAGTTTCTAAAGCCTAGAATCAGGCCTCCCGTAATAATTGCAGGTATCAGCGGCGCAAAAATCTCCGCCAGGGCAGTGATCACCCGTTGCAGCACATTCTGGTTTTTCTTTGCTGCCTGCTTTACGGCATCCTTTGATACGCCTTCAATTCCTGCTTCTTTCACAAAATCATTGTAAAAATCCGCAACCGTATTGCCAATAATGACCTGAAATTGTCCCGACTGCGTGAAGCTGCCTTTTACAACCTTCATAGCCTCAATTGCCTGTACATCCGCTTTTTGCGGCTCGACCAAAGCAAAGCGCATCCTTGTTATACAATGTGAAACGGCTGCAATGTTCTCTTTGCCGCCTACCAGACGCAGCAGTTGTTTTGCATCTTCTGCATATTTTCCCATGTGTTCTTCTCCTTCTTTGTTTTTACTTGTTTAAACATGTCTTGCTTATGTTATAGCACACTTGTTTAAACATGTCAATAGCCTTTTTAAAAAATTGTTTAAACAAGATATTGACTTTTTTACGTCCTGTTCCTATAATATCCTCATAAGGATTTTACAAAGCATTTTTACTAAGAGGGTGACAAATATGCCGAAAGCAATCTATGAAACGATTTATAAAGATTTGAAACAGAAAATTGAAACCGATGTTTTTGCTTATCAAGAGCTTTTGCCCTCAGAAAACACACTGATACAGACTTATAGCTGCTCACGCAATACCGTACGCCGGGCAGTCAGACGGCTGGTAACAGACGGCTATGTACAGACGATACAGGGAAAAGGAGTGCGCAATATTTACCAGCCGATAACACAGACCGCTTTCACTATCGGCGAGATTGAAAGCTTTCAGGAATCGGCTGCACGCAACGGCCATAATGCCGTTTCAAAAGTCCTATTGTTTACAGAATTTACCGTGAATGAAAAACAGGCGTCATGCACAGGCTTTCCTCAGGGGGCAGACATTTATTATATCCAGCGTGTCCACTATTTAGACGACATGCCATTAATCTTAAACCACAATTACTTTCTAAAAGAAGCTGTGCCTGGCCTGACAAAAGAGATTGCAGAAAAATCTGTTTATGAGTATTTGGAACAGACATTGCATATGACAATTGTAAACAGCAAACGGATTATGACGGTAGAAAAGATGACACAGATTGATGAAAAATACCTGGAAATGAATGCAAGTGATTACAACTGCATGGCAGTAATCAGCAGCCACACCTATAACAGTGACGGCGTAATGTTTGAGTATACGCAATCCAGACACCGGCCAGATTATTTTCGCTTTTACGACAATGCTGTAAGAAAAACCTTGTAACATTTTATGTATAACAAAAAACAAATATATGAGGGAATTTTGACCAAAATTGGGTGAAATTCCCTTTTTTATTGAATAATACTAAAACAGGAAAATCAATATAATAAAAGCAGGATTTCTCCGTTTCATGAGTTCCTGCTTTCAAATCTACTATAAAAAATTATCCAAATATCAAATGCATATTTGTATGCCGCTTTAAAGAATTTAGATCCTTTTCAATATAATTCCAATTCTTCTGATATGTACCTTGAACTGCAATATTAGATGAAAATATAAATTCTATAAACTCTCCTACTTTTCCATCATAACGATCCGCAAAATCATCCGATAATATTTGCTTCTCTTCGTCAGAATATTCTTTTAGCTCACCATACAATACATGTTCCAAATTACAAGAATTAAAATAAATTCGATAAGGTATGCCATTGATTGTTCCTGTTTTCCTAAGCTTATACAGAATATCCCCTTTTCTTTTATTTCGTTCTGCGATTAAACTTGCACATTTTGCATCAATATGATCTTCATAATATTGAATTTTTTCCACATCTGTTTCTATGATATCCGTATCCGAAATGTATACACCATCCATATCAACAATGTGAATAATCTTTATAAAATCATCCTGATTGTATCGGTACCTGATCTTCACACCTTCAATCTGTTCATTAATTTTTTTCAATATATCGGCACTTGAAATGTAATCTTTTAATGTGATATCGCCATGCACAACAACAAACTGCACTTCATTACTTGAAAAGTACTCTTTCATAATTGTTCCAAGTGCCGCTTCATCGCTTGGTCCCTCTACTATGAATACAACAACTTTCTTTTCACTCATGCTGTACCATTCTGCCTGCCTTTCTAAATGCCCGTGCAATTCTCAAACTATCTGTTTCCTCATAGATTACTTCATCCTGTCCGCCAAGGGTAATACCTCTAATATACATATCCCTTAAATTATTTGATGCTTTCACATTTTTCATTCTGATATATCTTTTTCCAGGATTCACCGTGGAAAACATTATATTGTCTTTATCCAGCATTTCTAGAGCACGCAGATTATGTGATGTAAATATTAACTGGCCTTTTGCGCTTTTATTAAAAATGTCAAGCAATTCTCCAAGCATATACTCAAAAATACCCGCATCCAATTCATCAACCACAAGGCAGATCGAAGGATTGCCAAACGCTTGAATCAATGCATTCAAAATAGAAATAATTTTAACAATTCCTTCAGATTCCATTCGGATGGGAATAGGCGGCATATTTTCCCGAACAGAAATAAGCTCTACCCGATAACCATTTTCCCCGGAATCCGTTAATTGCATTCCATAATGATAAACGCCTATTTTCATGCCCGGAATAATCGTAAACAGAACCAGATTAACCTGTTCTACAATCATATCTAAAATTTTTTTTCTTTCCTCACTTAAAACGACAGGTTCTGTCAACGGAACAGCAAAATCTCCTTTCATTCCGATTTCATTTTGTTCGATTTTAAATGCCATCGGAAGTACAAAGTTTGCAGAAATCACACCAGAATGTGTATTGCGAATTACAAATAAATCCTTT
>CAMUPC010000049.1 GCA_947090545.1 uncultured Eubacterium sp. | reverse complement strand
AAGCCTTCTTCCAAAGCCGCAGCCAGGGCGTGCCAATCCCCTCTCCCGGCTGGTTTTCCCAGGTTCTATGAAAAAAACTGCCAATGTTTCCAGCAATGCAGTGAGGTTATGATCGCCTGATGGCTGGTTTTCCCAGACTCTACAAAAAACTGCCATTATTTCCAGCAATGCAGTCAACCTATGATCGCCTGATGGCTACTGTTGGCTGCTACTGGCTGCTTGGTGCGGTCTTTGCTCTTCACTTTGAGCTTTGAAAAGCCAGCCGGAGGGAGGGGAGCGGGGCTTCCTTCCTGTGACGTTGGAAGAATGTTAGGAGCCCTTAGTATCCTGCTGAACAAAACCAGGGGCGAAGCCAAGCGGCACCTTTAGCTGCTGGCTGCAAGCCAGGGCGAACTAGGTGCCGCGCCCGGGCGGTGCCACAGCGTAACGCAGGATGCTTAGGGCTCCTTACATTCTGGAATCGGAACAGGAAGGAAGCCCCGCTCCCCTCCCTCCAGCGTCCCCCTTTCACACCCCCCCAAAGCCTACAACAATTCCTTCAAAATCCGATTCACCACCCCCGGATTCGCCTTCCCCTTCATCGCCTTCATCGTCTGCCCAACCAAAAATCCAACCGCTTTTTGCTTCCCGCCCCGGTAATCCTCCACAGACTTTGGATTATCCGCTATCACCTGCTCAATCACACCGCGCAGCTCTCCCTCGTCGCTGACCGCTCCAAGCCCATGCTCATTCACGTATTGTTCCGGGTCTGTGCCGTGTAAAAACATCTCCGCAAACACTTCTTTCGCAACCGTATTGCTGACCGCACCCGAATCCGCCAGATTCACAAGCTTTGCAAGCTGTGCAGCATCAAGCGAAAGGGAATCCGGTTCCTGCCCGTTTTCCCGCAGCAGCCGCATCGTCTCGCCCATCAGCCAGTTGGATACTTTTTTCGGCTTGGCGCAGATTTGGGATGCTTCTTCAAAAAGATCTGCCATCCGCTTGGAGCTTGTAAGGATCTCGGCGTCATATTCGGGCAGCCCGTACTGCGCCTGATAGCGTTCCATCCGTTCCTCGCGCATTTCCGGCTGGCTTGCGCGGATGTTTGCCAGCCATGTTTCGCTGATGCGGATTGGTACCAGGTCTGGCTCCGGGAAATAGCGGTAGTCTTTTGCATCTTCTTTGGAACGCATCGCATACGACTCCTCTTTTGCGTCATCCCAGCGCCTTGTTTCCTGGATTACCGTCCCGCCGGATTCTATGATGTCGGCCTGGCGGTTTTTCTCATGTTCGATCGCCCTTGTAATCGCCTTGAATGAATTTAAGTTTTTCATCTCGGTACGGGTGCCGTATTCCTGTGAACCTGCCGGGCGTACGGACAGGTTGACATCCGCGCGCATCGAGCCTTCCTGGAGCTTGCAGTCCGACGCGCCCAGATACTGGATCATCATGCGCAGCTTTTCCAGATACGCGATCACTTCCTGCGCCGAACGCAGGTCTGGCTCAGAGACAATCTCGATCAGCGGTACGCCGGAACGGTTATAATCGACATACGAAACGTCCTCCCACTCGTCATGCACGAGTTTTCCGGCATCCTCTTCCATATGGATCTCGTGGATGCCGATCGTTTTCCTGCCAGATTCTGTCTGAATTTCGATGCCGCCGTTTTTGCAGATCGGCTCGTAAAGCTGCGAGATCTGGTAGTTTTGCGGGTTGTCTGGGTAAAAATAATTTTTGCGGTCAAATTTGCTGTAAGCGGAAATCTCACAGCCTGCCGCAATGCCTACTGCCGCCGCATATTCGACGACTTTTTTATTCAGTACCGGAAGCGACCCGGGCATTCCTGTACAGACCGGGCATGTATGGGCGTTTGGCTGTGCCCCGAACGCTGTGGAGCAGCCGCAGAAGATTTTTGTTTTCGTCGCTAACTCGACATGGACTTCCAGCCCGATGACTGTTTCATACTCTCTCATTTTTTGCCGCTCCTTTCTGTTTCTTCTGGACAGGGCTGTGCATACGGGCACCGCATGGATGCTTTCGTCTGTTCGTATGCATATGCCGCGCGAATCAGCTTTTTCTCCTGGAAACAGTCTCCGATAAGCTGCATCCCGATTGGCAGCCCCGCCGTGTCCACACCTGCCGGAATTGAAATGCCAGGGAGCCCGGCTAGGTTGACCGCTACCGTATAGATGTCTCCCAGGTACATTTGGATCGGGTCTTTGATGCTCTCTCCGATTTTCGGCGCGGTGTATGGCGCCGCCGGGCATAAAATCAGGTCATAGGAAGCAAACGCTTTGTCGAATGCCTGCTTGATCAGCGCTTTCGTGCGCAGTGCCTTTAAATAATAGGCATCGTAATAGCCAGAGCTTAAGACAAATGATCCAAGCATGATCCGCCGCTTCACCTCGGCGCCGAATCCCTCGGAACGGGTCTTTTTATACATCTCATGAAGGCCCTCGTACTGCTTTGTGCGCCAGCCGTATTTGACACCGTCAAACCGTTCCAGGTTCGAGCTTGCTTCCGCGCAGGCAATGACATAGTATGCCGGAACCGCGTATTTGACCAGGCTTAAGTCAAACTCTGAAACCTCCGCGCCCAGATCCCGCAGCACATCCGCCGCATGAAGCACTGCCTCTTTTACCTCCGCATTCAGCCCTTCGGTAAAATAATCTCTGGGAACGCCAATTTTAAGCCCTTTCACGTCACAGGAAAGCGCAGACGTAAAATCCGTATCGTCCCGCTTTACCGAAGTAGAGTCCTTAGGGTCATGCGCGGCAAGCACTTCCAGCAGCGCCGCGCAATCTGATACATCTTTTGCAATCGGCCCGATCTGGTCTAAGGAAGAGCCGTATGCAATAAGCCCGTAACGGGAAACTGTGCCATACGTCGGCTTGATGCCCGTAACGCCGCAAAAGGCGCTCGGCTGCCTGATCGAGCCGCCCGTATCCGAGCCAAGCGCACAGACGCACTGTTCTGCCGCTACTGCCGCGCACGACCCGCCCGACGACCCGCCCGGCACATGGGCAAGGTTCCACGGATTTTTCGTCGGCCCGTAATACGAAGTCTCTGTCGTAGAGCCCATCGCAAATTCGTCCATATTTGTCTTGCCCACGATGACCATGCCGGCATGTTGCAGCCGTTTCACGGCTTCCGCTGTATACGTCGGTGTAAAATCAGACAGCATCTTTGAGCTGCATGTCGTCAAAAGCCCCTTGGTGCACAAATTATCCTTAACCGCGACAGGCACGCCCGCCAACGCGCCTGTCAACATTCCTGCATCTATTTTTTGCTGTATTTCCCGTGCCTGCGCCAAGGCGCCCTCGGCATCCACGGTTACAAAGCTGTGGATATCCGGCTCTTTTTTCCCGATCTGGGCAAGCGTTTCCTTTGCCGCTTCCTCCACGGAGACTTCTCTGGCACGGATTTTTTTCCCAAGCGCTAAGGCGCTTAAGCTTGTAAGCTCCATAAAAAATCCTCCTGTACCTTATACAATTGTCTTTGGCACCGTAAAGCAGCGCCCCTTTTTTTCCGGTGCATTCCAAAGCGCATCCTCATGCCCGTCCGTATGCACCACAACGTCCTCGCGAAACACGTTTTCCGTCGCAAACGCATGTGACAGCGGCTCCGTCTGCCCGGTATCCAGTTCCTTGAGCTGGTCAATATAGTCAAGCATCCGCTCCATATCCCGTTTCGCCTGTGCCTTTTCGTCCTCTGCCAATTCCAGCTTTGCCAGTATTCCTACATATTTTAATGTCTCGTCTGTAATCCTGTCTGCCATCACAATACCTCCTGCTTTATGCCCGTACCTTGATATGCACTTCCCGAAGCTGCTGTTCGGTTACCGTATTTGGCGCCCCGCACATCAGATCCTGCGCGTTTCCGTTCATCGGGTAAGCGATTACCTCACGGATGTTCTCCTCTTTCCGCAGCAGCATCAGCATCCGGTCAATGCCCGGCGCCATGCCCGCGTGCGGCGGCGCCCCATACTGAAACGCTTCGTAGAGCGCGCCAAACTTCTCCTTAAGCGTCTCCTCGTCATAGCCTGCGATCGCAAACGCCTTGACCATCGTCTGCAAATCATGGTTGCGCACGGCTCCTGAGGAAAGCTCCACGCCGTTGCATACGATATCGTACTGATAGGCAAGGATTTCATACGGGTCTTTTGTTTCCAGCGCCGAAAGCCCGCCCTGCGGCATCGAAAACGGGTTGTGGGTAAACGCCGGCAGTTTCGTCTCCGGGTCTTTTTCATACATCGGAAAATCATTGACATAGCAGAACCGGAACGCATCTTTTTCCAAAAGCTCCAGCTTTTCCCCAAGCTCCGTACGGATCATACCCGCATAATACGCCGCCTTTTGCCGCGTATCCGCGATAAAAAAGATCGTATCGCCCACTGCAAGCCCCGCAATGTCTTTGAACTCTGATTTTAATTGATCCGGGATAAACTTGTCGATCGGGCCCTTGTACGTACCGTCCTCTAATACTTCCAGATATCCCAGCCCGCCCATGCCAATGCCGGTTGCAAAATGCAGCAGCTTTTCATGGAACCCTTTGGACATCTCGGCATGGACGCGGATCGCGCGTACCGTCTTTCCTAAAAACGGCTGAAACGTACACTTTTGAAAAAAGTCCGTCAGGTCCATAATCCGCAGCGGGTTGCGCAGGTCCGGTTTATCCGTGCCAAACAAAAGCATCGCCTGCGCATAGCTAAATACCGGGTACGGCGCCTTGGTGACCTTGCTGCCCTGCGGCGCAAACTCCTCAAAGACAGCGCCAAGCACCTCTTCGCCCACTGCGAACACATCCTCCTGCCCCGCAAAGCTCATCTCAAAATCAAGCTGGTAAAACTCTCCCGGCGAACGGTCTGCCCTCGCGTCCTCATCCCGAAAGCACGGCGCGATCTGAAAATACTTGTCAAACCCGGATACCATCAAAAGCTGCTTATACTGCTGCGGCGCCTGCGGCAAAGCGTAAAATCTGCCCTTGAACTTCCTGGATGGCACAATATAATCCCTGGCGCCCTCTGGCGACGACGCGCATAAAATCGGCGTCTGGATTTCCAAAAATCCCATTTCCGTCATTTTCCGGCGCAGAAACGCAATGACCTTTGACCGGAAAACAATGTTGTCCTTTACTTTTTTGTTTCTTAAATCCAGATAGCGGTATTTCAGCCGCACATCCTCGCGCACTTCCCTGCTCGTTAGAATCTCAAACGGCAGGTTCTGATACACATCGCCTAAAACCTGGATCTCATGCGCTTCCAATTCGATCGTCCCGGTAGGGATCTTCGGGTTGTAAGTATCCGCATCCCTTTTTTCCACGATTCCCTTTACCGATACCGCCTGCTCCTTACGGATGCCCCGCAGCAGGCTGCTGTCGCGGATCACGACCTGCATCACGGCATACATATCCCTGACGTCCAAAAAAGACACGCCGCCATGGTCACGGATATTTTCAACCCATCCCGCAACCCGAAGCTCCTTTCCAATCTGCGCTTCGCTTACTTGTTCCATCGTCACATCTCTGTAAATACTGCTCATAAGTCCTGTACTCCTTTTTCATTTTTTATGATTCCGGGAGCCTAAAAAAGCCCCGGAATACTGTTTTTGTATTCCGGGGCGAATAAGCATTGCCTTATCCGCGGTACCACCCGCCTTGAGCAAACCCAAAAGCCTGCTCCACTCTATGTGCTTAACGCGCACAACGTGCGAGCCTACTGATACGTTACGGTTCAGCCCGCCTGCTCCAGAGTGTTCCCTTGATCTCCTCTTCCAAACAGCGCTCTCAGTCGGTGACGCTGTATTCCTGTCGGCATCTGAAGATAAGAGTCTCCTTCTTTGCATTTTTGTGTCTGTATTTTTAAGTTGTGAATTATCTTAGCATAACTGCTTTCCAAATGCAAGCAAAAAAATGGGAAATTTGGATTCCTTATTTTATAAAGTATTTGCCTGCTGTTGGTTTCCTTTTTTATGTGTTGGTGATGAAGGACGCTGGAGGGAGGGGAGTGAGGCAATCAAAACTTGTCAAGCATTAAGCAGTGCAGGTATCCCAATCTATGCTTAACTGGGAAGAAATAGCGGTATATACTGATTGCAGGATTTTATTTTGGACAGAGCAATATTATCAGAAAATGAAAGACAGGAAGTATTAACAGCAATACAAAGTGTATCAGCCACAGGTTATACTGGCGGAAAAGAAATGCTAACAAAATTATCAGCGCTATTCAATGTAAATACAAGAAATTGGCTTGAAGTGGATTTTTCACGTTGGGGAAAACGTATTTATGATAACTCAAAATTTGAAAAATTGAAAACAGCGGTAATTCAGTGCAAAGAAATAAAAATAGTATATGAAAACAAATCATTGAACCAAAATATTTAAAAGGTGTTTTAGCTGAACAGGCACAAGAAATATATAAAAAAATAAACCTTGACAAAAGGTGTCAAGATATATGTGCTATACTAATAACCATAGCAATACAGCTATACAGAAACTTGAAGCACAATTTTGAAAGAGGTAACAAAAATGAATGAACTGAATCAGAAATTTTGTCAGTGCTTATCCGAAAAGATTTTGAATTATATGTTCTGATTTTCCTCAATTTGAACATCTCATGTTAATTTTACCGAAAGTGTATAAAGAGATGTTCAGTTTGTGCCTTTCTTGATCTTTAAATTAT
The DNA here is from genome assembly GCA_947090545.1 of uncultured Eubacterium sp. GTDB lineage: Bacteria > Bacillota > Clostridia > Lachnospirales > Lachnospiraceae > Eubacterium_J. Next base: position 16,873 of record CAMUPC010000049.1, on the reverse strand, counting down.
ATTTCTCACACTCTGCCTCTAATTTAGGAAAATTCAGGCAGCGATTCCTGCCTGCAAATGGCTCATTGGATAGGTATTTCTTATACAGGACATTGGCTTTATTGCAGATTACCTCATTATTCGTCTGACACCATTCCAGTTCCAAAGTACATAACTTCTTATAATATCTGATATTTTCCCTATCTCTCTTAAAAATGGTGGTATCAACAAGCTGTAATTGCTCTTCTTCAATAGGTATCATCAGATTAAAATTTAGAACGCCTAATAATTTTCCATTTACTTCAATTTTGGAAAAGTCCATAGAATTTTTCATGTTCTTATGTTTTTCTTTTGGCGATGAAAGTGGTATGCAATATTTGTGAACGCCACAAATAACAACAATCCCGATGAAAACCCTGTTATCCTTTCCTGCCTGTGGCGAAACAGAAAGCACTTTATCATCTATATTATGTAGATTACGGATATATTTCATATCCACCTTGTATAATTTAAAATCTGTCTGCATATATCTCCTCGTTAAAAATGGCTATGCGTTTCCACATAGCCATTTGTGTAGTAACTCCATTAGAGTTGCTAACGCTTTTAGCAGTCCACTTTACGGTAGGACTCACCACTACTAGTATAATACCATATCTCTGAAAATAGTCAATCATTTTTCAAAATTTAATATAAAGAGGAAGATGTGGGACAGTCAGGTACACAGCCTGCCCTTCTTTACATCTCCTCCATCTCCCCATCCGCAAACGAAAAATCCCCTTCCGCAGCCTCCATCAGCTCATACTTCGCCAGCCGAAAGCAATCCAGCATCACCGGAGAAAACGTGCCGCACTCCCCTTCGCGAATCATACGCACCGCCTCGCCTTCCGCATAGGCCTCTTTATACACCCGTTTGCTGACAAGCGCGTCATACACATCAATAATCGATACAACCTGCGCCCAGATCGGAATTTCTTCCCCTTTTAAATGGTCTGGATACCCCCTGCCGTCATAGCGCTCATGGTGGTAGCGGCAGATATCATAGCAGTACCGGTAAAATTCTGTCTCCTCCTGCTTAAACTGCTCCAGCAGCTCGCAGCCATAAATCGTATGCTTTTTCATCTCCTCGAACTCTTCATCCGTCAGCTTGCCCGGCTTTAGCAGGATACTGTCAGGGATCGCCACTTTGCCAAGGTCATGCAGCGCGGACGCGTTGACAATCAGCCCGACCTGCTCTTTGGTAAGCTGGTACTGCGGATAAAACTTTCTAAGGTACTTTAGCATAATCTTCGTCAGATATTTGACCCTGTGAATATGCTCCCCGGATTCTAAGCTGCGGAACTCTACAACCGAGCTTAACGCATTTACCAAAAACTCATTGCTCTTTTCCAGCTTTTCCTTGCTCTCCCGCAGCTCTTTAGTACGCTCCTTGAGCTTCCTTTCAATATCGATGCGGTGCGCAAACAGCTCGATAATATTCATCGAACGCCGCATCACGACCTTTGGCGCAAACGGCTTGTAAATAATATCCGATACCCCGTATTCATAAGCCTTCTCATCCGTATCCGCCGTAGCTTCCCCGGTAATCATAATGACCGGGATCACATCCATATATCCTTTGTCCGTCATAAACGCAAGTACCTCCAAGCCGGATTTGCCCGGCATCAAAAGGTCTAAAAACACAAGGACGATGCTTTCACAATGCGCCTCGATCTGCTCGATTGCCTGCATCCCGTCAGACGCTTCCAAAATCTCATACTGCTCTTCAAAAATCACCTTTAATATTTCCCGGTTAATTTCCTGGTCATCCGCAATTAATATGCTATTCCTCTCCATAACTGTCTTTCTCCTATGCTCGCTGCGCTTGTTCATCGCGTTATTTTACTTATTTTTATGATACCATATAATCAATACGATGCTCAAGTGCTGATGGAAAAATAATTCATTTCGGCGTGGGATTTTTGATTTCATTGGAAAATAGATTGAAATCGTAAAGTCGTTGTGATAAAGTAATTGGTGTCAGATTTCCATATTCACAGCCAATTTGGGAAAGGATGTTTCTATGTATATTCATATTAACCGTCAAATACTTTTTTATGAAAAAACAGGCGAAGGACATCCGCTGCTCCTTCTGCATGGAAATGGTGAGGATCACACGATCTTTGACGCCCTTATCCCGCTGCTTGCCCAGACGCACACCGTTTACGCTGTCGACAGCCGCGGGCACGGTGCGAGCAATCCGACCGAGGAATACAGCTACCTTGGCATGGCAGACGATATCGCGCAGCTTATTACTTCTTTGGAGATCCCGTCTCCGATCCTGTACGGCTTTAGCGACGGCGGCATTGTCGGGCTGCTGCTTGCCCTGCACTATCCGGGGCTACTTGGGCGGCTGATTGTCAGCGGAGCAAACCTAAACCCGCAGGGCATGAAAAGGACTTTCCTGCATAAAATCAAACAGCACTACAAAAAAAGCGGCAGCCCCTTAGACCGGATGATGTTAGAAGAACCAGACATCGACCCTGCGATGCTTTCACGCATCCAGATTCCGGTGCTCGTGCTTGCAGGCGAGCACGATATTATCAAGCTGTCGCATACAAAGCTGATCGCTAAAAAGCTTGCGGACGCACAGCTTCAAATTATCCCGGACGAAGATCATGGGAGCTATATTATACACAGCGACAAGCTGTATCCATACATCCGTGACTTTATTTTTTAACGCCGGCGTTTCCTTTATAGTATAGTTTACTTATTTCACTATTTTGACACTTGAAAGAACGAGGATTTGATATGACAACACATTTGATACTTCCAAAAGACTACCAGTCACAATTAAACCTGCACGATACGCAGATCGCCATTAAGACGGTCAAAGACTTTTTTCAAAACCTGCTGGCGCTGACGCTGAACCTCTCCCGCGTGTCCGCCCCGCTGTTCGTCACGCCCGAATCCGGGTTAAACGACAACTTAAACGGTGTGGAACGCCCGGTTTCTTTTGATATCCGCGAAATGGACGGCCAAATCGCGGAGGTCGTGCATTCCCTGGCAAAATGGAAACGCTTTGCCCTGCATAAATACGGGTTTCAGGCGGGCGAAGGGCTGTACACCGATATGAACGCGATCCGCCGCGATGAGGAGACAGACAACATCCACTCCATCTTCGTAGACCAATGGGACTGGGAAAAAGTCATTACAAAAGCAGACCGCACCATGGAATACCTGCAAAATACGGTAAAAATGGTATACAAGGTACTGCGCAAAACCGAAAAATATATGGCTGTACAATATGACTATATCGAAGAGCTGCTGCCGCACGACATTTACTTTTTAACAACGCAGCAGTTAGAGGACCGCTACCCGGGCAAAACACCCAAAGAGCGTGAATACCTGATTACAAAAGAAAAAGGCGCTGTCTGCCTGATGCAGATCGGCGACTTGCTCGCAAGCGGAGAACGCCACGACGGGCGCGCGCCGGACTATGACGACTGGGCGCTAAACGCAGATATTTTAGTCTATTATCCGGTACTGGACATTGCCCTGGAGCTTTCCAGCATGGGCATCCGTGTCGACGAGTTATCGCTTGCTGAACAGCTTGCCAAAGCGGGCTGCGAAAACCGCGCACAACTGCCGTTCCAAAAAGCGATTTTAAATCAGGAACTGCCGTATACGATCGGCGGCGGCATCGGGCAGTCGCGGATCTGTATGTTTTTCCTGCGCAAAGCGCATATTGGGGAAGTACAGTGCTCCATCTGGGAGCCGCAGATGGCAGAGGAATGTGCCAAACATGGTATTCAGCTCCTGTAATATGTAACCCCGATACCAGCAGGGAGAGGGCAAACCAATCCCCTCTCCCGGCATCCCTCAATCAGTCCGTACATTTATACATTTATTCAAGTATTTTTATCCATCATACTTATCCATCATACACACTGACACAACCTTACACCGTTTTTTATAACACGCAATCCCATATTGGAAGATCGTTTCCATTCCATCATCGATCAAAAGCTCCGCATAATTTCTTTCCCGCATCTGTTTTGCCGCCTCATCGCACGCAGCGTCAAACCGCGCGTTTTCAGCATACTTTAGTTCGATCATAATACCGATGCGCGCATCCTCCACTTCAATCGCAATATCACAATAACCGTCTCCTGCCTCAGCATTCGACCGGACATCCCACCCGTCCATATGCCCAAAAATTCCAAGCAGGATACCATGATAAAAGCTTTCCTTTCTCTCTTTTTTCACATTGGTATCACGAATACTAATGGATTTTTTAAGATAAGACGTAAATCCTTCCTCAATCGCGGCTATATTATTTTCCTCAAACGCCCTGCAAAAGCGTTCCAGCCTGTGGCTGTCCTTTTCTGTTTCTTCTGCAAACCATTCCCGGATCTGCCTGACAAAAATCGTGTGTATTTCCCTGTTGGGAATCACAAGCTCTGTCAAATCGCCGTCACTTCCTCTCTGCGTTAAGTACCCCGTTGTAAACAGGATACTCCACAGATGGTCAATTCTGGAGTCCAAGTCCCTATAAGTTAACTCCTGATGGATTTCCTTTTTGATGCTGCCCCCGTCAATCAGAACTTCCATTTCCTTCCTGGTTGACGCTTTCGCCTTGTCCACAAATTGCCTGATAATATCATTACTGCTCGTATTGACCCAGTAGTTCTGCGGTTTTACGGCGTTTCCATCCCGCAGGTCCGCACAGTAATTGATCACATCCCACGGGCAATAAATGCCGGTATCTCCAAAGCGGTAGCCATCATACCATTCCCTGATCTCATCATAATGCTGCACCAGCCCATAATACGCAAGCATTTTTCTCACATCACTGTCCGTAAACCCGAAATATTCCTGATACCGCACATCCTGAACCGTATAGACTTTAAAATTATTCAGCCCTGTAAACACACTCTCCTTGGAAACGCGCAGGCATCCGGTAAGCACTGCAAAATACAGGCTGTCATTCGATTTCAGCGCCTGGGAAAACAGCCCCCTTAAAAGCTCCATCATATCATCGTAATATCCGGCGTGGTATGCCTTATCCAAAGGCACATCATATTCATCAATCAAGATCACTGCCTGCTGGCTGTAATGCTTGTGCAAAAAACGTGATAACATGCGCAGGCTGTCCTTTAGCAGCTCATCGTCCATTGAAAAGGAGCCTGTCTGGTTCACTCTGACAAGCGCCCGGTACTGTTCGCGCTCCGTATGCGACAGCCTGCTGCTATGCATCAAAAATTCAAATCTCTGCGCCTCTTCTGTGACCATCCTGCGCAGCATTCCTTTCGCTTCCTCAAGCCTTCTGCCGCTTACCCCTTTCAAGCTGATCGAAATAACCGGATATTTCCCCATACAGCGCGCGCAAAGCTCCTTCTCCCCGGAAATCTCCAAGCCTTTAAAAAGCGTGTCGTCACAGCCTATTTCAAAAAAATATTTCAGCATACTAAGATTCAGCGTTTTCCCAAAACGCCTCGGGCGTGTAAATAAATTTACTTTTCCCATATGGTTCATAAGCTCTCTGACCATGCCCGTCTTATCTGCATAATAATATCCTCTTGCCCGCATTTCTTTAAAATTTTCAATCCCCATAGGAAGCCCAGCCTGCATGTAACCACCCCTTCACGCCTAATACCAGTTTAGCAACACTTTATCACTTTTTTGACTTTTCAGCAATTTATTTTCCGCCGTTTCCAGAAGAAATGTGCGGGCAGAACGAGGAAACTTTGTGCTATTTTAAATTATCCGGCCCAAATCCAAACGGCAGCATCTCCTCCAACGTGCGTTCGATCCATTTGCCCTTCCCATCCGCAAGCACGATCTGAAAGGTTTTCGGATTGCAGAACTCCATCATCACCTGGCGGCAGACTCCGCACGGCGCGCACATCACATCCGCTTCCTCACCCTGCGGCCCGCCAACGATCGCGATTTTTTCAAACTCACGTTCTCCTTCATAGACTGCCTTGAAAAAAGCCGTACGCTCCGCACAGTTCGTTGGCCCATACGCCGCGTTTTCAATATTGCAGCCATGGTAAAGCCTGCCATCCTTTGTTAACAGCGCTGCGCCTACCTGAAAATGCGAATATGGCGTATACGCATGTTCCCTGGCTTTTTTCGCTTCCGCAATCAATTGTTCGTTTGTCATAATTTTCCCTCCGTTTCGCTTATAGTTTCCTGTCACTGCCTCATACAGCCGTACTCCGCCGTAATCACATGCCGCGGCAAGAAAGGCGCCGAATACAAGCACCGGGGCAAGCACCATCCAGTCTCCGCCTGCGGCAAATGTACTAAAGCATCCGATAAATGTTCCGGGACAGTAATCAAACAGCTCGTATTTTGCAAGAATGCACATCACAAATGTAAGGAGCGCGCACCAGACTCCCGCTGATCCAAGCGCAGGCGCCAAATCACTTAATGTAATGATCGCTACCGCGCATAGGACGCCTGTCAGATTGGTCGGGATTGCTTTTTTCAAGCCTGCTGCGCCATGTTTCCCGCTTGCAAAATATGCCGTACACCCGGCAAATCCTGCCCAGCCCGGCAAGCCTGCTGCTTCTGCTGCAAAAGACCAGATGCCGCAGAGTATGGCTGTTACGAGGCTGAGCGCTAATAGAGAACTCATTTTTTTCATCATTGTAAATCCTATCTTGGGTATATCAGAATGTTTTGGGGGTGGGGTGGGTTTTTGTGAATTAGGACGCTGGAGGAAGGGGAGCGGGGCTGGCTTTCTGTTCCGATTCCAAAATGTAAGGAGCCCTAAGCATCCTGCTGGTACGCTGTGGCACCGTCCGGGCGCGGCACCTAGTTCGCCCTGGCGTTCCGCCAGCAGCTAAAGGTGCCGCTTGGCTTCGCCCCTGCTGTATCGGGCAGGATGCTAAGGGCTCCTAACATTTTTCCATAGTCACAGAAAGCCAGCCCCGCTCCCCTTCCTCCGGCTGTTTTTCGCAAGCTCTAAATAAGAAAACCACAGACAGCACCCTGAGCAGCTAAACCTGCTCCACGATCCATTGCCGCAAAATGAGCAAAAAGCATGGGATTTTACATATAATCCATTGCCGCAAAAAGAGCAAAAAACATGGGATTTCACATATAATCCATTGCCGTAAAAAAGCCACAGCGTGATTATGTATGGCTTGCGATAACCAGCCTGGAGAGGGGATTGGCACGCCCTGGCTGTGCCTTGGAAGAAGGTTTAGAAGCCCTTGGTATCCTGCTCGATCACGTAGGGGCGAAGCCAAGCGGCACCTTTAGCTGCTGGCGGAACGCCAGGGCGAACTAGGTGCCGCGCCCGGACGGTGCCTCAGCGTAACCGCAGGATGCCTAGGGATTCTTAACCTTCTGGAACGGACACAGCCAGGGCGTGCCAATCCCCTCTCCAGGCGTCCCTCATCCAAAAACCTCACTAAAATACCCAACACTTTTTAAAACAGCGCCACAATCCCCACAATCGTCGCACTCAAGACACTCACTAACATACCGCCCAGCATCGCCTTAAATACAAGCCTCGACAGCGTACTCTTCTTCTCCGGGCAAAGTACCGCAATACCGGACACGCAAATACCAAGACTTCCCAAATTCGCAAAGCCTGCCAGAGAAATCGAAGCAATCATACCTGTCCTCGGGTCTAAATTCGCGATCTTTCCGCCCAAGTCTCCAAATGCCACAAATTCGTTCATCATCATTTTCTGCCCTAACAAAGCGCCTTCCAACAGTGCATCCTGCACATCCAGCCCAAGCAGGAAGCCAAACGGCGCAAACACATAGGAGAAAATCTTGGTAAGGCTTAGGTTGCCGATTCCTAAAATCATATTTACAAACGCAACCAGGCCGATAATCGCTACCAGGGATGCCGCAATGGAAATCACCATCTGCATACCGGTTGCCGCGCCTTCTGCGATCGCATCGATGACGTTATTGTTGTTTCCTTTATTATCCATACTAACATCTTTGATGGATTTTGCAACCTCTTTTTCCGGCAGGATGATTTTCGATACCAAGATACTTCCGATCGGTACCATCACGCTTGCGATTAATAAGTACTCCATTGGAATGCCGCAGGCGTTGTAGCCAGCTAAAATAGACACTTCCATACTGCCCATGCCGGATACTAAAATAACGAAAATCTCACTGTCTGTCATATTTCCGATATACTTGCTGACTAATACCGGGCTGCTTGTCTGCCCTAAAAACATATTTGCCACAGCGACAAAGCTCTCTACCTCCGTTGTACCCATCAGCTTGCCGACTGCTCTTCCCAGCCATTTTACAACAAATCCGACCGCGCCTACATAATACAGCAGGTTAATTAATGCCGATACAAAAATAATGCCTCCCAACGACTGTACGACAAATACGCTGAACTTGGAGCCGTCTGCAAGGTCTCCAAATACAAACGCCAATCCGTCCTTTCCGCAGTTCACGACAGCCGTGACCCCGTCAGACGCGATTGTAACAAGCTTCTGCCCAAGCGGAACTTTTACAATGATAATCGCAAGTACCGTCTGGACAAGGATCGCTTTTATGACCAGCTTCCAGTTCACGCTTTTGCGATCCCAGGACAGCAGCCATAAAAGCCCTAAAATAACCACGATACCCAACAGGCTCATTACAAGTTTCATTTTCCTAATCTCTCCCCAGTTTCTTATTTTTCTTTATCTGATTTGATTAATCTGCGCAGTGCCCCTACTGCTGCCTTAATCGCGCTTTCTGTATCATGCGCCATAGGATTATCCATGCCGAGCGCATTCCTCTCCTGGTTGCCGACTACGAGGAAGTTTGACCCGCAGCGTACCCTAAGGTGCATCGCCGCAATAAACAATGCCGCTGATTCCATCTCCGAAGCCTTGCAGCCCATGCGCTTCCATGCTTCCCACTTGTTTAACAGCTCATAGCTGACTGGCATACGCTCCGGCTCGTGCTGTCCGTAAAACGCATCCTTGCACTGTACCACGCCCATATGGTACGTAAGCCCCAGCTCCTTACATGACTCCGCGATCGCGTTTGCCACCTCAAAATCGGCTACCGCCGGATACTCGATCGGCGCATATTCGCGGCTCGTTCCTTCCATGCGCACCGCACCTGTTGCAACGACGATATCTCCGCCTTTGACGTCCAGTTCAATCCCGCCGCACGTACCTACACGAATAAACGTGTCCGCGCCGCACAGCACCAGTTCTTCCATCGCAATGGATGCCGAAGGCCCGCCGATGCCCGTGGAGGTAACGCTGACTTTTTCCCCATCCAGGTATCCGGTATATGTAACATACTCCCTGCTGTCAGCTACCAGCTTCGCGTCGTCAAAATGCCTTGCGATTTTTTCACTGCGCTTCGGATCGCCTGGCAAAATCACATAGCGCCCTACATCGCCCGGCCGAATCTGTAAATGATACTGTAACCCTTCTTCTCCTGAATAATTTTGCATAACATGTTCCTCCTTCTTTTTTATTTTTTGATTGTTTTTTTCCCCACTTCTATCAATTTTGTAAGCATACTGCTTTAGCTTCCCCACTCGTCATCGGAAAGGACTTCCATTAGATTCTCCTTAAGACGGTTATACTGCTGCTTGCTGATCGTGATGATATTTCCTTCTTTCGTAATCAGCCCCTCCTCTTTCAGCTTTTTGACGGACCGCGTAATCGTCTTTACACTCAGTCCCGTAAAGTCTGATAATTCCTGCCTGTCACTGCTGAGGCTCAAGACTCCGTTTTCCTCGTATTTTTCATACCTTCTTGTAAACAGCATCGCCAGCCGGTTCGCGCCTTGCAGGAACAAAAAAGCCCTGACATCCCGCGCCTGTTCCAGCATATATTCCCCCATTAATTTTGCTTCATACTTTAGGGAAACCACGTCCGTACTCATCCACCTGGCAAACTGCGCTTTTGGAATCTTGACAACCGTACAGTCCGTAACAGTCTGCAACGACGTTGTGTACCAGTCGATATCCATAATAATCTCCATACCGCCATGCGCGTAGACTCTTGTAAACAGTATAAAGTCAAAGGATATCCCATAGATCCTGTGATCCGTTGCCTTAATCATTCCGTCGCCAATAAAATAAACCATATCTACAGGCTCGCCTTCCCGTATAAAAGTAGTCCCCTTTTCCAGCTTTTCAATCATAAAGCTCTCCAAAACCCAAAGCGGGGCATTTTTGAAATAAGCCTGAAACTGTTCCCGCCTTTTTGGATCAATCTTTTTTAAAAACGGCAGCGCTTCATCTAAATATACCTCTTTCATACGATTCTCCTGACACTCCTGTTCTATTTTATACCCACAAAACGCTTAGCTCATTCGTCAAATACACCTCCTTTAAGCATTGTGCTGAATTATCGTATTTATTATGTGGAAATCATATATCTTTTGCATATGTTTTGCAAGGACACGTGTCCCTGTTTTTGGTATTTTTTCAATAAATAAGTACTATATTTGCATCCCCCGATACTCCTTAAGCCTCCGGTAAAACGTCGCCTGGCTCATGCCGCTTTTGGCAAGCGCCTCGTCAATGGTAATCTGCTTATGCTCCCATGCCCCTACAATCACTGGAAACTCCTTTGGCACAGCAACCTCCGGCCTGCCAAACCGCACTCCCTTTGCCTTCGCAGCCGCGATGCCCTGTTCCTGGCGTTTTTTGATGTTTTCCCGTTCCGACTCCGCCACAAAGGATAATATTTGCAGCACCAGGTCTGCAATAAACGTCCCCATCAGATCCTTGCCGTTTCTTGTATCCAAAAGCGGCATGTCGATGACACAGATATCCACGCCAATCTCCTTTGTCAGAATCTGCCACTGCCTTAATATCTCCTCATAGTTGCGCCCCAGGCGGTCGATGCTTAAAATATAGAGCAAATCCCCTTGTTTCAGCTTTCGCACCATCCTCTGATACTGTGTGCGTTCAAAATCCTTTCCCGACTGCTTATCCATATAGATATTTGACGCTTCCACGCCTTTTTCCCGCATGGCGACCAACTGCCTGCCCTCGTTTTGATCGGTACTGGATACCCTTACATAGCCGTATACCGCCGCTTTCTCCTGCTGCATCTTTTTTCGTCTTTCCTTACGCATCTTTTTGTGCCTCCATCATCCGTTTTCTTTAGTAAATCTCCAATTCCTGCCGCTTCCATACCTTTTTCTTGATTTATTAAAATATTGGTGCTATCATTGTAGCGTTGGTGTAAGTTTTAGCAACATTTTACATAATCAGCAGAAAGGAGATTCCCATGGACCAGAAAGAAAAAGCCATTTCCATGCACAAGCAATGGAATGGCAAGCTGGAAACAGTCTCTAAGTCTCCGGTAAAGACAAGCGAGGACTTAGCGATCGCTTATACGCCCGGTGTTGCAGAGCCATGTAAATTAATAGCAAAAGACCCGTCTCTTGCTTATACTTATACGATCAAATCCAATACGGTCGCCGTTGTCTCTGACGGAAGCGCAGTACTTGGCCTTGGCAATATCGGGCCGTATGCGGCAATGCCTGTAATGGAAGGCAAATGCGTACTGTTCAAAGAATTTGCAAATATCAATGCCGTCCCGATCTGCCTGGATACACAGGATACCGAAGAAATCATACAGGCTGTCAAAAACATTGCCCCAGGCTTTGGCGGCATTAACCTGGAGGATATCGCGGCGCCGCGCTGCTTTGAAGTCGAGACGCGCCTAAAGGAGCTTTTGGATATCCCGGTATTCCACGACGACCAGCACGGAACAGCGATCGTCGTGCTTGCCGGCATGATCAACAGCCTGCGTGTGACCGGCAAGAAAAAAGAAGCCTGCAAGGTTGTTGTAAACGGCGCTGGCTCTGCCGGCATCGCGATTACAAAGCTGCTGCTTACTTATGGTTTTTCGCATATTACGATGTGCGACCGCTTCGGCATCATCGGAAAAGACGACCCTAACCTGAACTGGATGCAGAAAGAAATGGCGCTCGTTACCAATCTGGAGCAGGCACAAGGCTCCCTTGCGGACGCGTTAAAAGGCGCGGATATCTTTATCGGCGTATCCGCCCCAAATATTGTCACGCAGGAAATGGCTGCTTCCATGAATAAGGACGCGATTTTATTTGCCATGGCAAACCCGGTGCCGGAGATTATGCCGGATGCGGCGCTTGCCGCGGGGGTGCGGATCGTTGGTACCGGAAGGAGCGATTTCCCGAACCAGGTCAACAATGTCGCCGCATTTCCGGGTATTTTCAAAGGCGCCCTGGAAGGCCGCGCAAAGCAGATCACCGAAGAGATGAAGCTTGCCGCAGCAAACGCAATCGCAGCGCTTGTGTCAGACGAAGAGCTGAGTGACCGGCACATTATGCCGCAGGCATTTGACCCGCGCATTGCAGACGCCGTCAGCAAAGCTGTAAAACTGCATATTTCATAAAAAAGAACCCGGAGGTATTTTCTATGGCAGAACCGATTACGTTATACAAGCTGATGGTCTTATCCATGCTTGACCAGTCCGACGCGCCTCTGACGAATACGCTGCTTTCTGATTTTTTTCTCGGAAAAGAGTACACGACGTATTTTACGCTCCAGGAGGCTTTGCACGAGCTGGACGAAGCGCAGTTTATCCGCCAGGAGGCTTCCCATAACAATATCCAGTATACGATTACGCCTGCTGGGGAGGAGTCCCTGCACTTTTTTGAAAATAAGATCAATTCGGAGATCCAGTCAGACATCCGGCAGTATATCGCGGAAAACAATCTCCAGATCACCGCTGCCGCCGCTGCCATTGCAGATTATTACATTACACCGGAAAAAAAATATGCCGTCCACTGCCAGCTCCGCGAAAAGGGAATCCCCCAACTGGACCTGACACTGAACGTACGAAACAAAGAACAGGCAGAAGCCATCTGCGCAAACTGGAAGAGCCAGACAGATGATATCTATATGCTATTAATCGACCATTTATTAAAGTAAATGGCAAACGGGGTGCTTTACATAAGCACTGATCAAGTAAAAAATCTCAGAGGCAGAAAGCCTCTGAGATTTTTATGTTAACTATTTTGTTTTTGGTGTTTAGCTGCCGCTGGTTTCTGAGCCAGACGGTGCGGTTACGGTTGCGGTAACTTCTTTAGCATCACTTGTCAAATCAGCGATGTTTGCTGTTACTGTATATGTAACCTTATTTGCAGTCACTGTAAATGTCAGTGTTCCGGTTGTTCCACTTGCAAATGTATATACTCCATTATTAGCAGTATCTGAATTCACATTGCCGCAGGTTGCAGTTGCCGCATATGTAACTTCATCAACTGGTTTATCTCCTAACTTAAATGCACTTGCTGTCACAACAACTACGCTTGATCCTGAAGTAACATTTGCAGCCTTAAGTGTAATCGAAGGTGTACCTGTTGGAGTTTCCGGGTTGGAAGGATCTTCCGGGTTAGAAGGATCTTCTGGGTTGGAAGGATCTTCCGGGTTAGAAGGATCTTCCGGGTTAGAAGGATCTTCCGGGTTAGAAGGATCTTCTGGATCTGCTGGTGCTTCCGGTAAAGTAGCGCCTTCATCCGGCAGTTCTTCTGATCCGTTCACTTTTTCATTTGTTGCAGCATCTACTGTACCATTGGTATTTGCTTCGATCTTGTCATTGCCTTCTGTTGTTTCTTTCCCAGCTACAGTTGTTGTTACTTCAACTTTTGTGTTGATCTGTACATTCATTTCCGTATCAGCATAATCTAATGTACTGTTCTTAGCACCTTCGCCAAGCCAGATCTTTGCTCCTGACGCTTCCTTTTCCATAGAAATAGATACCGGAACTTCTGAATCTAACTGTGCCTCTGCCGTTGTAAGCGTTACTTTCAAATTCTCTGTAACCTGTCCCAGAAGCTTCACTACCATTGCAGTCACTTTCAGCCCTTTTTCGATCTTTGCTGTTGAGCCTAATGTCACTGTAACGCCAGCTTCCTTAGATCCCTGGCAGAGAATCTCGCTGTTAACCGTACCGTTTATGGTTAACGTTGCAAGCTGTTTTTCAGCCGTAAATTTCAGCTCTTCTACAACCGCATCTTTGTCCACAATAATATTTGGCTTTGGCGCCTTAATATTGAATTTATTCCGCTTGCCAAACTCATGCCATGTCTCAGACTTAATATTGCGGATTTCAATCGACTTGAATGTCGCGTAGTTGTTCACCGACGCATCTTTCGCATCTACAATCAGGTCTATATTGCTGTAGCTGCCATCTCCAATGTTCAGGTCGCCTACTGCGTCTTTGATCGTAATGGTTCTCAGGCTTGTATTTTTCAGTGCGGCATCCAGATCTGCCTGGTTTGATACCGTCTTGGATGTTGGCACATAGCTGCCGCCTGAGCTTCCGGAACCGGAGCCAACACCGCTCCAGCTTGAGCCGCCGCCCCAGTTAGAACCGCCTGTTGATGATGTCGAAGGCTTTACTGTTGTACTGCCCTTGACAGATACCTCTGTCTTGGACTTGTCAGCCTTTGTTACGGTGATCTTCTTTGTTGTATTATTCTTTACCGTTACCGTTGCGGCATTGTTTGTTACTTCTACTGTACTCTCTTCTGCGCCTGCTCCCAGGTCGATGGTAGCGTTTGCTGCTGCCTGGATCGTAACTGGTATCACAGAGGATAATACAGAATCCGCTGCTGCCGCTGCAATTGACACTGGTACTTTCGTCTTTGCTGTACCTAAAATGCTTACCTTTGCTTTTGCATTGACCGTAATGCCGGATGCCGTACCGTTTACGACGATGGTAACGTCTGCATTTGCATATGCTACGGAAATGCCTGCTACCGTTGCTGCTTCATCAACGACAATGCGTGCTTTCGCCGCATCCACCTTCAGCGTGTTGCCCTTTGCTTTTTCTGTCCATGTGTCTGCTTTGATCGCTTTGATTGTAACGGATTTGAAGTTCGCATTATTTACGACATCTGCGTTCGGGGCATTGACTGTCAGGTCTACACTGCTGTACATTCCCGCAGGGATATTGAAGGATGATGCAGCCGCTGTGCTGATTGTGATGCTTGTAACTGCCTTGTTATTCAGCGCTGCATCCAGTTCAGCCTGTGTAGACACCTGTGCGCTCGTCTTTGCAGGGTCTGGCGTAGACGGCGCCGGCGATGGGGTTGGTGATGGCGTAGGCGTTGCAGCGCCGGCCTCTACAACCTTGATCCGGCAGCGCAGTGTCTTTTTGTTGTTTGTCTTTCTTGCGGCAGTCTCTACGTTTACACGGATCGTAGCCCTGCCTGCGCTCTTTCCTTTGATCTTGACATTGGAAGTGGACTTTGCATACACATTGGCAATTGCCTTGTCTGTGCTGACCGCCTTTTTCACCTTCCATTTACTCGTATTGTTTTTCAGCTTTAAGGAATATTTCTGTCCGACTTTTAACGTCTTGAACGTCGTATTCAGGCTGACAAACTTTTTCGCCGCTGATGCAGTCTGTATTTGCATCGATGACAATGAAAATGTCATAGCCGTTGACAAAACAACTGCAAGAGCTTTTTTCATGAATGTTTGCTTCATGATCTCCTCCTCTTACTCTCTTTTTTTAATGAACAGTTACATTTATATACAAAAGGAGGCAGCACCGCCGCGCACCTTTGGTATATCAAGCAAAGTATTGCACTACGCAAATTTTTGTGAATTTCTGCCTGCTGCTAACGTTAACGTAAGGAGGTAACGATAAAACATTGAAAATTGATGAGATAGCCAATGCCTAGGCAGCAGTTTAAAATCCACAAAAATTTGCGTAATACAATACCAGAATACTGAGAAACCGTGCTTATACCGACGCGGCGTGCCGTGTCTTTTCAGACACTTTATCTGCAAAAAAAATTCCCATTGGAGAATCCAATCCGATATAATCCACGATTCTTTGAATCTCACCCTGGGTAAACTCTGAGATCCCGTTGCATTTCCTGTAAAAAGCGGAACGGCTGATATGTAGTTCTGCACACAGCTTCTCAATCGTGATGCCTCTGGATTTCATTTCATATTCCAGTTTATATTTGTCCAATTTGATCCATCTCCTTTCGTGTCATTAAAGACACTATTAATCTATCATATATCAAAGAAGCTGTCAATATACATTTGTCTTTTAAGACACTTTTTTACAGATAAAACGAGATAGATGTTGCAAAAAAGACACATTTATTATATAATAAAGCGGCAAAAAAGAAACTGCACAGCATCACGCCCAGCACGCCAGCCTATAGAAACAACAGAAATGAAAATCGTCATGAAATGAGGTGTTCAATATGGATATGGGCAAAAAGATCTACAATCTGCGCACGCAGAAGGGACTCACACTGGAAGAACTGGGCAACATGGTCGGCGTCGGAAAAAGCACCGTCCGAAAGTGGGAAAACGGCATGATCGCAAATATGAAGCGTGATAAGATTCTTAAGGTATCCGAAGCGCTTGGCACCTCCCCAGCCTATTTGATGGGATGGAACGAGCCTGCGCCAAGCGGCACGGGAAGTACAAAAAAGCTTCCATCCAGCATGTTCCCAGACGGCACGGTACCGGAAAATGTCGTGTCTGTCCATGATAAAACGATACAGATAAAAGCAGATTTTTGCTTAAAGGCAGCCGGAGACAGTATGAACAATGCCAGGATCTTTGACGGCGACCTCGTATTTATCCGCCAGCAGGACTGGGTGGAAAATGGGGAGATCGCGGCGGTACTTTTTCCTGGGTCTACGCAGGCTGTTTTGAAAAGGCTGTATTATTATAAGGAAAAGAAGCTGCTGATATTAAAGGCAGAGAATTCTGCGTTTGAAGATTGTGTATTTGTGGAAAAGGAGATGAGGGATGTACACATTTTGGGGAAGGCGGTTGCGCTGCAAAGTTGGGTTTTTTGAGGGGGTGAGGTAGGGACGGACGCCGGAAGAGGGGATGGGCACGCCCTGGCTGCGTCCGTTCCAGAAGGTTAAGAAGCGCTAG
>CAMUPC010000048.1 GCA_947090545.1 uncultured Eubacterium sp. | reverse complement strand
GCTGTGCTGCCTTTTAATTGGTATTCTAAATCATGGATGCGCTGTTCTAATTGTTTATATGTTTTCAGTTCTGCCATGCTGTCCTCCGTGTTTGATTAGATGTTTATGAAAGGTTTTAGCTGCGTGTTTCTGCACAGGGGGGACGCTGGAGGAAGGAGAGCAGAAAGGATTACTCGCAGCACCCAGCGTTCCTCATGTAAAAAACGCACCACTTGATTGAAAAAGTTACTATCTTTGATTCATCCAGTTCGCCCAGTTTAGGTAAGCCTATTTTAACATGAAAGGATGAAGCCGGCAAGCAGCTTGTAAAAATTTCAGAAATAGTTCTGCATATCAGCGCAAGGCGCAAAACGAGCTGTACAGAAACCTAAAAATGTTTTGAAATGTGACAGAAAAAATCGGAAAAACAATATAAGAGAAACAGAAAAATGAATCTATACTATCCATATATTTTTAGAATATGATCGTTATGCATTATTCTTATACACAACATTTTATGTCAAATTGTTATCTTTGAGTATTCTACACCAATTTCTTGATTTTTGCAATACGAATAAAAAAATTGTTAATAATTGCTAATTTTTCAAATCTACAAACAAAAATAAATAGTCAATATCACAAATAATTCCAATCGTTTTTATTAAAATCACCCGTATTTTTTCGCAGGGTATAAAAACTAAAAAATGTTTCAAAAGCATGGATAAGAACCAAAAAATCACAGAATTTCCGCTGTACGCAAGCGTTTCGGCGATATCAGACTATTTTTATAAAACATAACAATTTGACATAAAATGTTATGTTTTATCAAGATAGGATTCTGTTATCTGAGGCTTGGCATGTGCAGGCGGAAATTTCCTGGACGCAGAATGGAGGCAGCGATGAAACAATCAGAGAAAGAACTGGATTACGGAAAAATGGGAATACGGATTCGCCAGCTACGCAAGGCAAAGGGCTGGTCACAGGAGGAGCTGGCGAAAAAATGCGGGATCAGCATGTCATTTCTGGGGCATATTGAACGCGGCTCCAGGATTATGAGCCTGGAAACGTTTGTCAGTATCTGCGGAGCGCTGGATGCGGACGCCGGAGAACTGCTTTGGGGAGAAGTACATTTATCTGGCGCAGTGCTGGACCTGTGGGAGCCGTCTGCGCAGAAGCCGGAAAAGCTGACAGACCAGTATTCGATTTATGTAAAAATTATGAAGTCTGTGGCAGAGATTATGAGTGAAGCATGAGCACAAAAATGAAAATCTTAATGCTTGCATCGGTGGCTTCGATGATTGACCAGTTTAATCTGCCCAATATCCGCCTGCTGCTGGAAATGGGATATGAGGTGCATGTGGCGTGTAACTTCCGGGAGGGAAATACGTGTGATGCGGACAGGATACGAAAACTTCAAAAAACGCTGTGCAGGATGCAGGTGCGCTGGCACCAGTGGGATTGCCCGAGAAGCGTCCGTGCCGTACGCAAGTGCAGGCAGGCATATAAACAGTTATGGAAGCTGACGGACAGATATCATTATGCATGGATGCATTGCCATTCTCCGGTTGGCGGAGTGCTGGCGAGACTGGTTGCGCATCAAAGAGGCATCAGGGTGATCTATACCGCACATGGATTTCATTTCTATCGGGGAGCGCCGCTTCATAACTGGCTCTTGTATTACCCGGTGGAAAAGGCGCTGGCACGCTGGACGGATGTGCTGATTACTGTGAACAGGGAGGATGGCCGCCTGGCAGAACGAAGGCTGCGTGCGGGCAGGGTTTACCGGATTCCGGGAGTCGGGATTGCTGCTTCAAGCGGAGGAGGCGGCAGGCAAAGCTTCCGGGCAGCATATAAAATTCCTGCGGATGCGTTTGTCCTGCTGTCAGTCGGGGAGCTGAGCAGAAGAAAAAACCACCAGGCGGTGATCGGTGCAGCCGCTCTACTGCCAAGTGTTTCCGGGCGGGAAGTATACTATGTGGTCTGCGGCCAGGGGGCATGGAAGGACAGGCTTTTTCAAATGGCAAAAAAGTATGGGATTGCGGACAGGGTCAGGCTTGTGGGATTTTTGGAGGATGTGGCATGGGCATACCAGAGCGCGGATCTTTTTGTATTTCCGTCTTTGCAGGAAGGGCTTTCGGTTGCCCTAATAGAAGCGATGGCGGCAGGGCTGCCCTGTGTCGTGTCAGATATCAGGGGCAACCGGGAACTGGTCGGTACAAAAGGCGGAAGAAGGTTTCCAGCAGCGGGCAGAAATAGTAAAACGCTGCTGACAAAGGATCTGAAAGAGCTTTTGGAGGACGAGGCGCTGAGGGAGTCCTGCGGCAGATACAATCAAAAAAAGGCGAAGGCATATGACATTCAGGTGGTGGAAAAACAGATGCGCCAGATTTATCAGGAAGCGTTTCAAAAAACTACCGGCAGGCATTCCAGGGAAGTGACGAAGTGATGAAGCGGGTGCAGGTACTGCTGTCAGCTTATAACGGAGAAGCCTATATCGCGCAGCAGGTCGAAAGCATTTTGCGGCAAGTTGGTGTTCACGTTTATCTGCTTGTCCGCGACGACGGGTCGTCGGATGCGACATGGCAGATTCTTGCCGCTTATGCGGCGGTGCATTCCAATATGCGGATTTATGCCGGAGAAAATATCGGGACGCAGAAAAGCTATTTTCATCTGCTTTTACATGCGGATCATGGGATGGATTATTATGCATTTTCCGACCAGGATGATGTCTGGCTTGCGGACAAGCTGCAAAGGGCAGTGAAGCTTCTGGACGCGCAGGCAAAAAACCAGCCGCTGCTTTATGCCGGAAACGTGATCTATGCGTCCGCCTGCTTAGAAGTAAAAACGTATGTTTTAAGACAGATACGCAGGCAGCCGTCTTTTGGCAATGCCTTAGTGGAAAATATCTGTATCGGGTGTACACAAGTGTTTAATCAAAGCCTGCTGGAACTGGTACGCACCCATCCGCCGCAGTGTGAGATCCTGCATGACTGGTGGTTTTATCTGACTGCCGCTTGTTTTGGAAAAGTCTGTTTTGACCGCAGGGCATTTGTATGGTACCGCCAGCATGGAGACAACCAGGTTGGAATGCAGGATACACAGTGGAAACGATGGAAACGCAGAGTGCTGCGTTTCGGAAAGCTGCGGGGCTTGCTGTCACGGCAGGCAAATGATTTTGCTGCGGTTTATAAAGATGTTTTAGTACAAAACAGGGAGCTTGCGCTGGTGGCAGGATATCGGCAGGATCAAAGGAAAAAATGCGAGCTTGTGATGGGAAATGCGGTATACAGGCAAAGCCTTGCTGATCAGTGGATTTATAAGCTGCTGTTTTGGATGGGCTATTTGTAGGAAAAGTGATATGGACCAGTTGCAGATGCAGAAATTAAAGAAAAACATTGACAGGGCAAAAATCGTTTCGTTCGATCTGTATGATACCCTGATCTTCCGAAAAACTAAGACGCCCCAGGATCTGTTTGCTTACGTGGAATGGGATTCCAGAATACCGGGATTTGCAGCAGACAGAGAGAAC
Source organism: uncultured Eubacterium sp. (assembly GCA_947090545.1). GTDB lineage: Bacteria > Bacillota > Clostridia > Lachnospirales > Lachnospiraceae > Eubacterium_J. Next base: position 20,451 of record CAMUPC010000048.1, on the reverse strand, counting down.
ATGCAGCGTAAAGCGGCAAGGTTTGTGCGAAGAATGTACGGCTATCCGCATCCGAATCTGCGTGAGATTTACCAGTATTGGAAGTGTAAGAGCCGCGGCAGAAAAGAAGCATTTTACAAAAAACTATTACAGGCGGAACAAACAGAACGAAAGCTGGAACAATGCCTTGCCGTACGAAACAATGCGATGGATCAGGCAATGCAGTATGCAAAAGCGCGCGGCAAGCGGATCATCCTTACTTCGGATATGTATTTGGAGAAGCCTGAGATAGAAAACATCCTGAAACGCTGTGCGGTTACGCAGTGGGACGCGCTCTATGTATCGTCAGAAGCCAGAAAGACAAAATATGACGGTTCCATTTATGGTTTTATCATAAAAAAAGAGCGCGCCAGGCCAGGCGAGATCCTGCACATCGGAGATGATCCGCATTCGGATATTAAGATGGCGCGCGCAAAAGGCATCCGCACGTTTTGGTACAAGGACAAGGAAGCGGATCTGGCAGAAAGCCTGTATCGGTACAGCCGCCAGAAGGGGACGCTGCCAATTCAAAAAGCGGCGTTTTGGTATAACCTGGGCTATCAGACAGGTGGTCCGTTATACCTGGGGCTTTGTTTGTGGATCAAGGAAACGCTGGGAAAGAAAAAGCTCTTTTGTCTGTCCAGGGACGGAGCGAATCTTGTCCGCCTGCTGCCGCAGTTTGGCGTTGGCGATGCAGTGTATATTTATGCATCCAGACGGGCATTGCTTGTGCCGTATCTGGCAAAAGCCGGCAAAAAGCAACGGGAGCTGCTGCCGCGGTATGGCAGAAGGATGTATCAGAAAAATACGCCGCGCATCCTGGCATTGAGCCGTCTGGAGTGCGCCAATCTGGAACGGTATTTTGCGTCCGAAGGACTGTTTCAAAAAGAAGTATGCTTTTTTGACAGCGGGTGGAATGGGACAAGCCAGTATCTGATGGAGAATATTTTTAAATCATTCAATAAGAAGGGAAAGATCCGGTTTTATTATGCAGGCATCAAGGACAATGCGGCAAGCAGGCAAATGCTGAAAGGATGCTGTTATAAGAGTTATTTTTCAGGGTATTTAAAGAAACGCACGCAAAACAGGCTGCTGGCGTCATCGGCGGTATTGGAATTATTTTTTAGTGAGGATGCGCCTGCTGTCCGATGCTATGGAAAAGACGGCGTGCAGTTTGATGCCTATGAAAAGCGGGATTCTATTCGCTGGATCAATCAGGGAATCGAAGATTTTATCAGAAGCAGCCGCGGAATATGCAGCGTCGTATCCAAAGAAGCGGTGAAGCGTTTTGGCATTTCCCGCCTTGTAAAGCTGGTATTGTCTCCTGATGCCAGGGAAGCTGAATGGATCGGGAATCTGGAAATTGCAGATCGTTTCTCAGAGGCTGGCGGGAGGAAAAAACAGGTTGCCAGGATACCGAAAGAGGCGTTATGGGAAAATCCGCTGCTGGACATTTACTGGGAGCAGGGAGTGTACAGGCATCCTGAGAATACGCGGAGTGTGAAAGTATATGTATGGTGCAGGCAGAGGGCTGCGGAACTGTACCGGGCGGTCAAAAGGGGCTGTGGCGGGATTTGGGGAGCAAGGGAGTAATCGTGTGAGCTTGACGAAAATAAAAAAACTCATTTATAAAATATTGATTGATAATCATGAAAATATAAGCCTGGATTTTCGTGAATTTATGGAACAGGGCGGCAGAAATAGGGATTATTTTGAGGCCGCTGTAGAGATCTTAAAGTTAAACCTCAAATACAGAATTTTAAAAAGAGAAAGTGACTGCCGCCTGGATAAACTGCTTCTGCCAGAAAGCCGCATTACACAACTGCCGTCGAAAACGGCAGTTATAAAAAGACTTGCCCGGTACGATGTAATTTCCTTTGATGTTTTTGATACGTTGATTTTTCGGGCAGTTTCTACGCCAAGAGATGTGTTCCGGTTATTGGAAGCAGAATGGAATATTATGAATTTTGCAAAAAAACGGGAAGAAGCAGAAAGAAAAGCACGTGAAAAAAAAGCGGAGGTTACGATCTATGATATCTATCGTATTTTGTCAAACGAACTGAATATTGATGTTGAAACGGCTGTTTCAAAAGAGATAGAAGCGGAGAAGAAGGTATGTTTTGCGAATCCTTATATGAAAGGAATTTTGGACGGGCTGGAGAAAAAGAAGAAAACCATCGTTTTTATTTCTGATATGTATTTACCTAAGAATAAGCTGCTCTATCTGTTAAAGGAATGCGGATACCATATAGACGGTAACAGTATTTTTGTTTCCTGCGATTATAAAAAAGGGAAAGCAAAAGGCGGGTTACAGAAAATTGTTATGAAAAAGCTTGGAAAATACCGCAGTTATATTCATGTAGGGGATCATCAGGTTTCAGATATTTATGGAAGCAGACGGGCGGGATGGGATACCTTTTATTATCCGAATATCAGTATGGCTGGCAGTCCTTATAGAAGGAAAGAAATGCAGACATTGGCAGCTTCTTTTTATAAAGGACTGGTAAACACTAAGCTGCATAGCGGTGCGTTCAGGGGCGATGAATATTATGAATGTGGTTACTGCTATGGCGGAGTGCTGGCTGTCGGTTTTTGCCAGTATTTAAAAGAGCTTGCAGGCAAAGAGAAGTTTGACCAGTTTTTATTCTTAGCCAGAGACGGTTATATGCTTTATAAAATATATGACAAATTTTTGGGAGAAATAGACAGTGAATATCTGCCGTTCTCAAGATTTGCTTCATATCAGTTAACAATAGAAAGAACATGGGAAGAAATGCTACAGAATGTGGTGCTTCCCAAAATAAAGGAAACAGCAAAAAAAGATGTGAGGGAAGTATTGCAGTCTTGTGATTTGTTGTTTTTGGAACAATATTTTCATAAGTATAAAATATCCTTTGACCAGAAGTTTGATTGGTCAGTCTATCAAAAGCTGCATGATCTTTTTGAAAATCATATAGCGGAAATAAGGGAAAATTATACGAATACCGTGTTAGCAGCACAAAAATATTTGCAAGCAAAGATCGGGCATCATAAAAAAATCTGTATCGTTGATGTGGGCTGGCAGGGAACCAGTATTATGTGCCTGAAGTATTTTTTGGAAGAAAAATGCGGATTAGACGTACATGTCTGTGGAGCGCTTATGGGGATGATCAAAAATGAATCCGCAGAACTCAGGCTGGCAAAGGGAGATATATTCAGTTATCTGTTTTCGCCGCATCATAATGAAAAGACGTATCGCAGGCATATGGGAAAATGTGCCGAAATTCCGTACCGGAATATGCTGCTGGAAATTTTGTTTACGCAAGATCAGCCATCTTTTTTAAAATTTCAGTTGGATCAGGAAGGGAATGTCATATTTGAATACGGACTGAAAGAAAATAATGGAAAAATACTGAAAAGCCTGCAAAAAGGAATCATGGATTTTGCAAAAGATTATATCAAATATTGGGGCTGTTTTGGAGATGTTCTAAAGATTTGCGGGCAGGAAGCATACATTCCCATTGACAGCCTGGCACAAGCAAAAAAAGACTGTATGAAGTTATTCGGTCATTATGAAATCAAGGATGACCCTGGAATATTTGGAGAAAAAGACAGGCGGACATATAAGGAAGTGATAGAAAATGAATGAAAAACAACGAATGATGTTACAGGATTTAATCGTACGTTATCCAAAGCTGGAGAGCAGTAAAAGTGATATAACAGCGGCATTTGCATTGATTTGTGATACTTATAAAAAAAGAGGAAAATTACTGGTGGCTGGAAACGGAGGAAGCGCTGCTGATGCAGAACATATCGTTGGAGAATTGATGAAAGGGTTTGTAAAACCCCGGACAATACCAGATGAGTTTAAGGAAAAGCTTCTGAAAGCGGATAAGGTGTTGGGTGAAAGGCTTTCTGAATATTTGCAGGGCGCACTGCCGGCGATTTCATTGGTTGGGCATACTGGATTGTCGACCGCATACTTAAATGATGCAGACCCTGTTTTGGGATTTGCCCAGCAGGTCTATGGATTTGGATGCAAAGGTGATTTGCTGTTAGCAATCTCCACTTCTGGAAATTCTAAAAATATAGTATATGCTTGTGTAGCAGCAAAAGCAAAAGGGATGAAAGTGATTGGGCTTACTGGAGGCACAGGGGGAATTTTGAAACAATATGCGGATGTGGCAGTGATTGTAAATGAATATGAAACATATCAGGTTCAGGAGCTTCATTTGCCTGTATATCATACGCTGTGTTTAATGGCAGAAGAAGAATTTTTTTAGAAGAAAGGTTAGAGGAACAATGCTGTTAAAGAGAATAAGCCCTGATTTTATTTTTGATAATGAATGTGGAAGGCTGGTGCAGTTAGTAAGAGAAGGCTGGAATCAGGTTAATGTAATTACTTCTGTTGCAGGAAGCAGAAGGGGAGGGCATTACCACAAGATAAACAAAGAAGGATTTTATGTTATAAATGGGAGTTTCAAGCTTGTTTTGGAAGAAGGGCATGTAAAAGAGGAGTATGTTTTAAAAGCTGGAGATATGTTTATCATTGAGCCATATCAAAAACATTATTTTGAGTATGTGCAGGATACGATTCTTGTATCAATGTATGATAAAGGAGTGGAGCTGTCCTGTAACCGAAAAGATATTTATACAGAATAGGTGTAAGGTATGCATACGGTCAAAGAATTATATCATTACAGAGAAATGATAGCAAGCCTTGTCAGAAAAGAGCTGCGGGGAAGGTATAAGGGAAGCGTATTGGGGTTTTTATGGACATTTATGAATCCTTTGCTACAGTTGATTGTTTATACGATCGTTTTTTCAAGCATTATGAAGGTGGCGATTGACAAGTTTTATCTTTTTTTATTTGTTGCCTTAATTCCTTGGATGTTTTTCAGTGCCTCAGTCACAGGAGGAGCCGCATCGATTATTTCAGAAGCGAATCTGATAAAAAAGGTGTATTTTCCAAGACAGGTTTTACCGATTTCATTTGTTACCACAGCATTTGTAAATATGGTATTTACCTTTTTAATTGTTTTTTGTGCATTGATTGTTGGCGGAATAGGAATCAGCCCGAAATCATTGATTTATTTGCCAATGATTATGGCAGTAGAATATGTGCTGGCATTAGGAATCGCTATGCTCTCATCCGCGCTGACTGTCTATTTTCGTGATCTGGAATATATACTTGGAATTGTGACGATGGCTTGGATGTACCTGACACCGATTATGTATGATGTGGACATGATTCCAAAGCAATATATTACATGGTTCGAGTTAAATCCTATGACTCCGGTGATTATTGCGTACAGAGATATTTTATATTATAAACAAGTGCCGAGAGTAGATACACTTCTACATGCAGGTCTTTTAGGGGTTGTTGTATTGATCGTTGGCTGCACTGCATTTTCTCTTTTGCAGAGACATTTTGCGGAGGAATTATAGGATATGGATAGCGGGAATGTGGTAGAACTGCACAGTGTAAAGAAAATGTTTAAAGTATATTTTGACAAAGGATTTGGATTAAAAGAGCGTATTCTTTTTAGAAATAGAAACAAACATGAATCCAGGGAGGTATTGAAGGGAATTAGCTTTGATGTCAGACGCGGGGAAGCGGTAGGATTGATTGGCAAAAATGGCTGCGGAAAAAGTACAACACTAAAAATCATCAACCGGATTTTATATCCAGATTCAGGTTCTGTTACAGTAAAGGGCAGGGTATCCAGCTTGATTGAGCTTGGCGCCGGGTTCCATCCTGATCTGTCAGGCAGGGAAAATATCTATACGAATGCAGCAATTTTTGGGCTGAATAAAAAAGAAATTGATAAAAGATTAAAAACAATCATTACGTTCTCGGAATTAGAGAATTTTATCGATCATCCGGTCAGGACATATTCATCAGGAATGTATATGAGGCTGGCGTTTTCCGTAGCGATTCATGTAGATGCGGACGTACTGCTGATAGATGAAATATTAGGGGTAGGAGATGTCAGCTTTCAGGAAAAATGTTTTCACAAGTTATTGGAAATCAAAGAAAGGGGAACGACTATCGTAATTGTTTCGCATTCTTTGGATCAAATAGAACAAATATGTGACAGAAGTATATGGATCGAAGAGGGGCGGGTCAGGGAAGCTGGTAAGCCGGAAGTGATTCATGAAAAGTATAAAAAAAGCATGGAGGAAAGCAGGAAGGAGCGTATGAAAGAGGAACAGGAGGATCAGGCTGTCGCAGAAGAAAACAGGAAGCTACCGAAATTTTGCTGTAAAGATGCACGCAGATATGGAAATTTGAAAATGGAATTTGACAGTATAGAGCTTACTTCCGAAAAAGGGGAGGTAAGAGGCGAATTTGGAAGGGATGAAAAGATCGCGATTTTCTATCAATTATCAGCAAAAGGCTTGACAGAAAAAATCAATATAGCGTTTCGGATTGTAAGGGAAGATGGGATTACTTGTTTTGCATCTGATTATGTAACAATGGAATTTGTGAAAACCGGAAAGATTCGTTACCTCGATATCAGGCGAAATAGTGTGGGAACGATTGTAATTGATAACAGGGAAAAACTAATGGAAGGCTGCTATTATCTGGACATGATTGTTTCTGGAGAGGGCGCCGAAGTGTATGATGAAATTTGCAGGGTAAAAGAATTTCAAATAAAAGGAAAGGCGACGGGAATTGGCGTCTGCGAGATGGGCGTAAATTGGGAAGCAAAGTAGGAATGTACTGGTGGAGAGAATGATGAAATACAATTTTGCTGAAAAAAATCCGGGCAGAATGAACAGGACAGAAGATAAATTTTTCACATACTTGAAAAAGGAAAGCATAGGTGAACAGGAAATAAAGTCTCAATTCGAGTTGCTTGAAAAAAAGAATCTGAATCTTTTTTGGACTGTTTTTGGATATAAATATGTGGGTGCCTTAGTATCTGTGATCAATAAAGAGAGAGAAAATCAGAGCCAGACAGAAATCATTAAAGACAAATTTTCTTTAGAAGAGGATCACAATAATTTCATAATACAAGAGCTGTTATTTTTGTACTATGGCAACTGGGACAGGAACCGTTACGATGGCAGACAGGCAGATGTCAGAGACAGAATCTTTACAGAAATAGAACAAGGGGTAAGGCTATTTCAAAATGAAAATCACAGCAAGGAATATATCCACAAATACGCCGCTGCTGTGGAGCGTTATTTAAAACACGGACTGACAAGAAAAGAGCGGATACTGGTACAGGAGCTGCCATGCCTGCATTGGATCAAAGAAAAGTCATTTGTATATCCGCTTACAATAGACGGTATCTATACAATAGGAGTTGTGAATCCCTGGCCGGGAGACCAGTCAGCAGAAGCAGAGGTTTTAAATCGAATGAAGGCTGCCGCAGATGATGTGGGATTGCACTGTGTGATGTTAGATAATTTTGCTCATATATTAGACCAAGACACACAAAAGCCTACAAAAGCCTACATAGAGCCTGAGGAACTGGAATTTGTAATTACAACACATTATGACTCGGAGAAAACTGTGGATGCATTTTATTATCATACCGTATGGAATCCGCCTGAAATACCGTTAAATTTACCAGATTATGATACAAGGGTAACAAACAATTATCTCATGAACGATGACTATCTGATCTATGATTTTGGAGGAATGAGTAACCATCTGAAAGGAATATTGCTAAATAAACCTCGCACAATCCAAGGGGCTTCTTCATTAACAGCTTCTTTTCCAATGAGTAAGCTATTATCTCCTAAATTAGAAAATCCCAAACTCTTTTACTGCGGCATGAATTGGGAAAAAGCGGTAAGCAACAGCAATCGCCATGAGGGATTGTTTCAATTGCTGGATCAGACAGGGAAGGTGAAATTTTTTGGGCCGGATAAGGTACAGGCATGGGGAGGGCTGCGCCCGTGGGAAGGATACCAGTGCTATGAGCATCCTATTCCTTTTGACGGATTTTCCATTTTAAAAGAAATCAATGATTGCGGGATTTGTCTTGTGCTGTCATCGGATATACACAGGAGAGCCGGGGCTGCTACAAATCGCACCTATGAAGCATGTGCAGCCGGAGCTGTCATTATTTCTGATGATAACGCGTTTATGCAGTATTATTTTAAGGAGGCCGCGCTTTTTATTACGTACAATAAAAACAATCCGCAGGATACATTCGAGCAGATTATGGAAAAATATCAATGGATTGTAGGGCATAAGGAGGAAGCGCTGGCGCTTGCCAGGCGCGCACAGGAAATCTTTAAAAATATGTTTTCCTTGGATAAACAACTGCTAAACGTTGTAAATCATCATTTCACAAGAGCAAAAGTAATAGAATGTGATTTGTTTGCGAAAAATGAACAGGATGTCGTATTAGTTTCTTATCTTGTGAATACGCTGAACCTTCAGGAAGCAAAGGAGAAGTGCCAAAAGGTAATTAGAAATATTCAAAACCAGTATTACAGCAATATCCTTCTCGGTGTCATTTGTGACATACAGATCAAGGAAGCATTGGAAGCCTATATAGAAACGCTTACGAATGCGTATGAACTTTTAGCTATAGATTTGTATGATCAAAAAGGCTGCCGGCAATATACGGATGGACAAGCAATTTGTATGCTGCGCAAGTATGTAAAACATGATTATTGGATCAATATCGTGTCTCATGAACTATGGTTTTATGATCATATTACTACTTTGGTCAGGACAATACAGGATGAGGATGCGCTTTGTGCCTATGCGGGGCGCCAGCATAAAGATCCATTCGGTTATTCCAGAGTGGATTTTTTTGACAAAATACGTATTTCAACGGTTTTTTATATGAACTATCCAGACTGGCTGCCTGTCCCTGGACAGATTCTATTTAAAAGCGAATGCCATTTGTATGTCCCCGACTATGTGTTTGAGTGCTTGGATGGCTATGAGCATTACGCATACTTGGGAATGGTATGGATAAAAAATAAAAAGAAAATTGCATTTAGCAGAAGAATGACAAGCTGCTGGTGTGCAACGGATATGGATAAAAGAAATACGATATTGAAAGCGGAATATCAAATACTTTATATTAGGGATCTTTTAAAATTTGATCTCCCTGATGGGGGAGTAGAAGGTATCTATACGCAAAGCCGTGAGGCAATGCGGCATTATATGATAGGGATACCGGTAAAGGCATGGATAAAAATGAGATTTTTCAATGTGCTGCTGCGGAATCTGAATAAAGCTCATCTGCCGAATAAGAAAATACAAAGAAAATATGAAGAACAGGCGGAAAGGTTTATGAAGTGGTGACGCAGAATAATAATCAGAGAATCAATCAGTGAAAGGACGAAAAACATGTATGTAATAGTGGGCGCAAACGGTTTTTTGGGAGCATATATGCAAAAGGCTGTAAAAGAAAGGACGAACGAGCGGATTCTGGCGTTGGATGCAAATGTCAGCAATGTGAAAAATGATGACAGGACAGACTGGATGAAATGCGATGTTACGCAAAAACAGGATATCGAACGGGTGATGGAGTTACTAAGCCAGTATAAGAACCATAAGGTTATTTATCTGGCAGCCTATCATCATCCAGATATGGTCGAAAAAAATCCGAAAACGGCATGGAATGTCAACATTACAGCGTTATCCAATTTTATGAATACAGTAGGCCATGTGAAATGTTTTTTTTATCCTTCGACCGACAGCGTATATGGAGACGGCGGTTCCAAAAGGCATTTTAAAGAAACAGACCAATTAAATCCGGTTAATCGTTATGGCAGGCAAAAGTCGGCGGCGGAGTATCTGGTTCGTATGTATGGCTATAACGTAGTGCGGTTTCCTTTTTTGATTGCACCAAGCCTGCTTCCTTACAAAAAGCATTTTTATGATCAAATTGCGGATACGATATCCAAAGGTGAGAAAATGGAAATGTTTGTAGATTCTATGCGCTCATCTTTAGACTTCGCAACGGCTGCCGATTTGGTGATTCAATTGATGGAAAAGTATCGGGAAGATATGCCGGACATCTTGAATGTTTCCGGGGACGATGATTTATCAAAATACGATGTAGGAATCATGATTGCGAAAAAGCTGGGTGTATCTAAGGAATTGATTGTGCCTATTACAGCGGAAAAGCCTGAAGGAATTTTTGATGCAAAGAGGGCGAAGTCGACATTGCTGGACAATTCGCAAGTAAAAAAATATCTTGGATTGCAGGAAATAAAAATACATTTATAGGTATTAGGAGAGGAACAGTATGGTTATCACACAAACACCATTCAGAATGTCTTTTTTTGGCGGAGGAACAGATTTTCCAGGGTTTTATGAAGAACATGGAGGAAGTGTCATTTCAACGACGTTTGATAAATATTGTTTTGTTACAGTCAGCCATCTGCCACGTTTTTTTCATTATAAAAACCAGATTACATATAGCCGGATTGAAAGAACGAATATGGTAGATGAGATTGAGCATCCGGCGGTACGTGAGGCTATGGAATATTTAGACATGCACGAGCTTCGCATGGTTTATGAGGCAGATTTGCCTGCGCGGTCAGGACTTGGGACAAGCAGTTCTTTTGCAGTAGGAATGATCAATGCGTTTTATGCATTAAAGGGGAAATATGCGGATAAGATGCAGCTTGCAAAGGATGCTATTTATGTAGAGAGGGTTTTGTGCAAAGAAAGCGGCGGAGTACAGGATCAGATCGCAGCATCCTTTGGCGGGCTGAACCGTATCAATTTTTCATCTGAAGGGTATGTCGTTCATCCGGTGATTATGCCAAAGGAGAGAAAACGGCTGTTAAATGACAATTTAATGTTGTTTTTTACCGGTTTTTCCAGATTTTCGAGTGATATTGCACGAAATCAGGAAAAGGTGACCAGCGATAAGACAAAAGAACTAAAAGAAATGTTAGCACTGGTGGATGAAGCAGAGCGGATTTTGACAGGAAAAGGGGATTTGAATGAGTTTGGAAAATTACTGGACCATACGTGGAAGCTGAAACGAGGGATTACGAGCTCGATTTCCAATGATTCGATCGATTTGCTTTATAAAAAGGCGTTAGAAGCGGGCGCGGTGGGCGGAAAATTGTTAGGAGCCGGAGGCGGTGGATTTTTACTGTTTTATGTGGAAACAGATAAGCAGGCTGCGGTCAAAGAGGTGCTGAAAGACCTTTTATATGTACCGTTTGAGTTTGAAAATGCCGGGACAAGAGTCTTGTATTATAAATCAGAGGATTTTGATATTGATTCGGTTAAGCATCAACAAAAGGAATGGAGGAATTAAGATGAAAAAGACAGCACTGATTACAGGAATCACAGGTATGGTAGGATCACATCTATGTGATTTCCTGCTGGAACATACAGATTGGGATGTCTATGGTGTCTGTAGATGGAGAAGCCCGCTGGATAATGTAGAACACCTGCTTACGCGCGTAAACGAGAAAGACCGGGTATTTTTTGAATATGCCGATCTGAATGACCAGGTATCCCTTTTGTCAGTGATTCAGAAAGTGAAGCCGGATTATGTATTTCATCTTGCAGCACAAAGTTATCCTGTAACAAGCTTTACAGCACCAATTGATACGTTAAATACGAATATTCTTGGGACGAGCAGGCTGCTGGAATCCATTCGGTTGACGATGGCTTTGGACAGGGCATATCATCCAGTGATTCATGTATGTGCATCTTCGGAGGTATTTGGGAAAATTCCGCCGGAACAAAAGCCGGAGGAAGGCATTCATGAGGAATGCCCATTTCATCCTGCTTCTCCATATGCTGTTTCAAAGGTGGGCACAGATTTACTGGGACGCTATTATGCGCAGGCATATGGGATGACTGTTATGACAACAAGAATGTTTACACATACTGGCCCAAGGAGGGGAGATGTGTTTCATGAGTCTACGTTCGCAAAACAGATTGCAATGATTGAAAAAGGCATGATTCCGCCAGTAGTAAAGGTAGGTAATTTGGATTCGCTGCGTACCTATGCAGATGTGAGGGATGCTGTCCGGGCATATTATATGCTTGTAACCGTAAATCCGATAGCTGGAGAATATTATAATATTGGTGGCACTTATACTTGTAAGGTAGGAGATACTTTAAACGTGCTGCTGTCTATGTCAGTAAGGAAGGATCAAATAAAAGTAGAAGTTGATGCAGAAAGGCTGCGGCCGATTGACGCAGACTTGCAGGTGCCGGACTGTAGAAAATTTAAAGCGCATACGGGATGGGAACCGCAGATACCGTTTGAAAAAATAATGGAAGATTTACTGAATTATTGGAGAGAACGAGTGGAAAAAGACAATTTTTTGACCAGATAATGCAGTCTTTGGATTGGAGAAACGTTTGGAGGTTTTTTTGTGAGGATCAGCAAAACGAAAATTTTATATTTTGGTATTCATATATGCGCCATGGGATTGCTGCTTCTGCCGTATTGGAAGGCGGTTTCTCCGTTTCAGTTTTCTGATGGAATTCCGATGTTAGGCAGGGTAGATGAGTTAAAAAATGGCGTTTGTACGGTTCCGCAGTATTTTTTTAAAGCACATGGAAATTCGATACATACGTTGGTTTATTTGCTAGCTTTTTTAGATGACATTTTTACAGGGCAAAGTATGCTGCTGCTAAAGCTTGGCGTATTTATCGGGATGTTTGCTACAGGCTTGCTGGCGGCATGGATTTTTTGGAGGGAAGAGCCGAATAGTGGAATCCGTCTGATCCTGGTATGGATGAGTGAGGTTATGATTGTTGGAACATATAATTTTGATCTGTATCTTCCATTTCAGGTAGTCCTTACATTATCCAGGCCCATCTATATAGTTGTGTTATATAGATTAGCAAAGAAGCTGATAAGCAAGGAAATTGATAACAAAGGATGGTATTGCCTGCTGGTACTATCTACGGTTACTGCGTTATTTCATGGTATGGGCATGATGTTTGCGGGCGCTGTCTTTTATATACATATTGTGTCCAGGCAAAAGAAGGCGGCAATCGCAAAGTCTGCGGTTCCGCTGGTGGCCTATCATATCTTGCAGATTTATTTTAATTCTGGTTATGGAGAAGTCACGACGGCTAAATTTTTTTTAGTGAAATATTTTAAAGAATTTATATTAGGCTTATTTGCTTATTATGGAGGAATTTTATATCAGTTATTTGGATGTTCCAAAGCCACAGCTATTTTTATTGGAGGCGTAGTTTTTTTTATTGTGTTCGGTCTGTTACTGTATTTTTTTCTAAAGGGAATTCTAGGAGAGAAGATGCCGGGGAAGTATGAAATCCAGAGCTCCCGCGGGCTTTTGGCGGTTGCTTTGCTTGGAATGTCATTTTTGGCATCCATAGGTGCTTCGGCGTTTGTGGCTGCTAGAATAGATTTGGTTGCGAGTATCTCAAATGATCCATTAGAAATGGTACTTGGGACAGGAAGGTATTTATGTTTTAGTATTACGCCTTATATCGCTGCGCTCTATATAGTTTTGACACAGATCAGGCATGAGCATAAATTACAAAAGTATTTGCTGACGATTGGTGCGATAGGCTTGTTGCTGCTTTGCATCAGTAATAATTATTTGATTTCTCAAAAGACGGCAGAAGAAAATAGTCAATTGGATGCTAATGCGGTGGCTTTACTTTGTGGAATGGACTATTCCTCAAAAGAAATGGAACGGGCGTATGGATATTTTGCTGATGATTGGTATTGGAGTGTTAGAATCCCCAAAGTATATGAAAATCTTAAAAGAGACCGCAGATATATCTGGAATGGGCTTGCAGATTTGGGAAGCTTCCTGGATGGATTTGACAGCTTAAAAAAAATGGGAGCTACCAGGATCGATTATTTTAAATGCAGTGATTCTGATTTTACTGGCATTCAATTGAGATGTCCAGATAAGCCCAGGTTAAGATATATGCCTGTTACCGATGAAACAGGAAAAGTAGCTGGGTATGTCTATGTTTACCGCAGGAAAGGATTTTATGCCGAAAACGGCCATCTTTACTACGATGGAAATTATATTCTTAGAGGATATATTAAGACGGCTTATCAAGATAAAGGGACACTCTATGCGATTAATCAAACGACAAATGCGCCAGTCAGTATAGAAGGAAGGGTTTGTACAGGCTGCTTGCAGTTAGCAAATCTCACAGATGCAAATTGGACAAGCGGTATTGCGCTTGACCAATGCTGCCTGTTAGCCGAATATACGGATGAAAGGCTGGATCTTGTTGCTAATGCCGATTTAGTTGGAGATGGAAACAGAACGGTCTATGAAATTGAGTCGTATGATTGCGTTGATGGATGGATCAGAATATTTATAAAAGGAAACGATAAGGCGGATCATCTTAGATATCCCAATTATGTATATTTTTACCGTTAATTCATGTTTGGGATGGATTGGAAGAATGGAATATGGAGAATAGGATGGATTATTGCGTACCAGTATTTGATGAATTCATTTTCAGAGAAAAGAAAACGAAGTATTGCTTATTAATTCCTTTGTTTAATGAAGGGGTTCGGTATCATAAGCAAGTGAAAAAAATGATGGCTCATGGTGTGTTTGAAAAAGCAGATGTTATCATTTGCGACGCAGGTTCCACAGATGGTAGTACGGATTATGAGTTTTTAAAAAATAGCGGACATCGGGCTTTGCTGAGCCGAAAGGGAGAAGGAAGATACTCTACAGACCTGAGAATGGGGTATAGTTGGGCAATTCAGCAGGGATATGAAGGCTTTATTACAGTTGATGGAAATGATAAAGATGGGACAGAAGCGATAGATCGATTTATCCAAGCATTAGATCAAGGGTATGATTATGTTCAGGGATCGCGCTATGTAAAAGGTGGGAGAGAAATTCATACTCCGGTGATCAGGAAAGTGGCTTTGAAATTCCTGAATGAACCGGTTATGTCTTATTGTGCGAAGAAACATTTGACAGACACTACGAATGGATTTCGCGCATATTCTAAAAAATTTTTAATGGATGCAAGAGTTTTGCCTTTTAGGAATATCTTTTGGGGTTATGAACTCATTTATTATTTGCCAATTAAGGCATGTAAGCTGGGATTTCAAGTATGCGAGGTGCCAGTTTTACGTGCCTATCCCAAAGGGGAAGTACCTTCCAAAGTCGGTGGCATAAAAGGAAATCTTTATCAGTTAAGTATCTTATGGCATTGTGTATGGCAACATTATGAACCGGACAGTCACTATTATTTAAGAAAAAATGGAATGAGGAATAAGCTTGGGGGGGGGCAGAAAGGACTTTTGGGTTGATGAATACAGTTGAACATAAAATGATAACGAGTAGAAATACACAATTTGATGTATTAAGAATCTTACTAACCTGGTTCGTCGTCCTTGGGCATATTAATTATACAGGATATGATCCGGCACGATATGCAGGAGCTTCTCAGTTCTTTATCCTGAACCAGAATAAGTTATTATCCTGGATCTATAGCTTTCATATGCCTGCATTTATGTTTTTGTCAGGAATGTTGTTTTGCGTTACGAAATATGACTGCATAGATAAGATCGCATGGGATAAATTTAAGAAATTGGTTGTTCCTGCATATTTACTGCAAATGTTTGTTATGATCCCGGTTAAGGTTTTTACGGGAATAGTCACATGGGAAAAAGTAATAGAAGAATATAATGATCTCTATTCAGGCGTAAGGGGGGGGGTATACGATCATTTGTGGTTTATGATGGCACTTTTTTGGTGCTGCTTATTTTTCTATTTTCCATGTAAATTTTTATTTCACAGGCGAAAGATCGTCATTGGGTTTTTCGCTTGTGGTTTTTTGATGAAGTATATACCGATGTTACCTTTTTCAGATGACTTTTATTTATTTAAGACAGGATTGACGTATTTGTTTGTATTTGCATTAGGGTGGGTATATCATAAGAAATCGATTGGGCAAAAGCTCAAAACAGTGTATAAGCTGTTGTATCTGGTTTGTTACTTATTCTTTATTGCCAATTATCATAGTCTCGAAGTAAAAAATAGATATGTGATACAGGTGGCTGGAATACTGGCTGTTACATTTTTGTCCGAAATGATCAATCATTTTTGCAAACAACAGGAAGCCGTGGAAAAAATAATCCGATTCTATTCAAAAGAAACAAAGTATGTGTATTATTTTCATGTTCCTCTCTTATGGATTTCCGTTGCTTATTTGAGAGAGCGATTTATTGCAGAAACGGTTGTCTGGTATTTTTTACTGGAAGTAGCAGGCTGTATGTTATTACCTGTTCTTGGGCATAGAATGCTCGCTCTATTATGGTATATTTTAAAAATCAAAGGAAAAGAAAAATGCCCTAAAGATTTGGTATCAGGAAAGGAGGAAGCTTGAAAATTTTTCATAAATTTAACAGGCTGCGGCATACAGTATCTGAACATTCGCAAAGAATCGAAGAGCTGTACGGCATTGTAAGTGAAAAGCATGAAATGATAGAAGCAGACCGCCAGAGAATATACGAGTTATACAGGCTGGCGAGCGAAAAACACGAGATGATCGTTGCAGAGCGGCAAAAGATAGCAGAATTGTATCAATTAATAAGTGAAAAGCACGAGATGATCGTTGCAAATTGCCAGAAGATTAGTGAATTATACAGTTTAGTAAGTGAAAAACATGAGATGATAGCAGCAGACCGTCAGAAAATAGAACATTTGTATTATTTAGCAAGCGAAAAGCACGAGATGATTCTGTCTGTGCGTCAAGATCTGAATGTCTTGATGAAATATGCAGTATTATATTATTGGCAGGACCGCAAGCAAACAAAAGAGCTAAGCAGTGTTTTGGAATGGGTAAAGAGCAATGGGATAGCGATGTACCCTTATTCGTGGACAGCAGAATATGCAAATAGAGAAGTGGATCTTTTAAAGGATGAAACAGGCTGGCAGTATATAGTACATAATGGAAAAAATCTATATTTTCCTAAAGATTTTGACGAAGGCCGGATTAAAAAGTATTATTCTTTCCTGCTAATGGAGCAGGACCATAGGTCTCCGCACTGTTATTTTTCAAAAAAGTATAAGGTAATGGAAGATGATTTTATCTGGTATGATGTTGGTGCAGCGGAAGGGATTATGATGCTGGATCACATGGATCAAATAAAACGGGGCTATTTGATTGAATGTGAACATGCCTGGGCGGAGGCACTAAGGAGGACATTTGCTCCTTACAGGGACAGGGTCAGGGTCATAGAGAAGGCAGCAGATAGTTTTACAGATGAATCCCATGTGGCATTAAAGGATTTGATGGATTTGCATGAGAAATGCTTGATTAAAGTAGATGTAGAAGGCAATGAGGAAAAAGTGCTGCGAGGAATTGATTGGAAAAGGGTCATGCCGGAGAGCAAAGTGATTGTGTGCGCATACCATCATCAGGAGGATGAGAAAGTATTAGGAGAATATTTAACAAGACAAAAGATTGTGTACGAGATGTCCGATGGATATATTCTGCCGGATTGGGGGGGGGGGAATTCAAGAACCATTTTTCAGAAGGGGTTTGTTTCGCGGGATTAAAGAATAAAAGATGTTTGCTGCCGCAGCAGTTCTATAAACGAGCGCTATGAGACGGGCGCATCTTCAAGTTGTCTGTCAAGTTAATGTGTGTTATACTTTAGATCATTCATTTGCACCTTTGCAAAAGGATACGATGCCGTTTTCAGGGGAAAACGAAAATACACAGAACATCACAAGATGCTTCAGAAAGGAAAAACGATGGACGCAGTCATACTTGCAGCAGGAAACAGCACCCGTTTTGGGGAAAATAAGCTTCTGTATCTGCTGGATGGGAAACCAGTTTACCGCTATATGCTTGAACTGCTGTATCAAAAGCAAAAAGAGCACAGGCTTAGGCATATCGTTCTTGTCAGCCAATACGAGCAGATTTTAAACGACGTCGTGCAGCATTTCAAAGGAGTGCAGGCAGTCAGAAACCCGAAACCGGAACAGGGCATCTCCAGCTCGCTCCGGCTGGGGCTTGCGTGCCTTCTGCGGCAGGAGCAGGAAGATAAGAAAGCAGAGGCACCATGCAGCCTGGCACCTGGCGCCTGTCTGTTTGCCGTAGCCGACCAGCCGGGATTTACCGCATTGTCTTTGGAAAAACTGCTGGATTTCTGGCAGTCGCATTCTTATGGAATTGTTGCAGCGGGTATGACAAAAAACAGGGCTGATCCATCCTCAGGCACAGACACAAAGCATTCGCCGGTGATGAAAAACCCGGTGATTTTTTCCGCGCAATATTATCATGAACTGCTTGGCATTACCGGAGATGCAGGCGGAAAACAGGTAATCCGCAGACATTGGGAGGATACTGGAATATGCAGCCTGCCAGCGGCAGATTTGGATGACCTGGATACAAAAGAAGCGCTGCGACGGTTCCGGCAGCGAAGCCTTCTGGCGCGTGAATTTCCGTTTTTGCGGCAATCCGGGCATGTCATTTCGATCGTAGGTGCCGGCGGAAAAACAACGCTGATGGAAACGCTTGCCGCTTATTGTGCGGATTTTGGGAAAACGTCTGTAATTACGACGACAACGCGTATCATGCGTCCCAAGAAGTATCCGACAGCACAAACAAAAGAGCAGCTTGCCAGTTTTTTGAAACAGTATCCGATCGTGGCGGCAGGCGCGGATGCACCGGAGGGAAAGCTGCGGATGCCGGAGCAGATGTCTGTCTCAGATTATCAGAAGGCTGCGGATTTTGTATGGATAGAGGCAGACGGGGCGAAGCATCTGCCGTGTAAGGCGCCAATCGGGACAGAGCCTGTGATTCCCAAAGAAAGCGATATTGTCTTAGGCGTTGCGGGGATGGATGCCCTTGACATGCCGCTTGGCGAGGTATGTTTTCGCAAAGAAAAGGCAATGGCGCTGCTTGGCGTTTGCGAGAGCCATCGCATGACAGAACAAGACCTTGCACAGATCCTGATTTCCGAGCAGGGTACGCGTAAGGATGTCGGAAGCAGGGCGTATTATATCGTGTTAAATAAGTGCGACGATGCAAAGCTGCTGGAACGTGCCGAAAGTATCAAAGAACTGCTGCTGCGTGCCGGGACGGAGCATGTGGCATGTATTTCCTGCATCCAGGGCAGCATTGCGCAATGAACGGCGAATGCTGCCCTTCCTTTTGTGCCATCGCCGCATTGTACCCTAAGGGGCATATTGCCGTCAGCCGGCGGTGAATCGCATCAGCAGTTTTGTCTGCTATACAAGGACAACGTTTTCCACGCCCAGATCTCTTGCTGTCTGCCTGAGTTCTTCCATCATCTCATCCGAAGGCTCCCGGATATCGGAAAACTGTTTTCGGACTCCATAACGGCGGAACTTGATTAATTTGTACCGTATGTTTGGATACGCGGCAATTAACTGGCTGCCAAGCTCCACTGTTTTTTGATTATCTACAATATCCGGCACCACTACGGTACGAATTTCGTACAGCTTTCCCATTTCTGCCATTCGCCGGATATTTTCAGCCGGCAGTTCATAAGAGCGCCCGGTCAGCCGGATATGGTCTTTGCTCGTTCCAGCCTTTAAATCAATCATGGTTTGGTCCGTAACCTCCAAAAGCTCTGCAAATTCCCACAGAGGAGCCTGCCCGTTCGTATCCATATAGGTTGTCTTTCCGGCAGCCTTTACAAGACGGTAAAGCTCCGTAAGAAAGCCAGGATACAGCGTGCATTCTCCCCCTGACGTGGTAATTCCGTCGATAAAGGGAAAGTAGCTCTGAATCTGGCTGAATACGGTTTCCGCGTCCATCAGCCGTGTTTTCGGTGATGCGTTTATCGTACAGGTATGCAGGCAGGTATCGCAGCCGCAGCATGTTTCAGGATCATAAACGACCCTGCCTTTTGACATGGAGAGTGCTTTTGCGGGGCATACGTTTACACAGGCTCCACAGCCTGTACACAGATGGATCGTTTCTGGGTTATGGCAGTACTGGCAGTCCTGGTTGCAGCCTTGGAGAAAAATTGCGGTCCTGTTGCCGAAGCCGTCTACACAGCTAAAAGGAATAATCTTATTTATAAAAACCTGTTCCATGATTTACCTCATAGTTTTTCATTTGTTTTTGCAAATTTAAAATACTGCGTGGTTACTGATTATGCAAATGATAGCATATATTTGTGCTGGGTGCAACTTACTATAAATTTTTTGCATTGGTGTTCCGGTTTGGAAAGTTTGCATATGATAGGACGCCGGAGAGAGGGGAGCGGGGCTGGTTTTCGCAGGCTCAAAATAAACGGTAGCAGGTATTACTGCAAATGGGGAATAAAGAACGAAGATGCAAAGGAGAGAAAAAAAGTTGTCAGATATTCACATTGCTCAGATTCAGCAAACTTTTGACGTAGAACTTGCGAAAACCAGCCGGGAAAGGGGATTGGCGTGCCCGGCTGGTGGCTTTGGAGGAATATTTAGAAGCCCTTAGCATTCTGTAGGATCACGCAGGGGCGAAGCCAAGCGGCACCTTTAGCTGCTGGCGGAACGCCAGGG
>CAMUPC010000047.1 GCA_947090545.1 uncultured Eubacterium sp. | reverse complement strand
ACAGTCACAGGAAGCAAGCCCCGCGCCCCTTCCTCCGGCTGTTTTTTCAGGGCTCTAAATAACGATCTCTTACAGCCATTAGCCCCGCACGCTGTTATTTTTGCAGAACATGTGGTAACCAGCCGGGAGAGGGGATTGGCACTTCCTGGCGGCGGCCTTGGAAGAAGGTTTAGAATCCCTTTGCACCCTGCTGAGCTACCCAGGGGCGAAGCCAAGCGGCACCTTTAGCTGCTGGCGGAACGCCAGTGCGAACTAGGTGCCGCGCCCGGACGGTGCCACAGCGTTTCCGCAGGATGCTTAGGGATTCTTAACCTTCTGGAACGGACGCCGCCAGGAAGTGCCAATCCCCTCTCCCGGCGTCCCTGTATGCGCAAAAATGCAACTATTCCTTCGGTCTGTTCCTGCGTTTATTCTGAATTGTCAACAGCTCTAACGCTCAAATTTATGTATCCTCTATCCGCGCTGCGGATTGTAAAATCTTTCATGCATGATGCAGAAAGATTTATTACGTTGCTTGAGCTACTTTTGAAAGTATGTGCGATGAAGATCAGATGAATGAAGCAGAAAAATAAAAGAAAAACAGGCTTGATAATCGATACCTGTTATGTTATAGTAAGTTGTAGATATAAAAAAGAGCAACCGCCCACAAGGGGTTGACCAGGTTTTTGATAGCAATGCCATCCGTCTACGGGTCAAAGTATCAGGGTGGCTTTTGCTATGTATGATTACTTACAATAATTACAAATAAATGTAAGCAATGCTAAAATAAATAACCCAAAGGTCATTAAATCTTTAAAATCAAAACCATTTGGACTTTTCATAGCATCACCCCCATTCTCTTTAGAATGAGACCAACACACCCTGTAACACGGTTGCTCTTACAAAATTATAGCAGATCTATTGACGCTTTACAACCATTTTTTGCACTCCGTCCAAAAGGTTTGGACTGGCGTTAAAAGTACGTACGATGAAGATGCAGGAAGCATTACAAATTAATGTTAGCTCTCCAATCATCCAGCATCTCCTGTACTGTCTGCTCCAGCGCAATCCGAGGAGCCCACCCCGTAGCCTCCTGCAATTTCCGAATATCCGCTTCCATCACCGGCACATCCACCGGGCGAAGCTTTTTCTCATCCACCTCCACCCTAATCTCAGCCGACGAATGCTCCAGTACGATCCGCAGCATCTCCCGGATACTCCTTGCCCTGCCGCTTCCGACATTATAAGTCTCTCCTGCCTTTCCAAACTCAGCTAACAGCGCATAAGCGCGCACAACATCCCGCACATCCGTAAAATCCCGCTTCACATCCAGGTTTCCGACCCGGATCACCGGTTCCTTTTTCCCCGCCTCGATCTGCGCCGCCTGCCTGCAAAAATCAGCAACCACAAACACCGGCGACTGGCAACGCCCGATATGGTTAAACGGGCGCACCATCATAATATCCAGACCATACGCCTGCGCGTAGATCCTTCCGATCATATTCTGGCAGGCTTTGGACGCCGCGTAAATATTCCCCGGACGCGGACATGCCGTTTCCTGCACGGGTACTTCCTGCGGCAGTACGCTGCCGTATTCTTCCCCGGAACCAACCAGCAGCACACGTACCTTTCTGCCGGGCTTTTGCACTGCATCCGGCAAATCTGTCTGATCCGCGATTTCCCGCAGCGCTTCCAGCAAATGCAGGCTCCCCTTAATATTGACATCCACCGTCAGCTCCGGCTTTTTCCAGGAAAGCGCCACGGAGCTTTGCGCCGCCAGATGAAAAATATAGTCCGCCTTCCATTCCCGAAGCAGCGACAAAACAGCTCCCTGGCTTAACAGATCCAGATCAAAAACTTCTACATCCTGCATCACAAAGCTTTCCCGCTCTGCAAAGAATCTCTGTTCCCCCGGCAGCTTCGTCACCGCCACTTTATGCCCCAGCGAGCACAGATGTTCAGCAAGGTACGCCCCAACAAATCCTGTCCCGCCAATAATTAACGACCTCATGCATATTTCCCCATCTGAATTTCCTGTCCTACGAGTTCCATATCGCTTTTTACCATACGCTCCACCAGCCCTTCAAACGAAACCTGCCGCTTCCAGCCAAGCTCCTTTTCCGCCTTTGCCGGATTTCCCCACAGCACCTCTACCTCTGCCGGGCGGAAAAACTGCGGATTGACCTTTACAAGCACCCTACCAGTTTTTTTGTCCCTGCCTGCCTCCTGGATTCCCTCGCCTTCCCATGTAAGCGTAAGCCCGGCACAGCCAAACGCCGCCTGTACAAACTCGCGCACTGTCCTCGTCTCATTGGAAGCAATCACATAGTCCTCCGGCTTTTGGTTCTGCAAAAGCAGCCACATCGCATAGACATAATCGCTGGCATGCCCCCAGTCGCGCTTCGCGTCCAGGTTGCCAAGCTCCAGGCAGTCCTGCACGCCGTGGCTGATACACGCCGCGGCATATGTAATCTTGCGGGTTACAAACTCCATGCCCCTGCGCTCGCTCTCGTGGTTAAATAAAATGCCGCTGCACGCAAACATGCCGAAGCTCTCGCGGTAATTTTTTGTAATCCAGTAGCCGTAGAGCTTTGCGACACCGTACGGGCTCCTTGGGTAAAACGGCGTGCGCTCTGTCTGCGGCATTTCCTGGACTTTGCCGAACATCTCGGATGTTGCCGCCTGGTAAAAATGGGCATCCGGCTTGACCAGGCGGACTGCTTCCAGCATGTTCATGACACCGATGGCGTCGATGTCCGCCGTGGCAAACGGCTGCTCCCAGCTTGTCGCTACGAAAGACTGTGCCGCGAGGTTGTACACCTCGTCTGGCTGGGAGATTTTTACGGCGTTGATTAAGGATGCAAGGTCGGTCATATCTGCGTAGATGAAGTGGATGTTGTGTTTGATATGCGCGACGTTGCCGTAGTCTACGACGCTTTTGCGTCGCATGATGCCGTAGACTTTGTAGCCTTTTTGTAGTAATAATTCGGCAAGGTAGGAACCGTCCTGCCCGGTGATGCCGGTGATTAGTGCTGTTTTCATATTGTACTCCTTTCCGTGCTTATTTCATAAAAAATTCAAAATCGAAAAATTAAAAATTTACTAATAATATAATTTCCTACAGTGACCAAAACCATCGACAGTAATTTCATTACATGGAAATCTATTGCCATATATGTCGCTCCTAAAAACATAATAAACATATCCAATACCAAGGTTAAAAGCCTTCCTGCCGCAAATAAAATAAATTCTTTTGTTATTTTTGTATTTTCATTTTTAAATACAAATAACTTATTTATCGTATATGAAAAAAGCACCGCACCACTCCACGAAAAAATATTTGCCGCCTGCATCTGTCGGGCGTCCGTTCCATCCAAAATCGTCCACACACTTCCATAAAACAAAATCATGCTAAAAGCAGTTGTAAGCCCTCCCGCAATAATATAATCTATAATTTCCCGATACTTTTTATATATTTTAACAATCTCTGCTTTCACCTTATAGATCCTTTCCCATCCTTCTTATCGGCGTGGAAAAACTGTGAAACAATATATCTTGGTCGTCCTTTAATCTCATGATATATTTTTGATAAATAAAAACCTATAATCCCTAAGCTGATCATTAGAATGCTGCCAATTAGAAGTATTAGAATAATTACTGTTGTAAATCCTTCCAAAGCTTCCCCGCTTAAATAAAAAAACAATGTTTGGATTCCAAAGAATACCGAAAATAATAAAAACAGGAAACCTGCCATCGTAACAATCTGCATCGGAGCTGATGAAAAAGATGAAATATTATTGAATGCATATTTCACCAAAGCAACAGCAGACCACTTTGTTTTTCCAGCTTCTCTCTCCCTTACCTGAAATTCGACAGTCGTACTTTTAAATCCTACCCATGATGACAATGCTCGAAAAAATACCTGCTTTTCAGGCATAGCTAAAAGTACATTTACCACTTTTCTATCAAGTAATTTAAAATCAGATGCCTTTGACATATCGATACCTGTAGCAGCACTCATTATGCGATAAAAACTTCTCGCCGCAAACTTATGTAATATGCTTTCCTTTCCTCTATATGCTTTTATCCCTTCCACAACCTCATAGCCTTCCTGCCACAAACGATACATCTTTAAAATTACCTCTGGCGGATGCTGCAAATCACAGTCGATAATCACACAACAATCTCCCTTTGCATAATCTAATCCGGCAAACATTGCAGCTTCTTTCCCAAAATTTCTGGAAAAGGATAATGCCCGTACAGCCGGATTTTGCAAACACACATTGTTAATTTCCTTCCAAGTTGCATCTATGGAACCATCATCTACAAAAATGATTTCATAATCAATCTGTTCCTTCTGCAACAGTTTTTTGATCACTGTACTGCTTTTCCATATCATTTTTTCTTCATTATAAGCTGGTATAATTACCGACAGCATTTCTTATATTCTCCTTCGCAGTCAATTTTCCTAAACAGCCAGCAATTTTATTGCAAAACATCTTCTACACAAATCCAATCATGATCCACTTCAAATATTCGTGCTTTTTCATTATTTAAAAATTTTTGAACATTGTATTTGTAAGGAAAGAAATGAATATGCAAGTCAAAGGTATATTGATATTCTCGCTGTTTTGGTAATACTATAATTAGCCTTTTTCTACAAACTCGCCTTAATTCCTCTAGTGCACAATGACAATCTTTGATATGCTCCAATGCATGGGTACAGATCACTGTGTCAAAAGAATGATTTGCAAAAGGCAGTTTTGTTAACGTAGCTTCCTGATAATGAATTCCCTCCACTCTTTGGCTTGGTAAAACAAGATCTACAGCACTAATATCAAGGTACCCCCCCCTTGCGTTTTTTGCAGCAATTTCACAAGATAACCTTTTCCTGCAGCAGCATCTAAGATTTTTGTTCCTTTTATATGTTTGCATATAAACTTTATACATCCCTGATTTAAGTCTGTCTCGCGATCAATAAAGGTATCTGCCAATCGTTCATAATAACGGTTAATCTCTTTTTCTTCTAAATAACAGCAACTCTCTTTAAAAGTCATATAATACCGGTATTTCTCTCCAAAAACCAGATAAAAGGCAATACCCATCAACCATTTACTATCTCTAATTGCGGGCGGCAACCAATGATCTAAAATATAGTTAATTTTATTCGTCATAGTCCTGTTCATTATTTTTTTGCTCCTTTCTAGGTGTGTCACATTCATAGTATCTGTAAAATGCAAATCTCTTGCTGATTCCAAATAACGATTCTTTAACGTTCCTAAAATAATATTTTAATATCATCTCAACCTCATCTGCCGTATTTAGATGTTCATAACGCATAATTTTCTCATAATCCAGCCCATATCGTTTATGAAACTCTCTTCCCGTTGTTATCGTATAAGCAAATTTCCACAAAAATCTTCCCTCGTTTGGAATTGAAACACACATTTTTCCTCCAGATTTTAACAAGTTAACACTAAGCCTTATCATTTCCGGTAAATCCTCCACATGTTCCAAACAAGCAATTGAAATAATCCTGTCATATTTTTCATTTTTTATTTCTGTAATATCAGAATAAATCTTCCTTATATAAGAAAGATTTGGTGACCTATAAAATAATTCTTTATATGGTTCTACGACATCATAAATATCTGTTCGTTCAAAGTCCAGTTGATTTAAAGTACCCCCCCCCAATTCCAAAGTCTTACTTTTTGGTGATGATGATTTTGCAACCTTCTTATGCATCCAGTATTCCATTCTTTTCGATAAATTTGAAATTGTTGTTTTTCCATCCCTGTTTTCTTTATAGTGTTTTGTATATATGCGCTGGTATTCTTCCGGCAACTTCTCTCTTCTACGTGGATAAGACTGTAATAATTGATTAATTTCCATCTTATTTTCTCCCTTTTGTTTACATTTTTTATCTTACATCAAAAATCACAAGAAAAAATTTCTTTCATAATTTATGCTCTTCACTCTTACAACAATATCGTAATCTTTCCATAGACGTATTTGTATATCCTGTCCTTCGGCAATCTGTACATCCTCCAAAACCACACTGCCTGACTTTTCACAAAGCACCTCTTTTGCCAACACTGTTTCTCCCTGAACAGTTACAACTTCAAAGAAGCAGTCTCCCTGCCCCTCAGTCTCCATCTCGTATTGCAGTGAAATATCATAATTTCCTGCTACAGATTGTGTATTGGGACCACAGAAAATATACCCCTCATCCTGTTTCTGCAACACGACAGCACCATCTCCACTTATTTCCCCCGTATACGTATATCCTTTTGAAAAAGGCAGGTCTGTGCTGCACGCAACACTTGCATAAGGAAGTCCAGAAGAGCCATCCCAATAATTCATTTTTGAATAATAAGCACAATAGTCTCCCTCCATCTGACAAAATATCATATACGAATCTTGTATATAAGCAGGCAATGATTCAAATTCCGCAGTGGTACAGATAAAAATATTCTCCGTGCCCGCTTGAGCAATATCTGTATAATACATATAAAAATCTCCAATAGCTGAAACCTGCGGTACTTCATTTTCTTCAGCAGATACATTGACACAATATAGGCTTGGCTTTACTGCACGCAGAATATGTGCATAATGAGGCAAATTATAAAAATAAATGGTTTGTACACCTGATTCGCCGGCTAACTTTATCGTATCTTTTAAAAACTCATTTTCTTTTATATCCATGCTGCATACTTTGCCGCCCCATACATGGATTACTAAGATCCCCGCCAGCATTCCGCCAGATATGCAATTATGCAACCACCTATTTTGCTCTCTTTTTTCCCATAGCATATGTGTAGCTATATAGATAAGCATTAAAGAACACCATAAAATATGGTAACGATATTCAAAAAATGTCCCATAACTTGTCTTCGTAAGCACCAGAAGCATCAGATGCACAAACGCATAACATATAACATACTCAAGTAGGCTGTCATCCGTTCTTTTTTTTAGATACTGAATAATTTTGCCAATCATATAAATCAGGCAAACAAAAATAAAAGAAAACCGTATCAAAACTACAATGCCATTAGCAGAAAAAAGCTGGATACTATCACTGCCTGCTAATCCTCCAAACAATGAAAAAATTCCTGTAACACAGTTTTGTGCATTCGTAAAAAACTCAGAAGCTGCAATCAGCGATAAATTATTTCTATGAGATACTCCCACAAAATGATTCCTTATTCTCCATCCTGCAATACTAACACAAGCATGAAAAACAAAGATGATGTTTCGACGATTCCATACGTCAAACTCCTCTTTTCTAATAGCATCAACAAAAAATTTCAAAGCAATTGGCACAAGTATCATAAATAATACATAGTTACCTGTAGACATCGATATCCAAAAGTTTAAAATTACTCCAGCCAGAAACACTCCATAAAATCTAACTGTATAAATTCTCTTTTCACACATCACAAAAATATCGATCAATACAAACATAAGCAAAACCCTATATTCATATGCTCCAATTGATACGAACATCATATTTGACCATTCCAACTGACCGAACGAATATGGTGTGTAGATCAATAAAACAGACAGTAATACTTTTTCTAAAACATTTTTTCCACCCAAATGATGCAGCAGATCGTATAAAACATACACCATTGCCGCATAGCTGCTCAAATGTGCAAGCGCTGTAGACAAATTTAGGTTTCCTGTTAAAATATAAAGCCCTGACGCAAAAAAACCTGCACAGTCAATTTCTATTGTAGAAAAATATCCCCAATCCTTTAAAAACAATCCATGTTTCCACATCTCCCATCCATGCCGGATAGTTAACGCTGAATCATAATCTAAAAACTGATAAGATTTCGTCAAATTTATCACCAGAATAAATCCAAGCTGCATCATGACAAATACTAACAAAATATGCCTCTTTTTTATTTTATCCAATCGATTCATTATCTGGAATCTCCTACGTTTGTATAACTTGCACTCTCCTCTGTTACAATCTTTAAAAAATTCATAATCTGTCCTTTCACTGTCTCGTATTGGAAATCCTTAAGCCGTTCTTTTCCATATTCGATTAATTCTTCACGTACTTTTGGCTCCGTAACAACTTTATGTATCTGAAAAGCCACTTTATCTGGCTCTTTGTCATCCATCAGTATTCCTGCTTTTCCAAGTGTTTCTGAAACGGCTGCGCTGTTATATGCAATAACTGGTATCTCAAAAAACATTGCTTCTGTTAACGGTACGCAAAATCCCTCATGTTCACTCATACACAAAAACACGTCCGCAATTTTATAATATGCTAACATCTGCGCAAAAGAAATGTGTCCCGGAAAGATAATATCAGAATTACCCCCCCCTTAAAAAATTTCTTCAAATGGGCAAAATATCTGCCTTTTTTATCATAATTACCAACCAAAAACAACCTGGCACGAGCATCATAAATCTTTTTATATGCCAAAAAGCACACAATCACATCTTCAATTTTCTTGTTTGGAACACCTCTGCCAACAAAAATAATATTTGTCCTTCCATCCTTATATTGCTTCAAGACTTCCTGCTCAGGTTCCTTCCTGTAATCTGAAAAAGGAATCAAAACAGGCACTGTCTTGATTGGGCATTGATATCCCATACAAAATAAATCCTGTCTGTTAAACTGGGAAACTGCCATCCCATAGTCTACATATGCCGCCATGCTTTTCACCTGCGCGATCCCATTTCTGGTAGCCTTCTCTGCCTGTTTATCAAAATCACGAAAATATACAGGGGGTGTTACATTGTGATATCTTAAAACAACTTTGCATGTTAAATTCTTGATTTTTTCTGCAAAAGGATCTTCTGCGGCAAAATGATAAATGATAATATCATCTTCCTTTAACTGTGGTAAATACTGAATATCAAATACATTTTTTTCTTTGATTTTTTTATGAATATGAGCCGTATAAACCGCTGTCAGATAACCTTCTTCTTCCAAGGCACGTTTGATTGCAAGTACATCATTGCCAACCGCATCCCCATAATTAAGCACAGAAACAACCTGTACGATACACGGGCTGCTTCTGTCAGGATCATAAAGCGGGCTGTTTGCCATATTTAATAAAAGTTTTACGCTACTGGCATCAAGAGCATCCAGCCCGTTTGTATTTCCATCCTGCTTTGCCGCCAAATCTATCTGTCCTCTGACATAAGCCTTCTCTGATAAAAATATCTGCAGCCTTTCCAGATCCCGAATCATATTTACGAACAATGCATTGATTTCATTTTGATGCCTGAGACTGTCTCCTATCTGCACCGTACTGGAAAGAGCCATGCGCACCTGCTGTAAATTATTCTGAAATAGGTTTCTGTTGTCTTCAATTGCCTGATCCAGCCTGTCCATAGCATCTGTGAGAAACTGCGGCACTTTTTCTTCCTTCATTTCATAATTCTCCCCTATGATTTTATCCCGTATTTTTCTTTCAGCATAGCAAGCTCTTCTTCATACTGTTCTATGTTTTTTGTATGAAGCAAAAATTGTTCTGCATCTGTAAATTCCTTTACCTGCATTTGCTTTTTTAGAAAACGAGTCACTGTATACTGCCTACTCCCATTTTTTTCCCATATTTCAGCCTGAAGGCTCTGTTTTCCCAAAAGAAGTATATCTTTCTTTCTCAAAGACAGATGCATCCATACCATATGTTCTGACTTACTTAACAGTTTCTCCTCACATACAGCTTTTTTTCCTTCCATTATCAGCACTCGTTCTGCATCTTTTACAAACTCTTGATTCATCTCATATTGCGCGAAATTCTTTGAAAAAAAGAAAGCATACGGATACGTCGTTGCTTCTGCCAGCTTGGAAACAATCTTAAGATTTTTCCCATACATACATTGAAAAATCGCCTGAAATCCCCAGTATTTCCTCATATTTTTAATTTTATCCGAATGGAAATTCTGGTCTACCAATAATACTTGAAATCCATTCCATGCAAAAAAAGTTCCCAGAAGATACGCCTGTTCACTTTCTCCAAACAGTACAAACCTTTCACCCGTCTTCGCTGTTTTTTGCAGCCTATAAAAATCATCTGAACTTAAGTAAGCTGCATCCTTTACCCACAGATAATCCATTCGTAATGCATCTTTTTCCTGTTGCAGCCATTCTGGAAATGTCAGGCAATCCAACACATAAATTCTTTTCATCAGGTCATTAACACTATAACGTTCACGAAATTTTTTAGATTCTGACAACCTTTTGCTCCGCTCAATCACCATCTGCGGATATTCAAAAGAAATCACATCCTTTTTTCTAGCTGCCCACTCTAATACTTCTCTGCGCGGTGCATCTCCTAAAAACATCTTTCCACAGCGCATCGAACGCAAATGTCTTTTTTTATACATGCCGGGATACACATACTGACAAAAAGTGCCATACAATTCAAACTCAGAAAACGCAAATACATTGCTGCTGTAATCCGCTGCATTTAAAATTTTTTCAAAAAATTTTCTGCCGTACACAAACGGATTTTGCTCGATATACATAATCATCTGTCTAACAATTCTGGTACAAAACAGCATATGTTCCGCTATAAAAGATTCTGGCTCTACTTTTTTCATGCCAGTCAGATCATAAATCGTATTAAAATATTCTCTGATATATTCTGGCTTCATATCAAAATACGGCGTACCTGTTTTCTGTTCGATCATAGATATTTTATGCAATGGAACCGTATCTGCATCCCAAACAAGATAATATTCATCCCTGCATACAAATGCATATGCCAATTTTAAAAACTGCTGCAAATACCATCCTGTAAGAGATAATCCCATCTGTTTTCCAGCAAAAAATGTTCGTATGCTATCAAACGACAGCCCTTGACACAGCTTATCTTCATCTAAAAATACGACCTCATCCTCTGGTTCTATCAATTCTCTCATTTTTGCAGACGATATAATTACAATCTGCTTCGGCTCCAGGTATTTTCGGATATATTCCAGGTTTCGTTTTGCAATTTTCCAATCTGCCGCTTTGATTGCCATTACAACATTATATGGATGATGAAATTTATTTTTAATACATACGTTGGCAGGTTCCTCTTTTAATCTCCTACACACCCCCTTAACCCATTTTTTATATTTTGCAAAGACCTGCTCTTCTGATAACGATTGGATATACTCTGTCTGCTGTTTGACAATCCTTGCCCGCAATATCTGATCTGAGCAAACTGTATGGATAATTTTTGCGACCAGTATAGGATCTTTTTCCTTTAGCAAAATACCGGCTCCACCCATTGTATCCCTAACTGCACATGCATCATATGCAATTACCGGAATCTGAAAGTGCATCGCCTCGATTAAGGGGATACAATAACCTTCATGCTCACTTGCACACAAAAATATCGACGCAGTGCGGTAAACTGCCATCAGCTCTGCAAAAGAAATCTGGTTCGTAAAAACTACATCCCTGATACCTATTTTTTTTACATACTGCAATAATTGATCGTAATACTTTCCTTCCCCGCCTCCTGCAAGAACTAACCGCGACTTTGGATTGCAATGTGTTTTATAATAGCTGAAAATCCGAATCAAGTCTTCTTGTTTTTTATTTGGAGAAATCCTGCCTACAAAAATAATATTTACCCATCCGTCACTATATTTTTGTATTGTTTTTTTATCTGGCGGCTTAGAATAGTCATCCTTCGCAATATAAGGCGGTATCACTGTAATACACTCTTTCTTATATCCATACCGTATTAAATCCTGCTTATTAAACTCTGACATGACCAAGCAGATAGAAAAGCTATTTCTCATAGCAGCAAGCTGTTCTAGCCCGTCCCGACATGCCAAAGCAACCGCAACATCATATCTTTCCATCATGGACGGCGGAGTAATATTTTGATAAACCAGCACCTTTTGAAACGTATAACTGCAAATAATACGATTTAAAGGTGTCCCAATACACATATGGTACATCACAATATCATTTTCATTCAATTCGTCTAAATAATCGATTGTTTTTACATATGGTTTTTTCTGTTCAATCAGTCTAGCCACTACCACACTTTCTACCCCAAGTTTTAACGTCATCCCGTAATACATAACTGCACAATTCGCTACCCCATTGCCATCTGCAAAATAATCTAATACCTGTACAATCTTCATTTACAGTTCCTTTCTTCGTTTCTCCAGTCTTCTTAATCGTTTCTCCTGCACAGCAAGTATTTTATCCAACCGTTCCATTTCCGCTTTTACACTATAGTTAAATCCTGCCTGTTCATCTAAGATAGGTACAATTAAAAACCGAATCGTTTTACGTATCAATCTTTTTACAAAAATAACAACTCTACGGATGCTCTTTTTAGAAGAATTCAATGGATGGTCATAATGCAGATGCGGATCAGGAATAAACACCCGTTCCTCGTTGACATCTGGCTGCCCGCCCTCCTGAAAAAATGCCTCTTCTTCAAAATAGATGGTCTCCTCAAAAGTATGCCCTTCCTCTTTAATTTCTTTTTGCATATTTTTAATAAGCTGTTCAATCTCAAGCTGTAAATCATTTTCCATATTTTGTCTCTTTCCTGCATTTTGCATTCTGTTATCTTCTTTTACACTGCTCATCTTGTTCTGCAATTTCCTGTTTTTGTTTCTTCATAATCATCCAAGTACTTCAAGTGTACCTCTTTTGGATTTCCAACCATCCGAATCCTTCCTTCATGAATCCACAAAGAACGGTCACAGATCTGTTCAATCTGCCCAAGCGCATGTGACACGATTACAATCGTTGTCCCATTTGCTTTGATTTCCTCCATTCTCTGAAAGCATTTCGCCTGAAATCCTGCATCGCCAACTGCCAGGATTTCATCAATCAGTAAAATATCCGCATCTACATTAATTGCTACAGAAAATGCGAGACGCATATACATTCCTGACGAATATGTCCTTACTGGCTGGTCAATAAACTGCTCTAATTCAGAAAATGCAAGAATATCTCCAATCCGTGCATCAATTTCCCGCCTAGTCAGTCCAAAAATCGATGCATTAATATAAATGTTTTCTCTCCCACTCATATCTGGATGGAATCCAGCTCCCAATTCTATCAAACTGGAAACACGTCCGCACATGTCGATGTTCCCGCTGTCAGGATACATAATTTTAGTTAAAAGCTTTAACGTTGTACTTTTTCCGCATCCATTATGCCCAATCAATCCAACTGCTTCTCCCTTTTTTACTTCAAAGCAGATTCCATTAAGTACAATACGCTCTTCGTATTTTCTTCTTCTTTGAAAAAGTGTTTTTTCTTTCAGTGTATTGCCTTTGTCTAAATAGACCCTGAATTTTTTTACTACATTGTCAACCTCAATTGCATTTTCTTGTTTCATTCTATAATTCCTCAGCAAAACGTCTTTGTAAACGATAAAATACTCTCCATCCAAGCAAAAGCATAGCTATCCCAAGCAGTGCTGCGGACAATAACGTTTCCAGTTTCGGTATTTTTCCATAATATAAAATATCTCGATAAGCCGTTATCACATACGTCATTGGATTCATCCAAAATACCCACCGCATATCCTCAGGAACCTGGTCAATAGCATACATAACAGGTGTTAAAAACTGCCATGCCATCGAAATAATCCCCAATATATATTCCAAATCACGGATATATACAGTTACCGCACTCATAATCAATGTAAACCCAAGCGAAAGAAGATACTCTACCGCCATAACAACTGGCAGTCCCAAAATTGCTTCGGGCTGTAACGCATATCCCGCAAACAACAAGACAATAAAAATCACAATAAAACTAAGAAGCATATTGACAAACTGACTTGTAACAAAAGCAATTGGAAGTACTTCCCGCGGAAAATATATTTTTTTCACCATATCCTGCTGCGCCAGAATACAACTAGAACCGCCTGTCAGCGATGTTCCAAAAAAAATCCATGGTATCAGCGCCACAAATAAAAACAAATAGTAATCCTCAATATCCGATCTCATAATCGTCGAAAATACCATTGTATATACTGCAAGCTGTAAAAGCGGATTCAAAAAAGTCCAAAAAAACCCTAATGCAGATCCTTTATATCTTCCTTTTAAGTCTCTTCTTACAAGTGAAACGATCATTTCACGGTAAGCATATATCTCTCTTATTCTTTCTATCATAACGTCCTGTACACCCATATTCCCCTGTTTATTTTCTTAAAAATCTGCGATTGACCTGCTTATTCCTTACACAAATTCTGATAAATATACAGCAATGCCTCAGCAGATTTTTTCCACGAATAGTCAGCTGCTCGTTTCAATCCTTGTACCCTTAGCGCTTCCCTCAATGCATCTTCCTCGATCATTCTCTCCATAGCCCTGCTAATTTCTTGTTCACTGTATGGATCGACCAAAACAGCCGCATTCCCTGCTATTTCTGCCAAAGCAGTCGTATTGGATGTAATCACTGGCGTCCCGCACGCCATAGCTTCCAACGGCGGCATTCCAAATCCTTCATAAAGAGACGGAAATACAAATGCCCTAGCGCCGTTTAACAAAATAGGACTGTCTTCCTGTCTTATATAACCCGTAAATATGATTTTATTTTTTAACAAAAGATTCTGTGCTTTCACATAGATTTGTTCACACATCCATCCTTTCCTTCCAGCAATTACTAGCTGAGGCGCATCACATCTATTCCTGCACAGATCTTCATAAGCACTAATTAACCTTTCCAGATTCTTCCTTGGCTCTATCGTTCCCAGATAAAGAAAATAATCTTGTCCAATTCCGTATCTCTCTAAAAGCTTCTGTATCTGCTGTTTATGATAGCCCGTATGATAAAGTGCATGATCGACTGCATTTGGTACGACACTTACACACTCTTTGGATACTGGCAGATATTTGAGAATTTCCTCTTTACTGAATGCGGAAACTGTTAAAATATGATCTG
Source organism: uncultured Eubacterium sp. (assembly GCA_947090545.1). Lineage (GTDB taxonomy): Bacteria > Bacillota > Clostridia > Lachnospirales > Lachnospiraceae > Eubacterium_J. Next base: position 9,106 of record CAMUPC010000047.1, on the reverse strand, counting down.
CTCGCCTACACGTATTTTTCATACTTATTTCCAGCCATACCCTTGTCCTTTTATTAACTGTATCGGGGCAAGATTGATACGCCATATCATGGATAAATACAACCCTTTTTCCTCTAGCGCCAGGTGGTATTGTAAAATTAAAAAATTGTGTGATTTCTGGTTTTGTATGGAAAAACAAGCGATACGGAACTGGAAGCACTGCCCAAAGCATCTTATATAACGAATGTTCAAACCAGGTACAGTATTCTATGTTACACCCGGCTTTTTGATATTCTTCCAGCCTCTCTATCAAAGGGGTGCGAAAACACTGGATCGTACATTCCAGTTCTGGATACTTCACAAGTTCTAAAATCATATTATGAGCATTCCATGCAATTCCTGTTTTATCTCCTTTTAGTAATAACTGCCCGTCAAATGCAATCTTCATGGGGCATTCCTTTCGTTTGATTTAAAATGATTCTTTCTCAATATATGCTGCTTTCCCATGTGATAAAATTTGCTGAAACAGCATCTGATACCTCTGCTGCATTTTTCGCTGCGTATACTCTGCCTGCACCCTTTGCAGCGCATTCCTTCCATACTTCCTGCGCAGCTTTTGATCCCTGGCAAGCGTATCCATCGCCCTGGCAAGCGCCCGCACACTCCCTGGCTGCACCGTAATCCCCGTCACCCCATCGACGCTGACATCCGGCACGCCGCTAGGCAGCGCTGTATTAATCACCGGCTTCCCAAAAGCCATCGCCTCAAGCTGGACAACCGCGAATGCTTCCGCCTTGGAGACAGAAGGCAGCACCAGAAAATCACACCGCTCAAGCTGGCGCATTTTCACTTCTTCTGTCACCATCCCCAGAAATTCCACCTTCCAAAGCCCCAGCGAAGCGGCAAGCCGTTTTAATTCCATCTCCAGTACACCGCTGCCAATCAGGACAAGTCGGCAGTTTTTCTGCTTCATCCCGGCAAATGCTTTCAGCAAAATATCACAGCCTTTGTACCACACCAGCCTGCCGATAAACAGGATACAAACCTCTTTTTGACTGCGCCCGCACATTTCCCGTTCTTTTGGCACCCCTGCGCTCTCCCACAAACCTGCCGCATGTGCTTTTCCTCTTTGCAGGTACGAATCGCTGACACAAAAAGGAATCACTCTGCACTTCTCCCGAAACGGCAGAAGCAGCCCAGAATTTTTCACATTCCCTTCTGAAGAAACCAAGATCATATCCGCCTTTTTCAGCGTATGCCTTGCAAGCGGACGATAAAACGGCGCCAGCCATGCATATTTCTCAAATCCACAATGCCACCACACAATAATCCGTCTCCCAGGCATCCCAAGCAGAACCGCAAGGTCCGCCATCGGATATGGAAAATGACAGATCACAACATCCGCATCCTTCGTATATTTTTTAACCTGGCGCAGAAAATCAATCGACACCGGTGTCGACGCCACAGTAAACAACTGCCTGCACCTGCGCACGAGCACGCCGCGGTATGATTCAGCCACGCTCTTCCTTTTTCTATTCCCCTGGCAGACAATCACCTGATGCTCACATCCCGGCAGGCATTCCGCGATGCTTTCCATTACCTTAGCAATCCCGCCGCCATTGTCCGGCCAGTAGATTTTAAACAGTTGTGTTACTTTCATAGGTTTTCCTTGCTTTTCATAATCTCCGCGACTGACTTCATAATCTGAATATACATCGCATAGCTGTCATCATCAGCTTGTCCCCGGCATCCCCACATTCCCTGCGCCGTCGTCCCAAAAGGCTGCGCCGTACCCCAAAGCAGCGCGTCGGCATCCGTCTCCAGCTCCCTGCACAGGCTGACAAACGTATCCATACTCATCTTCCTGGTGCCGCGCTCGATATGCCCCATAAAATTCAGGCTGATGCCGCATTGTTTTGCAAGCCTGTCCTGTGACCAGCCTTTTGCTTTGCGAAGCTGGCGGATTCTTGTCCCCATTTTTGCATAATCCAATCCATGCATATCCTGCCTTTCCTTTCATAGCGCTTTTTGAAAAATGTCCCTGCCTGTTTATGTGAAATGTTTTGCGGAAGTTCTTTTTGCTTTTCTTCTGACAAGCGTTTTGTGGAAGTTCTTTTTGCTTTTCTTCTGACAAACGTTTCCTGGCGCCTTTTTACAATTCCCTTCCCAAAAACAGACTACAATTTGAATCCATAACTTTTTGTTAGGAATTGTTATGGGTTTCTATTGTAGTTTGATCTGTTAAACCAGCACAGGACAAGGGCTGCATGGTTTTTGTACAAAATCATAAGAAGAGAAAATAGTAATAAGATCTAAAAATCCGCTTTTAAACTTAAAGATAGACAAAAATAGATTGTTTTTTGTGAATTTTATATATTTTTATAGAAATATCAAGAGAGATTATTGGCTGATAATTACAAAATTTAGGTTTAGGGTTGCAAAATATATAAAAACCGAATAGAATACTTACAGGCATTATTTTATATACAAACAAGTACTAATAGAACAGTTTTAAAATAACAATTCCTAACAAAAAGTTATGTTTTCCTATATCCGCCTGTCTTTTAACCCCATACTGCAAAATCCCCCGTAAAAACGCTTCCGCAATCTCCACTCTCTTTATCAATATCATAAAAAATGTACTAACTAAGAACCATTTACCACACAAAAAAGACAGGAACAAATGCCCCGTCTTTTTGAATCTAATCTAAATAAATTTCGATCGAATCTTTTATAAAACTTTCGATAACCAGCCGGGAGAGGGGATTGGTCCGCCCTGGCTGCGGCTTTGGAAGAAGATTTAGAATCCCTTTGCACCCTGCTGAACCAAAGCAGGGGCGAAGCCAAGCGGCACCTTTAGCTGCTAGCGTAAGCCAGGGCGAACTAGGTGCCGCGCCCGGACGGAGCCACAACGTCACGCAGGATGCTTAGGGATTCTTAATCTTCTGGAACGGACGCAGCCAGGGCGTGCCAATCCCCTCTCCCAGCGTCCCTAAAGCATAAAAAATCCTCCAAACGAAGCTTTTCAAAATTATCAATGCCGATCGGAAGTTTCTTTTTTTGCATATCCATTTCTCTAAACTCCTTCCATCCTCTATCCAATACTTTTTATCCATTATAACAAGTACCCAGCAGCATTTCCATAAAAAATCTAACAATACGCTTCTCTCGTCTTATGATTTGTAAAATTTACCGTGACATTTCATTCATTCTATGATACAATAGAGCTATACAGCAATACCATTTTACCAACTTATTTTATAAAAAGAACGGCGGTGAACCCTTTGGCTGAAAATACACCTTATGACGACGCGTTTAAAACCGTTGTACACGACTGTAAAAGCCTTTTAATTCCTCTGGTAAACGAAGTATTTCATGAGCAGTTTTCTGCTGATGCCACAGTATCCTTCTCTTCCAACGAGCACTTTTTAAACCAGCCGGACGGGATACAGCAAAAGCGTGTCAGCGATGCCCTGTTTACCATTCAAGAGGCTTTCTTCAAAAATTACCACTGGGAGTGCCAGTCTGACAGCGACGCTTCGATCCTGATCCGTATCTTTGAATATGCTTCCCAGGCGGCGCTGGATGATGCTGTATTGGAACGCGGCTCATTGACGGTATCCTTTCCGCATTCAGCAATCCTGTACCTGAAATATCCAAAGTCTCTGCCAGACAAGCTGCGGATCAATATTCAGACTCCCGGCGGCTCGATCGGGTATGAGGTTGCTGTTATGAAGCTTGGAAACTATTCCCTGGACACCATCTTTGAGAAAAAGCTGCTTTTGCTGCTCCCGTTTTATATTTTTCATTATGACGGGCAATTAGACGCGCTGAACCAAAACCCTGACCAGCTTTCGGCTTTAAAACAGGAATTTTTATCGATCAAAAGCAGGCTGGAACAACTAAGGGCATCCGGGGACATTACGGAATTTATCAAAATTACCTTAATTGACATGACGCAAAAAGTTGTCAGAAACTTTGCTAAAAAATATTCCAATATTAAGGAAGGAGTGAAAAGTGTTATGGGTGGACGAATTTTAGATACTGAAGCAAGGCGCATTTTAAATCAGGGAATCGCCGTTGGAGAAGCCAGGGGCGAGGTAAAAGGACAGGCAAAAGGCGAAATCAAAGGCAGAATCTTAGAATACATCGAAATCCGCCGTGAGGACGGGCATTCGGACGAAACGATATTAAACAGTGTGATCGAGCGGTTTCATCTGACCAAAGAAGAAGCCTGCGAATATCTGTATTCTTCTGCTGCCATTTAGTCGTCCCATTTTTAAAACAGCAAATACAGCCTGGCATGTAATTTTGTACATTCCAGGCTGTCCTTACAGTTTTCTTACTATTTCTTTGTCAGATATTCATGAATCCCTTTTGCCGCCGCTTTTCCAGCTCCCATCGCAAGAATTACAGTAGCCGCGCCGGTAACGGCGTCTCCGCCTGCGAATACGCCTGGCTTGGATGTCTGTCCGTTTTCTTCTTCTGCCACGATGCACTGCCAACGGTTTGTATCCAGGCCGCTTGTCGTGGAAGAGATTAACGGGTTTGGCGATGTGCCCAGAGACATAATGACCGTGTCACATTCGATCTCATATTCGGAGCCAGGAATTTCCACCGGCCTTCTTCTGCCGGATTCATCCGGTTCGCCGAGCTCCATTTTGATAATGCGGATGCCTTTGACCCAGCCGTTTTCATCTACCAGGATCTCCTGCGGATTTTGGAGCAGGTCAAAAATAATGCCTTCCTCTTTCGCATGATGTACTTCTTCTACTCTTGCCGGAAGCTCTGCTTCGCTTCTGCGGTAAACGATATGTACTTCGGCGCCGAGACGCAGCGCTGTCCTTGCCGCATCCATCGCTACGTTGCCGCCGCCGACAACAACGACCTTCTTGCCTTCGGATATCGGTGTGTCATAGTCCTTAAAAGATTTCATCAGGTTGTTGCGGGTTAAAAATTCATTTGCGGAAAATACGCCGTTTGCCTGTTCGCCAGGGATGCCCATAAACTTCGGCAGCCCGGCGCCGGAGCCGATAAATACCGCTTCAAATCCTTCTTTTTCCATTAGCTCGTCGATCGTCACCGCTTTTCCGATTACGACGTTTGTCTCGATTTTGACGCCGAGTGATTTTACGTTTTCTACTTCCTGTGCGACCACGCGTTCCTTTGGCAGACGAAATTCCGGGATGCCGTATACAAGGACGCCGCCTGCCTCGTGCAGTGCTTCAAAGATCGTGACGTCATAGCCAAGCCTTGCCAGGTCCCCTGCGCACGTAAGCCCAGCCGGGCCAGAGCCGATTACTGCGACCTTCCTGCCATTTTTCTGCGCAGCCGGCGCAGGCTGAATGCCGTTTTCCCCTGCCCAGTCAGCGGTAAAACGCTCCAGTTTGCCAATCGATACCGGTTCGCCCTTGATGCCGCGGATACATTTGCCTTCGCACTGCGATTCCTGCGGACAGACTCTGCCGCAGACCGCCGGAAGCGCGGATGACTCTGCGATGACCTGGTAGGATTTTTCAATATTGCCTTCCTTTACCTGCTGGATAAATGCCGGGATATCAATGCCTACCGGACATCCCTTGACGCACTGCGCATTTTTGCAGTTTAAGCACCTGGAAGCTTCTTCCATTGCCTCTTCCTTGGAATAGCCAAGGCACACTTCTTCAAAATTTGCTGCACGAACGCTCGGCTCCTGCTCCTTGATCGGTACTCTTTTCATCACATCCATTAGTTGTCACCTCCGCAATTTCCGCATCCGCCGTGGTGGGTTGCCCCTTCCGTAAGCTTTAGCATTGCTCTTCCTTCCTGTGTCTTATACTGCTGCTGGCGCTTCATGGCAAGGTCAAAATCTACCTGGTGCCCGTCAAATTCCGGCCCGTCCACACATGCAAACTTCACTTTCCCTCCAACAATCAGGCGGCACGCACCGCACATTCCCGTGCCGTCTACCATAATCGGATTCATCGATACAATCGTCGGTATTTCCAGTTTTTTTGTCAAAAGGCTGACAAACTTCATCATAATCATCGGCCCGATCGCTACGCAGTGATCGTATATCTTTCCTTCATCCACCAGCGCCTGGAGCTGGTCGGTGCCCATGCCGTGGAAACCATAAGTGCCGTCATCCGTAGTCACATACAGGTTCGTCGCCACAGCGCGCATTTCCTCTACATAAAACAGCAGGTCTTTATTGCGCGCGCCCATAATGACATCGCATTCCACGCCATGCTCCTTGAGCCATTTTACCTGCGGATAAACCGGAGCCGTCCCCACACCGCCGGCGATAAATACGATATGCTTTTTCTTTGTTTCCTCCAGGTTTTTTTCCTCACAAATCTCAGACGCACATCCGAGCGGGCCTACAAAATCACGGAAGCTGTCGCCGACATCCAGCTTCTCCATCCGCTCCGTCGAATACCCGACTGTCTGGAATACGATTGTCACTGTCCCTTCTGCACGGTCATAATCGCAGATCGTAAGCGGGATACGCTCGCCCTTTTCGTCCATCTTGACAATGACAAACTGCCCAGGCAGGCACGATTTTGCGACACGCGGCGCTTTGACCACCATCAGATAAATCTTATCTGCCAACAACTCTTTTTTCACGATTGGAAACATACTCAACCTCCATCTTATCCTTTTCTCCTGTTTGGCATAACAACCTTCTATGAAAAATACACAAGCTCATCCTCCGGTTTTTGTGCCGGTTTAATAGAAACCGGATACAGCACCGGCCCTTTGCCCCTGTACTCCATGGCAAACTCATATTTTACCTCTGCGGTCAGATCGATCCATGCACGGTGCGCGATCTCTTCCGCCCGGTCGTATTTGCATTTAAACCCAATAAACTGGATATCCGCCTCGCAGCAAGTCATCGCAAAGCGGCCCGGCACAAACACCCCCCGCTTGATCTTGTGCTCCGGGCGGTACACAAGCGCCAGAAAGCGGATGCTCTTTCCCTCATATTTTTTCGGGTTGTCCATCGCATCCAGATACCAGATCCCATAGTCCGCATCGGAAAGCTCAATCAGATCCGCATTGACATCAAACGGCAGCTCCTCCATATCACGGTCGTCGATCGTCCCGTCCTTGCGCTCATAGACAATCTGCGCCCTGCGGTTTAATGCCTTGACCGTCCTGCGGAACTTTCCCCGCGGCGTATCATCATCACACCGGTTGAAAATCACCACATCCACAGAAAACAACTGCTCCATAATCATTGCGCGCATATTGGCAAGATACAGTTCAAACGTATCCGCATCCACCGTCGCCAGGGACTGCACAATCTCCCATCCCTTAGGCAGTTTCATCTCCAGTAACGGCGCGACCTCCCACGTCCCGTTATACTCAAGAAACACCTGCTGCGGACGGTACGTTTCATTCAACTGCTCCAGCTTTTCTTCGGTCAGCTCTTCCTGCTTGTCGATCATAACAAGATGCCCTGTAATAGTCCCAAGCTTCGCTTCGTCATACTCCACATCGCCGTCCTCACAGCAGATCACAAGATTGCGCGCATCCTTGCCAAATTCGTTGTCATATAACGTCTCATGGATCAGCGTCGTCTTACCGCTGTCCATAAAACCGGTAAATAAATATACTGGAATTTCCTCCACGGTTTCGCTTCCTTTCTCCGCATATTCTACGCCTGCCTAAACAAGCTCAAATAATTCCAACAGCCGCTCCTGCGCCAGATTACAGCCGATCACACAAAGCCTGCCCGTATATTCCGGCTGCCCTTCCCGCAGCTCATATTCACCCGGCACCATATCAAAATAAATCCATGACCCATCTACTGCTTCCACCATGCCTTTCGCCCGCAGCACCGTTCCATAATCCTCGGTTTCCGAAAGCACCTTTAACGCATGTTCAATCACAGCTTTTTCATATTTATGCGGAGTTTCTTTTCCCCAGCTTGTAAAGATCTCATCTGCATGATGATGCCCATGTGCATGTCCGCCGTGCCCATGTTCCTCTTCATGCGCATGAGCATGACATTCGCAGTGTCCATGTTCATGTGCTTCATGTTCATGATTGCCCCCGTGCCCATGTCCGTCATGCTCATGTTCATGACATTCACAGTGCTCACTATGCCCATGTTCCTCATGTTCATGGCATTCGCAATGTTCACTGTGCTCATGTTCCTCATGTTCATGGCATTCGCAATGTTCACTGTGTCCATGCCCGTGCTCTTCATGCTCATGATGGTGATGCGCATGTTCCGCCGCCTCTTTCGCATGGCGCGCCTCTGCCAACAGCTCCATCTCCATAGAATCGCTCTGTTCGATTACTTTTAAAACAGCTTCTCCGGCAATCTCGTCCCACGGCGTTGTGATAATCGCCGCCTTTTCATTTAACGCCTGCATCTGCTTCACACAAAGCTCCAGCTTTTCCTGCGTCACATTCTGCGTCCTGCTCAGTACAATCGTCGTAGCAAACTCGATCTGGTTATTAAAAAATTCGCCAAATGCTTTCATCTGTTTGGAAGCCTTCATCGCATTCACAACCGTCACAAGCGCATTTAATTTGACATCACGCTCTTTTTCAAGATCGATCACAGACTTCATCACATCCGATAATTTCCCAACACCGGACGGCTCGATCAAAATACGGTCAGGATGAAATCTCTCCAATACTTCCTTCAGGTTCTTATCAAAATCGCCGACTAACGAACAGCAGATACAGCCGGAATTCAGCTCTGTGATCTCAATGCCTGCATCTTTTAAAAATCCGCCGTCAATGCCGACTTCGCCAAATTCATTTTCAATCAGTACAATCTTTTGTCCCTGAAAGACTTCCTCAATCATTTTTTTAATGAAGGTCGTCTTTCCTGCACCTAAAAATCCTGAAATAATATCAATTTTTGTCATGCTTCCATCTTCTTTCTTCCTTTAATTTCCAGCCTTGTTTTGGCGTAAACACATACGTATTTACTATAACATATGTGGGAGGGGGGATTCCAGTAAAATTTTTATAAATTTTAGGTTGATGCGGGGGGGGACGCTGGGAAAGGGGATTGGTGCGCCCGGCTGGTGTCCGTTCCAGAATATTAAGAAGCCCTAGGCATTCTGCGGCTACGCTGAGGCACCGTCCGGGCGCGGCACCTAGTTCGCCCTGGCTGACGCCAGCA
>CAMUPC010000046.1 GCA_947090545.1 uncultured Eubacterium sp. | reverse complement strand
TCCTGCCCGATACAGCAGGGGCGAAGCCAAGCGGCACCTTTAGCTGCTGGCGGAAGCCAGGGCAAACTAGGTGCCGCGCCCGGACGGTGCCACAGCGTAACCGCAGGATGCTTAGGGATTCTTAGCCTTCTGGAACGGACGCCGCCAGGGTGTGCCAATCCCCTCTCCCGGCGTCCCTCCACATGCGTCCCTCCCCCACATCTACCTTAAAAACACCGGCACCGCATAAAACAAAGCAGTCCCGGTGTTTTTTTGCAGCTTGCGATTTCCTCCAGCTTTTTGTATACTATTGAAAAGAACAAAAGGAGGCTTAACAATGGCAAAAACGGCAGCAATTGGCCTGGACCGGTTTGATGAAATCATTGAGGGAAATTATTTTTATATCGATAAAACAGCATTTATCAGGCAATGGTGGGAAAACGGAGATAAAGTCACACTGATTACCCGCCCAAGGAGATTTGGAAAGACACTCAATATGAGTATGGTAGAACAATTTTTTTCCGTTAATGATGCGGGTCGGGGAGCGTTATTTCAGGACCTTAGCATCTGGCAAGAGGAAACATACAGAAAGCTTCAGGGAACTTATCCAGTCATCAGCCTTACGTTTGCCGGAGTAAAAGAAAATAGTTACTGGAAAACAAGGAAACGAATCAACCAGATTTTTGTAAATTTGTATGCCGACTACCGTTTTTTACTGGAAAGCGATGTATTAACGGAAGCGGAAAAGGAATATTTTAAAAGCGTGTCGATTGACATGGACGAGGTGACTGCCGCGGCTGCGCTGCACCAGCTATCCAGGTATTTGTCACATTATTACGGGAAAAAGGTGCTGATCCTTTTGGATGAATATGATACGCCCATGCAGGAAGCATATTTGGCAGGATTTTGGGAGGAGCTTGTTGCGTTTATAAGAAGCTTGCTGAATGCTGCCTTTAAGACAAATCCATATATGGAACGGGCAATTATGACAGGAATCACAAGGGTCAGCAAAGAGTCCGTATTTTCAGACTTGAATAACCTGGAAGTTGTAACGGCTACGTCGCGAAAGTATGAAGATGCGTTTGGCTTTACACAAGAGGAGGTATTACATGCCCTGGAAGCATTTGGACTGACAGGCCAAAAAGAGGCAGTCAAACAATGGTATGATGGATTTAAGTTTGGAGATTTAGACTGTATTTATAATCCGTGGTCTGTGATTAATTTTCTTTCTCAAAGAGAGATCGCTCCCTATTGGGTCAATACAAGCTCCAACAAAATGGTCGGAGAATTGATCAGGGCTGGAAGCAGGGAGATGAAAGAAGATTTTGAGGTATTGATGCAGGGAGGCATAATCGAAACGGTAATTCATGAGGAGATTGTGTTTGATGAACTAAAAGACTGCCAGGATGCGGTTTTTAGTTTCTTGCTTGCCTGCGGTTATTTAAAAATTGTGTCTGTGGACCGTTCCAGGCTGCTTGATCTGTTTTCTGGTGAAGTGGTCTATCGTCTTGCCTTGACGAATGGGGAAGTGCGCTGGATGTGCGCCTTTTTAGTACGCAGATGGTTTTCTGTTGTCAATCGGCAGTATGACAGGTTTGTCAAGGCATTTTTAGAAGATGACGTGGCACAGATGAATGAGAATATCAATGAGATTACGAACAAAACATTCAGTTTTTTCGATGTCGGCGGTGAGAACCAGTCAGAAAGCGATTGATCGCGAAGCTTTCAGGCAGGTATCACATCACATCGAATCGTGAAAGCGGCGCCGGCAGGTATGATGTGATGCTGGAGCCAGTCAATCGGCAGGAGCCGGCAATGATTTTAGAATTTAAAGCGGTAGACAAAACGGCTGGAAAGGATGCCGTGCAGAACGCATTGCGGCAGGCTTTAGAGCAGATTCAGGAAAAAAAGTATGAGACAGAGCTTATTGCACGCGGGATTCCAAATGAACAGATCCGAAAGTATGGTTTTGTATTTCGCGGGAAGGAAGTTTGGATCGGAGCAAAATTTTAACAAAATTCTATTGAATATTCCCCCAAAAAGCGTTACTATTATACTGACGAAATTTTTGAAAAGTTTCAAAATAGATGGAGGGCTAAAGAATGAGTAATAGTAATGATAACTCTGCAATGCAGCGGATTGCAAAGTTAGTCGATGAAAACAGCTTTATGGAAATTGGTTCGCTTGTTACTGCAAGAAGCACTGATTTCAATTTGGCGCAGACAGATACTCCTTCCGACGGCGTCATCACCGGGCATGGACTGGTGGACGGGAATCTGGTATTTGTCTACAGCCAGGATGCGTCTGTGCTTGGCGGTACGGTCGGTGAGATGCACGCGAAAAAAATCGCCGCTACCTATGATATGGCAGTGAAAATGGGCGCTCCGGTGATCGGGCTGATTGACTGTGCGGGCATTCGGTTGCAGGAATCTGTGGATGCGCTGGAAGCGTTCGGCACGATTTACAGCAGGCAGGCGGCGGCGTCTGGTATGGTTCCGCAGATCAGCGCGGTATTCGGTACGTGCGGCGGCGGGCTTGCGGTTGTTCCGGCGCTGAGCGATTTTACATTTGCACAGGCGGATACGGCAAAAATGTTTATCAATTCTCCAAATGCGATTGACGGCAACCGTATCGACAAGTGCGACACGTCCTCTGCCGCGTTCCAGAGTGCGGAAACAGGGACGATCGACGGCATAGGCACAGAGGATGAGATCATAGCAAAGATCCGCCAGCTTGTCTGCATCCTGCCTTCCAATAACGCAGAGGGCGGATGTACCGATGAATGCATGGACGATTTAAACCGTGCCTGCCAGAGCCTGGATACGATGAAGGGTGATCCGAGATATGTGCTCAGCGAGATTTCGGACAACCATTTCTTTTTTGAGGCAAAGGCGGACTACGCAAAAGAAATGACGGCTGGATTTATTAAACTGAACGGCATGACTGTCGGCGCGGTGGCAAACTGTACGCAGGTTTATAATGAAGAAGGCAAAAAGACAGAGGAATTTGACGCTGCATTAACTGCAAGAGGATGCAATAAGGCAGCGGAATTTGTCACGTTCTGCGACGCGTTTGATATTCCTGTGATCAGCCTGACAAATGCCAAAGGCTTCCGCGCAACGATGTGTTCTGAGAAAAACCTGGCAAAAGCGGTCGGACGGCTTGTGAGCGCGTTTGCAAATGCAACGGTTCCAAAGGTCAACCTGATTATGGACATGGCATACGGAAGCGCTTATACGGTGATGAACTCCAAATCGCTTGGCGCCGACCTTGTGTATGCATGGCAGGATGCAAAGACTGGCATGATGGAAGCGAAGCTTGCCGCGAAGATTATGTATGCAGGCGAGCCGGCAGATGTTATTGAAAAAAAGGCGGCGGAATACGAAGCGCTCCAGGGCAGCGTAAACGCGGCGGCGGCGCGCGGCTATGTAGACCGCATCATCGATTATCCGGGTACGAGAAAGTACCTGATCGCGGCAGTTGAGATGCTGTATACAAAACGGGTAGGCCAGCCGAATAAGAAACATGGTACTAAGTAGAAAGGTGACGGATCATATATGAAGAAAAAATTATGCCTGATCATCAGCCTGTGTATGCTTCTGCTTGGCGTGGCAGCCTGCGGGGAAGATCCAACGAAGGTAGACTATAACGGCAAGTCTTATGACGACCTTAAGTCTACGAGTGAAAACCTTGCCCAAAGCCTGCCGGAATTTACAGACGAGCAGATTGACGAAGGAATCGCCTACTATGAGCAGTACGGCGATACCGTAATCGTAGGGCTGATGAAGCAGTGGAAGGAAATAAAAGCAGATGTCGGCGATTTTGTAAGCCTTGGCGAGATGTCGGTGGATAAATCAGGCAAGACGCTGACGACGTCACAGCTTATGGATTTTACAGGGCGTGACCTGACGCTGACTTGTGTGTACAACTACTTGGATATGCAGATTACAAGCGTGACGCTGGATGAGAATTATTCGCTTGGCGAGAAGATGCAGAAGGCGGCGATGAACACGCTGATGGGGCTTGGAACCGTCTTTTTGATCCTTATTCTGATCAGCTTTGTTATTTACGGCTTTAAAGTGATTCCATATTTGCAGGAAAAGGCAAAAGCAAAAAATACCCCGGTACAGGAAGAAGCTCCGGTACAGGCAGCGGCGCCTGCGCCTGTAATACAGGCGGACGAACCGCAGACGGACGATACGGAATTAATCGCTGTTATTGCGGCGGCGATCGCGGCATCCGAAGGGGCGCTTGCGGCGGACGGCTTTGTAGTACGGTCGATTAAGAGAAGAAAATAGAGCATATGTTTGATAACAGGAGGAAATAACATGAAAAGCTATACAATTACCGTAAATGGAAATGTTTATGACGTAACCGTAGAAGAAACAGGCGCATCGAACGCAGCTCCGGTGGCAGCAGCTTCTGCGCCAAGAGCGGCAGCTCCGGCTCCGGCAGCAGCGCCAAAGGCATCTGGCGCGGCAGGCAGCATTAAAATCGAAGCAGGCGCGGCGGGCAAGGTGTTTAAGCTGGAAGCCGCAGTCGGCAAGCAGGTGAAAAAAGGCGACCCGATTCTTGTGCTGGAGATTATGAAGATGGAGACGCCGGTTGTCGCACCGCAGGACGGCACCGTAGCAAGCATAGAAGTGGCTGTCGGCGACACGGTAGAATCAGGCGCTTTGCTTGCTACCATGAATTAGTGGGAATGAATTAGGAGGACAACTATGCTTAGTTACGTTGGAGAGACAATGAGTAATCTCCTGCACCAGACAGCATTTTTCAACCTGACATGGGGAAACTACCTGATGATCCTGGTTGCCTGTATTTTTTTATACCTTGCGATCGCAAAAGGCTATGAGCCGCTGCTGCTTGTGCCGATTGCGTTTGGTATGCTACTCGTCAATATTTACCCGGATATTATGGCAAGCCCGGAAGAGACGAGCAATGGTGTTGGCGGATTACTGTATTATTTTTATACATTGGATGAATGGTCTATCCTTCCGTCCCTGATTTTCTTAGGCGTCGGGGCGATGACAGACTTTGGGCCGCTGATTGCGAATCCAATCAGCTTTTTGATGGGCGCGGCGGCGCAGTTTGGTATTTATATGGCTTACTTTATGGCAATCTTTATGGGCTTTAACGATAAGGCGGCGGCAGCGATCTCCATTATCGGCGGCGCTGACGGGCCGACGTCTATTTTCCTTGCCGGAAAGCTTGGGCAGACGGCGCTGATGGGGCCGATCGCGGTAGCGGCTTATTCGTATATGTCCCTGGTGCCGGTAATCCAGCCGCCGATTATGAAGGCGCTGACGACGAAAAAGGAACGCCAGATCAAGATGCAGAACCTTCGTCCAGTGTCAAAGCTTGAGAAGATTTTATTCCCGATCGTCGTTACGATTATTGTCTGCCTGCTGCTGCCGACGACGGCGCCGTTAGTAGGTATGCTGATGCTCGGCAACCTGTTCCGCGAGTCCGGCGTTGTAAGGCAGCTTACCGATACAGCGTCTAACGCGCTGATGTACATTGTCGTTATTTTGCTCGGCACATCTGTCGGAGCGTCGACAAGCGCGGAAGCGTTTTTAAATCTGAGCACATTAAAGATCGTAGCACTTGGGCTGATTGCGTTCGCATTTGGTACGGCAGCCGGCGTACTGCTTGGCAAGCTGCTCTGCGTGCTGACGCATGGCAAGATCAACCCGCTGATTGGTTCTGCCGGTGTATCCGCAGTTCCTATGGCAGCGCGCGTTTCTCAGAAGGTCGGTGCTGAAGAGGACCCGACGAACTTCTTGCTGATGCACGCAATGGGGCCAAACGTTGCCGGTGTAATCGGTACTGCCGTAGCAGCCGGAACCTTTATGGCAATCTTTGGTATATAACAGGGAGGAATAAAAAAAATGGCAGAAGTTGCAAAAAAACCGTTAAAAATTACGGAAACTGTATTGCGTGACGCGCACCAGTCTCTGATTGCGACCAGAATGACAACAGAGCAGATGCTGCCGATCGTAGATAAAATGGACCAGGCAGGCTTCCATGCAGTAGAATGCTGGGGCGGCGCTACGTTTGACGCGTCCCTTCGCTTCTTAAAAGAAGATCCGTGGGACAGGCTGCGCAAGCTTAAGGCTGGCTTTAAACATACAAAATTACAGATGCTGTTCCGCGGGCAGAATATTTTGGGCTATCGCCCATACGCGGATGATGTCGTAGAATATTTCGTACAAAAATCGATTGCAAACGGCATTGATATTATCCGTATTTTCGACTGCCTGAACGACCTGCGCAATCTCCAGACAGCCGTAACCGCATGTAATAAGGAAAAAGGACATGCGCAGGTAGCGCTTTCTTATACGCTTGGCGATGCGTATACGCTTACGTACTGGACAGATATGGCGAAGAAAATCGAAGAGATGGGCGCGGATTCGATCTGTATTAAGGATATGGCGGGGCTTTTGGTGCCGCAGGAAGCAGATACGCTGGTACGTGCGCTCAAATCGTCTACCAGCCTTCCGATTGAACTGCATACGCATTATACGTCCGGCGTGGCTTCCATGACTTATATGAAGGCAGTGGAAGCGGGCTGTGATATCGTAGACACCGCGATGTCTCCGTTTGCGCTTGGTACGTCGCAGCCGGCGACAGAGGTGATGGTCGAAGCGTTTAAAGGCTCTGCCTATGATACCGGGCTGGACCAGAACCTGCTTGCCGAGATTGCAGACTATTTCCGACCGATGCGCGAGGAAGCGCTGGAAAGCGGGCTGATGAACCCGAAGGTGCTTGGCGTCAATATTAAGACGCTGTTATACCAGGTGCCGGGCGGGATGCTGTCCAACCTGATTTCCCAGTTAAAGGAGCAGGGCAAAGAGGACAAATACGAAGAGGTGCTTGCCGAGGTGCCGCGTGTGCGCAAGGACTTGGGAGAGCCGCCGCTTGTAACGCCGTCGTCCCAGATCGTAGGCACGCAGGCTGTGTTTAACGTGCTGATGGGAGAACGCTATAAGGTCGCGACAAAAGAGACGAAAGACGTGCTGCTTGGAAAATACGGGCAGACAGTCAAGCCTTTTAACCCTGAGGTCGTAGACAAGGTGCTTGGAGAGGATAAGAAAAATGCGATCACCTGCCGCCCGGCAGACTTGTTAGAGCCGGAGCTTGCTAAAATCGAAGCAGAGATGAAGCAGTGGAAGCAGCAGGATGAGGATGTCTTATCGTACGCACTGTTTCCGCAGGTAGCTACCGAATTTTTCAAATACCGCGAAGCGCAGCAAAAGAAAGTGGACGCTTCTGTGGCGGATACGAAAAACGGTGCGTATCCGGTATAAAATAGGGAACATAAAGGGTGTTGTGAACAGCGTTTGCAGCACCTTTTAGTAAAATGGGAGGTATCTATGAAAAAAAAGACTCTGCTGCGTAGTATCGTCGTTGCTGTTTTCTGCTGTATGATGATTCTTTGCTTCCGTACGGATGTAAAAGCGGAAACAGGGAATTACTATATTAAAGTAAACAAAGCAACGAATGTCATTACGGTATATACGCATGATGACAAGCCTTATACGGCATTTGTGTGCTCGGCAGGATACGCGACGCCGGTCGGTACCTTTTATACAATGAACAAATATACGTGGTGGATATTGGACGGCCCAAGCTACGGGCAGTACTGTACAAGAATTACAGGCTCGATCTTATTCCATTCTGTCTGGTATTATGAGCAGAATAAGACTACACAGTCGTATGTGCAGTATAACAAGCTTGGCTCGCTTGCCTCACATGGCTGCGTGCGTGTGACGACCTCCGCGGCAAAGTGGATCTATGACAACTGCCCGCTGCAAACAAAGGTCATTATTTTTAACGGCACTGCAAACGACGACCCGCTTGGCAAGCCGGCGGCAATTAAGGTCAATTCCTCTGTGCGGATGGGCTGGGACCCGACAGACCCGGACCCGAACAATACATATGCGACAAAAAACAGCCAGCCAAGGATCTCTGTTAAGAGTACAAAGGCGACGGCACAGTATAACGGCAAGTTTACTCCGGTAGAAATGACGGCATATGATTCTGCCGGAAACCAGCTCAGCAAGGCATGGATTCGTACGTCGGGCACAGTCAATACGAAAAAGATGGGCAGCTATCCGGTGACTTATTCGCTGACAGATTCTTTTGGCAGAGACGCGTCGGTTACAGTGACCTATACGGTCGGCGACGCAAGCAAAGCGACGATCTCGGGTGTGCGCAAGGAGATTACTAAGGAATATAAGTCCTCTGTGAATCTGCGCTCCGGCGTTACGGCGAAAAATTCCATGGGCACCGTACTGACGGACAAGATCGTAACAAAGGTGAAAAAGCCTGGGACGAAAGAGTATAAAGGCGTAAAGGCGGAAACCTTCAAGCTGAACCACACCGGAACCTACCGGATTATGTATTACCTGAAAAACCCGACCAACAAGCTTGTGACTGAAGAGTATATGAACATCGTAGTCAAAGATACGAAAAAGCCGGTAATTCAGAGCAAAGACAAGTTTGCGGCAATCCAGCTTTCGGCAGGAACGAGCTCGGTTAATTACAAAAAACTGATTTCCGGTGTTACGGCAAAGCTTGTGTCAGGCAAAAACATGACTTCCAAGATCAGCATTAAGGTGACAGATCCAGACGGAAAGGTCAAAACCGTTTCCCAGAACGGTTCGTATAAGCTTGCAGGGGCAGGCACCTATACAGTCAGGTACTATTGCTCGAATCCAGAAAAGAGCTTAAAGACAGGCAAGTATCTCGTGGCGGAAAAGAAGCGTAAGCTTGTAGTGGCAAAAAAAGAGCCGAAGCCGGAAACCCCGGAAGATCCGGGAGAAGTAACAGACCCAGAATTTCCGGTCGAAGATCCAGAAAACCCAACTGATCCGACAAACCCAACTGATCCGACAAACCCGACTGATCCGGTAAATCCGACGAACCCGACTGATCCGACCGATCCGGTAAATCCGACGAACCCAACCGATCCGACAAACCCGGTGAATCCGACGAACCCGACTGATCCGGCAAACCCGGTGAATCCGACGAACCCGACGAACCCGGTAGATCCAACAACCCCGGTAAACCCAACAAATCCGACTGGAACAGAGCCGACGGCGGTATCTGTAAGCTATGCGCTGCTTGTACCGACAGACGAGAGCAGGACCGCAGGTTCTGTCGTAGACCTTAGGCAGAATGTAATCCTGCAAACGACTACGACGATGTCGGACGGCACACAGCGCGTAACGTCGACGACAGAGGGCATTCATTATACGGTAACATACCAGTTCAATGCCAATACGCTGGAAACAGACCTGATGCTTGCCGAGGGCGTTGAACTTGTCATCGCGGATTCCGGCACGTACAGGATTACCTACCGCTATACAGATGCGCAGGGCAAGACGACAGAGCAGGTGCGCACGATTACGGCATTGCCGGTGCAGGCTGCACCAGTGCTGTAGCAGGCGGCGATGGGAAATACAAATGACCTGACAAACCGTATCAACGAGCGCTACAGCTCGATGAGCAAGGGGCAGAAGCTTTTGGCGGCGTATATTACCGATAATTATGACAAAGCGGTATTCCTGACTGCGGCGGGGCTTGGTGAAGCGGTTGGCGTCAGTGAATCCACAGTTGTACGGTTCGCCGCGCAGCTCGGGTACAAAGGATATCCGCAGTTTCAAAAGGCGCTGGAAGAGATGGTGCGCACAAAGCTTAACGCCGTGCAGCGCATTGAGGCTGCTTACGGCAGGATCAGCCGTTCCAAGGTGCTGGAATCCGTTTTGCAGGCAGATATGGAACGGCTGAAAGGAACGCTGGAAAAAATTGATGAACATGCGTTTGAGCTGGCGGCAGAGACGATCTTATCCGCGAAGCGGATTTATGTAATCGGCATCCGAAGCTGTGCGCCGCTTGCGGAGTTTCTGGCATTTTATTTAAACTATATTTTTGACAATGTGACGCTGCTGCATACGAACAGCTCAAGCGAGCTGTTCGAGCAGATGGTGCGCATCAGCAGGGAGGATGTCATTATCGGCATCAGTTTTCCCAGGTATTCGCTGCGGACGCTAAAGGCGCTGGAATTTGCCAATAACCGCAGCGCAAAGGTGATTACGCTGACAGACAGCGTCCATTCGCCGATGAACCTGTATTCGTCCTGCAACCTGATTGCGGAAAGCGATATGGCTTCGATTGCGGATTCGCTTGTGGCGCCCCTTAGCGTGATCAATGCGCTGATTGTGGCGCTGTGTATGCGCAGGCAGGGCGAGGTGGCACAGATGCTTGAGACGCTCGAACAGGTCTGGGACGAGTACCAGGTATATGAAAATGATGAAATTGATTATATTGATGATAAGCTGAAAATGTGTTATGCGAAAACGCCGGATGCAGAACCGGATGCTTAACGCAGGGAAAAAGGAACAAGACGGAGGATACGCATGTCAATCGTTGTAGTAGGCGGCGGCGCGTCAGGCATGATTGCCGCGGCAGCGGCAGCACAGCAGGGCGCGCAGGCACTGCTTTTGGAACGCAATGAAAAGCTGGGCAAAAAGCTGTATCTTACAGGCAAGGGGCGCTGCAATGTCACAAATGCCTGCGAGACACAGGATTTATTTGAACAGATTATAAGAAACGCAAAATTTATGTACAGCGCGATTTATACGTTCGACAACTTCCGTGTAATGGAATTTATGGAACAGTTTGGGACGCCGTTAAAAACAGAACGGGGCGGGCGCGTATTTCCGGTATCCGGCCATTCGTCTGATATTATCCGCGCGCTTTCCAAAGCGTTGCAGCATTACGGCGTAGATGTCCGCCTGCATACAAGGGCTGCATCCCTGAAAAAACAAGGCGCCGGATTTGTTGTCACGGATACCAGGGGAGAAGCTTATCACGCGGACAAGGTGATCCTTGCAACCGGCGGGCTTTCTTACCCTTCTACCGGTTCGACCGGAGACGGATACGCGTTTGCGCAGTATTTTGGGCATACGCTGGAAACGCCGCGTCCAAGCCTCACAGCGATAAATGCAAAAGAAGCTTATGTCAGCAAGCTACAGGGGCTTTCCTTAAAAAATGTGCGTGCCAGGATTTCAGACGGCAGCAAAGTATTATACGATGCGTTTGGCGAAATGCTGTTTACGCATTTTGGCGTCAGCGGCCCGCTGATGCTGAGCGCAAGCGCTGTGACGAACGACCGCCTGCAAAACGGGCATTTGCAGCTTTCCATCGACTTAAAGCCCGCGCTTACGCCGCAGCAGCTTGAACAGCGTATCCTGCGCGATTTTGATAAGGAGCGGGGCAAACAGTTTAAAAATGCGCTGGGCGGCCTGCTTCCTTCCAAAATGGTTCCGGTTGTCGTTGATTTAAGCCAAATCGACGCGGAAAAAAAGGTGCATGAGATCACAAAAGAAGAGCGCAAGAGCCTTGCGCACCTTTTGAAAAACTTTCCGGTTACGCTGACCGGGCTTCGGGACTTTCAAGAAGCGGTTATTACAAGGGGCGGCGTCCATGTCAAGGAAGTAGACCCTTCCACGATGGAATCCAAGCTTGTGGGCGGGCTTTATTTTGCAGGGGAGCTGCTCGACGTAGACGCCCTAACCGGAGGATACAATCTACAGGTGGCATGGTCGAGCGGCTACCTTGCCGGAATCAGTGCGGCGCAGGCGCTTTCAGATAAAAAGCAACAGGCAGAAAGGAACGGATTATGAGTTTTAACATCGCAATCGACGGCCCTTCAGGGGCGGGAAAAAGTACCATTGCCAAACGCCTTGCCAATGAGTTATCATTTGTATATGTGGATACAGGCGCGATGTACCGTGCGATGGCGCTTTATTTTCTGCGCGAAGGGATTGACCCGTCGGATGAAGCGGCAATTTCCGGCGCATGTGAGAAGATCGACATTACGCTCGCTTATGAGGACGGGGTGCAGTGCGTGATTTTAAACGGGGAAAATGTCAACGCCTATATCCGCGCGGAAGAGGTCGGCAATATGGCGTCCCATACGAGCGTTTATCCAAGCGTACGCGCCAAGCTGACCGCACTTCAGCAAAAGCTTGCAAAGTCAAGCAATGTGATTATGGACGGCAGGGATATCGGTACGTGCGTGCTGCCGGACGCGCAGCTTAAGATTTATTTGACCGCGGAAGTTTCCGCGCGCGCCAGGCGAAGATATAACGAGCTTATAAAAAAGGGCGTGGAAGCGGATTACGCGCAGATTGAGGCGGATATCAGGGAGCGCGATTACCGCGATATGCACAGGGACATCGCACCGCTTCGGCAGGCGGAGGACGCCATTTTTGTGGATTCTTCAGAGCTTTCGGTCGAAGAAGTGCTTGCTGTGCTTGGAAAGCTTTATGAGAAAGCAGAAAAGAAAGGCGCGGCTGGAACCAACAAGCAGCCGCAGTAGGAAACGAATGAACATTACAGTAGCAAAAAGCGCAGGTTTTTGTTTTGGTGTCAAACGGGCGGTTAATAAAGTATACGAACAAGCCGATATAAAAAAAGGACCTATTTATACGTACGGGCCGATTATCCATAACGAAGAGGTCGTAAAGGACTTAGAACAAAAAGGCGTCAGGGTGCTTTCTGGCGTCGATGCGCTTACAGACGAACAAAAAAAGCAGGGCGGGACGGTTATTATCCGTTCCCACGGCGTATCCAGGCAGGTTTATGAGCTGCTTGGGCAGGCGGGATTTGAAGTCGTAGACGCCACCTGCCCGTTTGTGCTAAAGATCCACCAGATCGTGGAGGAGTTTTCACGTGACGGCTATGAGATCGTTATTATCGGAAGCAGCGCGCATCCCGAAGTCGAAGGCATCTTGGGATGGAGCGACCCGGAGTATACGACAGTGATCGCTGATGAGCAGGAGGCGGAGCAGTTTCATCCAAAATCCGGCAAAAAAGTGTGTATCGTGGCACAAACGACTTTTAATTACAAGAAATTTCAAGAATTAGTTGAAATTATTCAAAAAAAAGGTTATATTAGAAATATACGTGTATTGAATACAATTTGTAACGCTACAGAAGAACGGCAGAATGAAGCAGCAAAGCTGGCAGAAACTTCCGATATTATGATTGTCATTGGAGGAAGGAGCAGTTCGAATACGCAGAAACTGTATGAGATATGCAAAGAAGAATGTGCAAATACTTACTATATACAGACTGAAGCAGATTTAAATCTGATTTCGACAAGTCACATTGATAACGTAGGTATTACCGCAGGGGCTTCCACCCCAAAGAAAATTATTGAGGAGGTTCAAAAGTATGTCAGAACAAAGCTTTGAACAAATGTTGGAAGAATCTTTTAAAACAATAAGGAACGGGGAGGTTGTTGAAGGTACTGTTATCGATGTAAAACCAGACGAAATCGTGCTTAATATCGGTTACAAGTCCGATGGTATCATTACTCGCAGTGAATACACCAATGAACCAAACGTTGATCTTACTACCTTGATCGAGGTAGGCAGCACTATGGAAGCAAAAGTTTTAAAAGTAAACGACGGCGACGGGCAGGTACTGTTAACCTACAAACGCCTTGCCGCGGAAAAAGGAAGCAAGAGGCTGGAAGAAGCGTATGAAAACCAGGAAGTACTGACCGCAAAGGTAGCGCAGGTATTAAACGGCGGCTTGAGCGTGATCGTGGACGAAGCAAGAGTCTTTATCCCGTCCAGCCTTGTATCCGATGTATATGAAAAAGACCTGACGAAATACGACGGGCAGGACATTGAATTTGTAATTACCGAGTTCAATCCGAGAAGGCGCCGCATTATCGGCGACCGCAAGCAGCTCCTTGTAGCAAAGAAGGAAGAGCAGCGCAAGGCACTGTTTGAAAGAATCAATATCGGCGACGTGATTGAAGGGACGGTAAAAAATGTGACCGATTTCGGCGCGTTTATCGACCTTGGCGGCGCGGACGGGCTGCTGCATATTTCCGAGATGTCCTGGGGACGCGTGGAAAGCCCGAAGAAGGCGTTTAAAGTCGGCGATGTGGTCAAAGTATTTATCAAAGATATCAACGATACGAAGATCGCGCTCAGCATGAAGTTCCCGGAGGACAATCCTTGGAACAATGCGACTGAGAAATTTGCGGTTGGTACCGTAATCACTGGCAAGGTTGCAAGAATGACGGATTTTGGCGCATTTGTAGAACTGGCTCCGGGGATCGACGCGCTGCTGCATGTATCCCAGATTTCCAAAGAGCATATCGACAAGCCGTCTGACGTATTAAAAGCAGGGCAGGTCATTGACGCGAAAATCGTGGATTTCAACGAAGCGGAACGCAAGATCAGCCTGAGCATGAAAGCATTGATGCAGGAAGAAAACGCGGCGCAGGATGAGGAAGAGTAGCCTGCTTTGCGTAAATAATGGATGGCAGCCCGCTTTCTGGCTGTAAAAGGTACAGCATATAAGCAACACCGTTGTTTATATGCTGTTTTTCAAAGTATGGCAATCAATAATATTTTTAGTATGGGAGTCGGCAGTATGTTTGAAAATTACGAAAAATTTAAAAAAGACGTATTGACTTTAACCAAGATCGATTTAAACAGCTATAAGGAAAAGCAGATGAAGCGCCGGATCGATACGCTGATCGGCAAGACGAAGGCAACGACCTATGACCAGTACGTGTCATTGCTAAAAACGGATAAGAGTGTGCTGGAACAGTTTGTAAACTTTCTGACGATTAATGTATCGGAATTTTACCGTAATCCCGACCAATGGCAGATTTTGGATAAAAAGGTCATTCCTGAACTGATCAAAAGATTCGGCAAAAACTTAAAGATCTGGAGCGCGGCATGTTCGACCGGAGACGAACCGTATTCCCTCGTGATGGCGCTGTCCAAGCATATCCCACTGAACCAGATACATATTATCGCAACCGATATTGACAAGCAGGTGCTGGAAAAGGCGCGCGTTGGCTTATACAACGAAAAAAGCATCGCAAACGTACCGGATGAATTTAAGAAAAAATATTTCAACAAAATCGGAGCGTCTTATCAGATATCTGACGACATTAAAAAGCGGGTGGAGTTTAAAGAGCACAACCTGCTGCGCGACCCGTATCCGTCTGGATGCGATATGATCGTATGCAGGAATGTAGTCATTTATTTTACCGATGACGCCAAGCAGGAGATTTATGTAAAATTCAACCAGGCGCTGAAAAACGACGGAATCTTGTTTATCGGCAGCACAGAGCAGATTATGAATTACAAGGACTTAAATTACGAGCGTTCGTCGTCCTTTTTCTTTATTAAAGGAGCAAAATAATGGGCGGGCAAAAGCAGCCGGAAGATGCGCACAGGAAAAAGAGGATTACCCCGGGCAGGATACTAACCCTGCTGGTCGCGGCGGTAGCAGTCGTTTATCTGTTTATTTCCATACACACGTTTTACAATTTTGTCCATATCATGCTGACCGACCCGGATGCGGCAAAGCAGCAGGAAAACACGATCGAAGCGCTGGATGAAGCATTTGGCGGGGAAGAATAGAATAGAGCGCGGCACGGCCAGGCTATTTTCCGGCTTTGAGAACATGCAGGATATGCGTACAGTAACGTGTGAGCTGCTCATGGCACACGCCTTGCTCCTGATATTCAAAATAGCAGACAGGTGCTTGGTATTCGGTATAAAATGCAGGCGTTATCACTTCTTCGTACTGGGGAAGGAACATGCCTGCTTTTTTGCTGTAGCAGGTGGACGCTTTTGCTTTCTCCCGGTGTTCGGGGTTCGCATAGCAGGCGACGCTTTTGTGGATCGCGGTATCTTCCTTAGGAAAATAATAATAATCTTTGTAGTTTGGATAAAAATATTTTAACGTGCCTGTGTAAAGCGGAATGCGAAAGTCCGCGCGGCTGTTTGCCGCCTTTAGGTAAAACCAGTTATTTTTGCTTGAAAAAGCGGCTGGGAGCGCGTTTTGGATGGTGCAGGAAACTGCAAGCTCGCTGCCCGCCGACCCGTCCATTTTCCGGTATGGGAAAACAGCGGCTTCTTTTACGGTAAATCCGCCCTGCAAAAAACGCTCAAACGTATAAAGAGCGCAAAGCTGCACCATGCCGGCAAGGTCTGATTCATTATGCAAAAGCATTTGGGCAAGCAGGTGTTCCTGTGGCTGTTTTGTATAAGCTTCGTAGAGCTTTACAACTTCACCGCCGTCCAGAAGGTCGTCCCTGTGAATGCCCAGAAACGACTCCAGCGTTTTTTGCTTATAATTACAAAGCCCAAACAGGTGCCTGAAAGAATGGGCAAGCTCGTACAGGTCTACAAGTTGTTTTTTGCGGTATCGCTGGCTCTTTATGCCGAGCCGTTTCCTGCACCTGTCCAAAAACGGCAGGTCGAACCACTTACCGCGAAACGTAACGATCGTCTCAAACGGCTCGGCAAGATCATGGAAGGCGGCAAGCAGCGCTGCCTCTTCGTCCGGGGATTCGGCAAAAAACTGTTCCATAACAACGCCGCCGTTTTCAAAATAGGCGGCGCCGATTAAAAAGAGCCTGTTTCTTGTGCCGGAAAATCCGGTCGTTTCGATATCGAGGAAGAGCGGGCGCTGGAATTGCTTTGGCATCCAGGCGGCGGAAGCGGGTATCTTAGGCAAAATATTGCTTTTTCTACTATTTTTCATTTTTTTTATCTCCATATTGCACAATTTTTCGGAATATATTATAATAAAAAAGATTGTATGATAATTCGTTCCGGCAGGCTGCTGCCAGATTTATCATAACACGAACGCATACATTTTGAAAAGCCTGTGTTTGCCTGCTTTTCCTGCCATGTATTCTGAAAAATACAATTTGGTCATACATATAGTAGAAAGGGTATGTTATAATCAACAAGCGGAATCACAGCAGATGTATGCAAGATTTCAATACTATATTAGAAAGAAGGGGACGTAAAATATGGGATTACGTACATTTAAAAATGGCGTCCATCCTTTCGAGGGAAAGGAATTGTCCAAGGAAAAGCCAGTGCAGGAGCTTCTGCCTAAGGGAGAGCTGGTATTTCCGGTATCACAGCATATTGGCGCACCTGCAAAGCCGGTCGTAAAGGTAGGCGACACGGTGTTAAGAGGCCAGGTCATCGCTGAGGCGGGGGGCTTTGTATCGGCTCCGATCCATTCTTCGGTATCCGGTACGGTAAAAAAAATCGAGCCGCGCCGTGTGCCGGTCGGCGACTTGGTGAACTCGATTGTGATTGAAAGCGACGGGGAGATGAAAGAGGTCGAATTTCAGGAATCGCCGAATATTTCCCTGCTGTCCAAGGAAGAGATTATTGAGAAGGTAAAGAGCGCGGGCGTTGTCGGCATGGGCGGCGCAGGCTTTCCGACGCATGTCAAGCTCTCTCCGAAGGAACCGGACAAAATTGAATATATTATCGCAAACTGTGCGGAGTGTGAACCGTACTTAACGTCAGACTACAGGCGCATGATGGAAAACCCGGAACAGCTTGTAGAGGGCATGAAGATCGTCCTACAGCTTTTCCCGCAGGCAAAAGGGATTTTCGGCGTGGAGAACAACAAAAAGGACTGTATTGAAAAGCTGGAAGAGATCGTCAAGGACGACCCGCGCTTGGAAGTAGCGGAGCTGATGACCAAGTATCCGCAGGGCGGCGAGCGCCAGTTGATCTATGCGGTAACCGGAAGGTCGATTAACTCTGCCATGCTCCCGGCTGACGCGGGCTGCATCGTAGACAATGTAGAGACTTTGGTTGCGATTTACAACGCCGTCAAGCTGGGCAAGCCGGTTATGAACCGTATTTTTACCGTAACAGGCGACGCGGTCAGCGACCCGCGCAATTTCTATGTATGCACAGGGACGAATTACCAGGAGATTTTAGACGCCGCGGGCGGATGCAAGCTGCCGCCGCAGAAAATGATCGCAGGCGGGCCGATGATGGGCTTTGCGCTGTTTGGGCTGGATATCCCGGCGACAAAAACAAGCTCCGCGCTGCTTTGCATGACCAAGGATGAGGTGGCGGCGTGCGCGCCTACGGCATGTATTAACTGCGGCAGATGCGTGGATGCCTGCCCGGAGCTTTTAATTCCGTCCAGGCTTGCGAAGTTTTCTGACCACGGAGACAAGGAAACGTTTGAAAAGTGGAACGGTATGGAGTGTGTGGAATGCGGAAGCTGCAGCTTTATCTGCCCGGCAAGAAGGCAGTTGGCACAGTCCATTAAGACGATGAAGAAAAATATTCTTGCAGACCGCAGAAAAAAATAGCGCAAAAACGGTATTCATTTGCGGGCTGCAAACAATAAATTGGAAGAAAAGGAATACGAAGAAAGAGGTGAACTATTGTGAGTGATATGTTAAAAGTTTCATCTTCACCACATGTCCGTGCCAAGGATACTACGGACAAAATCATGCTGTATGTGATTCTGGCATTGCTGCCTACCAGTCTTTTTGGTGTTTACAATTTCGGCTTTCAGGCACTGCTTTTAATTGTAATTACCATTGCAAGCTGTATGGCGTCTGAATGGGTGTTTGAAAAGATTACAAAACGCCCGAATACATTAAATGACCTAAGCGCGGTTGTCACAGGGCTTTTGCTGGCGCTGAACCTTCCGGTGTCGCTTCCGTGGTGGCAGGCTGTGTTGGGCGGCGTGTTTGCGATTGTCGTTGTAAAGATGCTGTTTGGCGGCTTAGGGCAGAACTTTATGAACCCGGCGCTTGGCGCACGCTGCTTTTTGCTGATTTCCTTTACCGGAAGCATGACTGCGTTTACATATGACGGCGTTAGTACGGCAACGCCGCTTGCCCTGTTAAAAAGCGGGGAAGAGCTGAATGTGACAGTGATGGATATGCTGATTGGAAAGACCGCCGGTACGATTGGCGAGACTTCCGCGATTGCGATTTTAATCGGCGCGATCTTCCTGATTTTAATGGGCGTGATCGACCTTAGAATACCGGCTTCTTATATTATTACGTTTACGGTATTTATCCTGCTGTTTGGCGGGCATGGCTTTGACTGGACTTACGTGACCGCGCAGCTTTGCGGCGGCGGCCTGATGCTCGGTGCGTTTTTTATGGCAACCGATTACGTAACGTCTCCGATTACACCGCTTGGGCAGATTGTGTTTGGTATTATTTTAGGGCTCTTGACCGGAATCTTCCGTATTTTCGGTGCCAATGCAGAAGGTGTTTCTTATGCGATTATCTTCAGCAACCTGTTAGTACCGCTGATTGAACGTCTTACCGTTCCGACAGCATTTGGCAAAGGAGGGAAGCAGGCATGAAAAACAAGATTATACATGACACGATCATCCTCACCGTCATTACGGTAGTTGCTGGCTTTTTGCTTGGCTTGGTGCACGATGTAACGAAGCAGCCGATTGCAGATGCGGAATATCGAAAACAGCAGGCAGCCTATAAGACGGTATTTGCGGATGCGTCTACGTTTGAAGCATATGCAGAGTTTGACGCGGACGCGGCGACTAAAGCGGCAGCCGACGCGGGCTATGCAAATGACCTGGTGGAAGGGGCGCAGGTAGCGCTGGATGCTTCCGGCAACCCGCTCGGCTATGTCATTACTGTAACCTCCACAGAAGGCAGCCAGGCAAATATTACGTTGTCCATGGGCGTTACGTTAGAAGGCGTATTAAACGGATATGAGACGACCAAAATCAGTGAAACGCCGGGCCTTGGCTCCAAAGTCGCGGACGCCGACTTTAAGGCGCAGTTTGAAGGCAAGAGTGTGGAGAACTTTACCGTTACCAAAACGGGCGCGGCTTCTGACAGCGAAATCGACGCGTTAAGCGGCGCTACGATTTCCACAAGGGCGGTGACCAATGCAGTCAACGCGGGGCTTGCTTATTTTAGAAGTATAGGAGGCGGAAATTAATGGGAGCAGAAAATAATGGAAATACCAGCCTGGGACAAATCTGTGCAGAACGTTTACAGAATGGTATTATCAAAGAAAATCCAACTTTTATCCTGATGTTGGGCATGTGCCCGACGCTCGCGGTTACAACGTCGGCGATGAACGGTGTCGGCATGGGGCTTTCCACGACGGTGGTGCTTATTATGTCCAACCTGATGATCTCCCTGCTGCGCAAGGTGATCCCGGACGGCGTGCGTATGCCTGCGTTTATCGTAGTCGTAGCATCGTTTGTAACGATTATCCAGTTTTTAATGCAGGGTTATTTTGACGACCTGTATGCTTCGCTCGGCTTATACATACCACTGATCGTTGTAAACTGTATTATTTTAGGGCGTGCGGAAAGCTACGCGTCCAAAAACCCGGTAATCCCGTCTATTTTTGACGGCGTCGGCATGGGGCTTGGCTTTACGTGCGGGCTGACACTGATCGGTATTTTCCGCGAGCTGTTAGGCGCCGGCCAGATCTTTGGCGCACAGATTCTGCCGCTTGCAGATGCGGCAGCCGGAAAAGCCGGATATACGCCGATTACGATTTTTGTACTTGCACCAGGAGCATTTTTCGTATTATCGATGCTCGTTGCAGTGATGAATATTTTGAGAAAACGCGCGGAAGCAAAAGGAAAACCGTTACCGCCGGCACAGGGCTGCCTTGCAGGAGACTGCTCAAGCTGCGGCAATGCGCTGTGCAGCGGCCATCTGCATTCCAGTGAAAAGAAAAATGAAGAATAGGAGGCGCGGGAGATGACAGAATTAATCTTAACCGCGATAGGCGCGGCAATTGTAAATAACGTAGTATTAAGCCAGTTCCTGGGAATCTGCCCGTTCCTTGGCGTATCCAAAAAGGTAGACACAGCAGCCGGCATGGGCGCGGCGGTTATTTTCGTAACGTCGCTTGCGGCATTTGTAACCGGTATGATCTACAAGTTTATCCTGGCACCGGCAGACGTTGCCTACTTGCAGACTATCGTATTTATCGTTGTAATCGCAGCGCTCGTACAGTTTGTAGAAATGTTCTTAAAGAAATTTATGCATTCGCTGTATGAGTCCTTAGGCGTATACCTGCCTTTAATTACAACAAACTGTGCCGTGCTTGGCGTTGCGTTAAACAGCGTTACCTACGGATACGGCATTTTAAAGACGGTCGTTTACGGCTTTTCCACTGCCTTCGGCTTCTTTATCGCTATCGTAATTATGGCGGGCCTGCGTGAAAAGATCGAATACAACGACGTGCCGGAAACATTCAAAGGCTCCGCAATCGTTCTCGTTACCGCAGGGCTGATGTCGATCGCATTTTTCGGATTTTCGGGAGTTATATAGGAGGATAGTCAGATGAATATAACAGCTATTATCATAGCCGCCGCAGCGGTCGGCGGCACAGGAATCCTGGTCGGCTTGATCCTTGGCATCGCCGGGGACCGGCTCAAGGTAGAAGTAGATGAGAGAGAAGAAAAAATCATGGGCGTCCTTCCTGGCAACAACTGCGGCGGCTGCGGCTATCCAGGCTGTTCCGGCCTTGCTTCCGCCATCGTAAAAGGCGAAGCGCCAGTCGGCCAGTGCCCGGTCGGTGGCCCGTCCGTAGCAGCGGCAATCGGCGACATTATGGGCGTTGCCGCAGAAGAAGGCGGACGCAAGGTCGCATTTGTAAAATGCGGCGGCAACTGCGAAAAAGCAAAACAGGACTACGAATACAGCGGCGTAGAGGACTGCCAGGCGGTCGTCTACGTACCAAACAAAGGACCAAAATCATGCAATTACGGCTGCATGGGCTTCGGCTCCTGCGTCAAGGCATGTCCGTTCGACGCAATCCATATCGTAGACGGCATCGCTGTCGTAGACCCAGAAGCCTGCAAAGCGTGCAGCAAATGTATCGCGGTATGCCCAAACAACCTGATCGAGCTCGTACCATACGACGCGCCAGTCAAGGTACAGTGCAACTCGAAAGGAAAAGGCAAGGAAGTCATGGCGGCATGTTCCGTCGGATGTATCGGATGCCACTTATGCGAGAAAAACTGTGAACACGACGCAATTCATGTCACAGACAATATCGCACATATCGATTACGCAAAATGTACCGGCTGCGGCGCCTGCGTAGCGAAGTGCCCGAAAAAAGTCATTCATATGGTTGAAAAATAAACTTTCGCAGCAGATGCATTCAAGCAGGCTGCATCGGAAGCGTAAAAAAGAGAAGCCTTTGGAAGTAAAAAGCCATAGGCTTCTTTCTATAACAAAACAAATTTAATTTTTTTCCAAAAAACACTTGAAAAATGCTGAAAACATGTTACAATAAGGTAACAACGGAAAGGGGTGATAACATGCTAGACCAACAGGATATAGTTATTTTAAAGTCTATGATGGAATCGGTGCTGGATGTACTCTTAGCGCAGACGGAAGCGTCCATTCTGCGCCAGGTGGATGAAAAGCTGGATGTGCGTTTTGCGCAGATGGAAGCATCGATTCTGCGCCAGGTGGATGAAAAGCTGGATGTGCGCTTAGCGCAGATGGAAGCATCGATTCTGCGCCAGGTGGATGAAAAGCTGGATGTGCGCTTAGCGCAGACGGAAGCGTCCATTATGGCGAAGGTAGACGAAAAATTAGCGCGGACGGAAGCGTCAATTTTGGCGAAGGTAGACGAAAAGCTGGATGCACGTTTTGCAGAGTCAGAAGCATCGATCTTGCGCCAAGTGGATGAAAAACTACGTCAAATGGACGAGAAGCTGGATCAGAGATTTACTCAGACAGAAAATCTTATTTTGCAGGAAGTGGAGCGTACGAGAACAATTTTGGAAACTAAGATACAAAAAGTGCAGGACCATGTGAACGAACTGGAAGAATACTACCGGATTAAAGAACTGGAAGAGGATAATGCCAGATTGTTTTTAAAAAAGGTGGATGAACTGGAAACACGGGTTCAAAAACTGGAAAACGGGCAGTGCAAATTTGAAGAATACATAGAGTCCAGCAGCCTTTTGGCAGCAGCCGAAGGATAATTGTTCGTAATTGCGGTCACAATGCATACAGGGCATCCAGCCGTATCAAACAGATGCAGTGCCGGCTGGATGCTGAATGAGAAGAAAAACGAAGTACAGAGGAATGGTAAGCGGCAGAAAGGGCAGGAGGTATAATGGCAGATCAGAAATTTATTGATGAACTGATAGAAGGGCTGCTGAAAAATGAGAAGTGGCAGCTAAAAGAGGAGCATATTATCTATTATGAAGATGGGTATACAGCGCCTGAGGGGGATCAGGAGGCGCTGACAATGATTCGTGATACGAATATTCGTTATCATAAGGTAGAATCTGATACGCTGATTGGAAACTATCTTGTGATTAAAAAGAGAGAAGACGATAATCTTCAGAATATCTGCCGGTTTGAAGCAGAGCAGTTATATAAGGATTTTCAGAAAAAAGGCTGGGACGGGGTATGGGAGATCGTACAGAACCACTTAGATGCGATCGAAGCTTTTCGCAATTCGGATGTATTTTCTGTCCTGGATGATTATGAAGCGATGAAAAAGCATTTGATTATCCGCCCGATCAATTTTACGGACAATCGTTTTGCGTTGAAAAAGTGTGTATATAAGCAGATTGGCGATATTGCCCTTGTCTTGTATATGGTCATTTGTGAAAGTGAAGAAATGGGCTTGAATACGGCGAAGGTTCCAAAGCAGTCTTATGATGCATGGAGCAGCGTTAGTGATCGGATTTGGGAGGATGCGCTGATGAATACGTATGTGCTTGCTCCGCCCAGGATGTATGTGAATCCGATGGATGCTGTTGATCCGCCTTATGAGAAGGGGGCTTTTATGGCGATTGGCGGGAAGCCGGATAAGATTTATCCTTTGCAGGTGCCGACTTTGACAACGACGAAGCAGACGAATGGGGCGATTGCTATGTTTTATCCGGGAGTGATGGAGAGGATTTCTGAAATGGCGGGCGGTAATTTTTATGCGGCGTTTACTAGTATTCATGATGTGCGTATTCATTGTGACAAATCGATTCCGCCGAGGCATATTTTGCAGAATTTGAAAAGTGTGAATGAGCATTTTGATCCGAAAGAGATTCTTTCGCGGAAGGTGTTTTATTATGATGCGGGGGAGAAGAAATTTGGGGTGATGGAGTTATAGAGGTGTGGGGAGTGCTTTTTGGGGGAGTTTGGGAAAGGGACGCTAGGAGAGGGGATTGGCACGCCCGGGCTGCGTCCGTTCCAGAAGGTTAAGAATCCCTAAGCATCCTGCGGGAACGCTGTGGCACCGTCCGGGCGCGGCACC
>CAMUPC010000045.1 GCA_947090545.1 uncultured Eubacterium sp. | reverse complement strand
GGCGAACTAGGTGCCGCGCCCGGACGGTGCCACAGCGTAAACGCAGGATGCTTAGGGCTTCTTAGCCTTCTGGAACGGACGCAGCCAGGGCGTGCCAATCCCCTCTCCCGGCGTCCTCATATGCCCAATTTTTACAAATACACACATACGCTAATTAATCCCAAGCGCCTTCCTAGACAAATGCTCATCAAAAAAATGAATAAACGGTCCAAGCCCAAACGCGCACACCGCAGTCCCGACATTAACGATGCCGCCAAGCGCAAAGCAAACCGCAGTACATACCACATCCGTCGCCAGCCTGCACCAAAAATACGGCAGCGGGCAGTGCTCGCTTAAAATCATCGATACGCTGTCGTAGGGCGCAACGCCAAGGTCCGCAGACTGGTAAAGCGAGACGCCTGCGCTTACAATCAAAACGCCCACTGCCACCGTCAAAAGGCGCACTGCCATTCCACGCTGCGGAATCTGCATTACTGCAAATACTTCGATAAAAAAGCTTGCTACATATCCTAATAAGAACCAGTTCACGAACGTCCCGAACCCAATCAAATGCCGTCCCCACAAAAACTCTACCAAAAACACTCCGGCGTTGACAATCAGCATCAGTGTACTGTATGTAACCGGCAGGCGGTCGGCTCCTGCCATCAGCATTGCGCTGTACGGGTCGTTTCCCAGCAGGGATGTGCGGAAAACGGCAATTCCTATCCCTAAAATAAAGTTGCCAAACACCATGCCGATGATGCGCCGCATCCCTATTTTGTTTAAATATTCTTTCATGTTGATTTGATCTCCTTTATCGCATCACTGCTTTTTCTCAGACAAGGAATCCCCAATTGCCTGTTTTAGGCCTTTCACAGTTCCATAAACCAGATCTTCAAATGGAAACCTGGCATATCTGCATTGATGTTCCCTTCTGCATCCTTTACATCTGCTGCGCCGAAAGCATGGCGGCAGCCCGTTTTTGTCATACGCTGAGCCTAAACTGCGAAAAACAATATCTTTCAGCATTGTTTCTGCATCTCTCCCAGTCTACTTCAAACAACTGTAAATCAGGGTATCGTGCCTTTAGTTCGCAGATTGCATCATAAGCCGTCCCTATGCCAGAACGGTCGAATACGATTCCAATATTTCTATCACCATTTAAGTATTTCTCTTTTATTGCTTTACTTAAGGCATCCTTCCCTCCTGTATCCTTTCCAAACGCCTTGCCTGCATGTTCTACCAAATGCTCTAAAACCAGTACCTCTTTCATAAATTTATTGCCGCTTTGTGAATCCTCAGTAATCACACACTCAGGAATCCCTTTCTGCTCTGTAGCATATAGCGGCACTAATGTATGAAACCTGCCGGAAGTCTTTATTCTGCATACAGAATCCAGTGAAACGGGAAGATTTCCAAAATTTCTGAGCCTGTATAAAATAATATAATAATTATCTGAGTTTTGCAGCACTTGTTCATAACCGCGCAGCCGCAGCAAAGTACTGTTTTCATCCATAACAAATACATTCTTGGAAACACCCGTTAAAATCATCTCATATTCATGCAGGCTTACCAGTTCCGGTACAGCACGAAGCTTTGCGTAGCCTGGGCATTGGATATTTCCCGGATGGCTTGCGTATTCTGAAATGATATCGTATAACGTCGTCTTTCCATTTGCACTATCTCCCTGAATCAGCGTATATTTATTTTCGATATCAAATTTATATTCAATAAACCTGTTTTTCAGATGTATCAACGGCATATCATTCTACCTCTTCCACTAAATGCTTAAACATGCAGTCACTCCATTCATTCCTCGTATGGATCTTAGAGCCGTCATCCACACAAACCGCGTCAAAATCCTCTGGAAAATGTAAGAAATGCCCTACAAAAATTAAAATATCTTTTATTTTTCCAACCTCTGCAATCCATTTTGTACAATTGTCCCCACATGCAGGCGTCCAAATCGGACGGTCCTGCTTGAGCATTAAAATAACAGCCTTCACTCCGCCGGATATTTTTACAGGCGGAATCTGCCCAAATACTGGACTTTGGATACAGTTCGGGCTCAGCACTTCAGATTGATCTATATCCAGAATCATTTCTTTTACCAATTCATCTTCAAACCACGCCGGATCATAATTATGATTAAAATAACCGTCAATAAACTCGATCATATCCGGCGGCTCCCGAAACGTTACATAAATCATTTTTTTCCTCCTAGTATCATTTTACAGATTATCTGCATCGTATTTATCCAGACAAAATGAAACATACTAAATATTCCCCTGCTGTATCCTAAGAAACAATTCAAGCACCGCCTCCTTGTTTCCTCCATACAGGAAATAATAGTCCGCCTGCGCGCTCCCGCCCGTATATAAATACGACCCGTACATCGGAATCGTACAGCACATTGCCGTCACGCCGCTTGCCGCCGCGATCCCGTATCCATTCCCGGAGACAAGAAGCGGCATACGCATCTTTTTTCCGCCAAAGCTGATATACCTCGCCTTGCGGCTGACGCTCTCCAGCTCATCGGATAAAAGCCCTTTTGCAAACAGGCTTTCCTTTTTTTGCCAGTCAAAATACACCCAGCTTTCAGGCGGTTCTTCAGTTTCTACCTGGCGCGGCAATTCGGCGTGTTCCGCCAGCAGCAGCTTCCGCTGCCTGTCCAAAAACTGCACCGCGCCCGTTTTTTTGTCTGCCTGTATAATCAGCTTTCCCGTCTCTATCTCTGCCATATTTCTCTGATCCTTGATACTCCAAAATCCCGCAGCCTTCGGCTTACAGTCCCAAAATCCAGGCGCAAACTCCGCCGCCGTGCCTTTTTGAAACTGGACACGAATCAGCGCGTCATCTATCGGCGTCAGCCGCAGCGTGCCATAGCTGCTGATCAGGTCAACACAGGCTTTCGTTTTCCTTACCATACGCACAGAATTGTCAATATGGCTGTGCCCCTTCGGGCGCAGCACGCTACTGTCCGGGCATTCTCCGAAACGGTAAGGCGACGGGTTCACAGGCAGCTCCTGCACTTTTGCCTGCTTGTACACCTCGTTTTGCCTGTGTATTGCAGAAGATACATGCATTGCTGTGCCAGCTTTTTTAGATACTTTCTGCTCCGCAGCCTTTGGCACTGGCGCGGCATAGCTGCCTGTTTGCTTCTTTTGTGCCTGCACGGTAATCGGTTTTGGTCCCAACACCCTGCGTGCCGTCCGCTCTTTTTCTCCTTGGGACGCTTTTAACAACTCTTCCTCCCTTGCCGTCATTTCTACCTTTTGGTAGCGCTTTGCTTCCTTATGCATTTGCTGTTCCAAAGACTTCATCCGCTTTTCTTCCGGCACGGGCTTTGCGATCAGGCCTGTCAAATCTCCCATATGAACCACCGCCAGCTCATGCAGCGCACGGGACGCTGCCACATACAACAGCTTAACATACGCATCGGTGGCAGGATATTTTTCACTGGAAGGGTGGTATAAAAGCACTGCGTCAAATTCCAGCCCTTTGGTATATTCCACCGGAAGCACCATCACGCCGCTGCCGAACTGTGCCGTATCAAAGCTGCTGTCCGTAAAATCAGGCTGGCTGCTGTCCTCCTCAGCAACAGCGCCATCTGCCGTGCGCAGCATGGAAGCCGCTATCGTACGGTCCGCAGCACGAAGCGCACGATCGACCGCCGCGGCTTCTGTTTCATCCCCGCAAATAACCGCAATCGTATCACGCCCATTTTTTAGCCAGTTTGCAATTGTCTGCGCAGCTTCTCTGATCATGCCGTCCTCACTGCTGCATTCTGTCACCCGCACATCCGCTCCATGACGGCTGATGGGCTCCACCGGATAGACGGGAAAGCTTCCATGGCGCAGGATCTTCGTTGCAAAATGCGAAATCTCCACGGTATTGCGGTAGCTTTTTTTAAGCAACAAAAAACGGTCGTACGTCCCGGTCAGGATCAGCTTTTGCAGCTCGCCCCAGTCATTCAGCCCATGCCCAAAATGGATATTTTGCGACACATCTCCCATAATCGTATACGTACAGCCTCTTAAGCAGTATGCCAACGCACCGTATGCCATCATGCCAAAATCCTGCGCTTCGTCGATAATGACATGGGTTGCTTCACGGATGCCGTCTGTCTCCTTGATCCGCTTGTATAAATATGCAAGCGCCGCTAAATCATAGACGTCAAATGCATCCTCTGTATATGGCACATCTTTTCCGGCATTGTGCTGGGACTGCAAAAACTGTCCGTACAGCTCAAATACCGAGCCTTTCCAGACATCTTTTCCAAAATGCCAGCGGTACATACGCCGCAGCTCTTTTTTCTCTGCGGCAGGATAAGAGACATATTTCCCGGAAAGCTCATTTTCCAGCCTGGACAGCAAAATCTCATTGAGCATATTGATGCGGCACTGCATCGAAAGCTGCGGCACCGTCTTTAGGTAGCTTTGGATCTCCGATTCCGTCAGCAAATCGACTCCATTTTTTTCGATTTGAATATCCTTTTTCGGAATCGTCTCCTGCTCATAGCCTGAGCAAAACTGCTCCAAATCGTGAAACCACGCCATGCTTCCTTTGAGGGAAGCGCCCGCATCCTTTTGGTTCACCGCGCAGATCCGGTGGCACAGCGGATTCCAGTCCTCATACAAAAGCCTGGCAAACAGTTCTTCCATCGTCATCTGGGAAACGCCGTACACATCCAGGTCCGGCAGCACGCTTGTAATATAATTCAAAAGAATCCGGTTGCTCCCGATAATATAAAAATCCTGCGGGCGAAACTGTTCCTCATAATTATACAGGATATACGAAATCCGGTGCATCGCAACCGTTGTCTTACCAGAGCCAGCCACGCCCTGTACAATCAGGTTTGTCCTTGGCGACTGGCGGATGATCGCATTCTGCTCCTTTTGGATCGTGGCAATGATCTCTCCTAGCACCGCTTTTTTGCTTTTCGCCAGATACTGCGTCAGCAGCTCGTCATTTGCCACCACATCAGAATCATAAAAATCCTTCAGCCTGTCGTTTTCAATCTCATACGTGCGCTTGCGCTTTAAGTCAATCGCAAAGCTGCCTTCGTTTTTCACGGTATACGTACAGGCGCCCAGCGCATTTTCATAATACACCGAAGCGACCGGCGCACGCCAGTCGATTACAAGCGGCTGTGCGTCACTTCCCGCAATGCCGACCCGTCCCACATAATAAGACTCTTCGTGCGGCTGCTTTGGATCTTGAAAATCAATCCGCCCAAAATACGGCTTTCGCCGCGCCTTTATGCACCGCAGCAGCGCGCGCTTATGCTCCTGGATCTGGGAATGCGTATTATGGAACAGCGCCATCGCTTCCTTATCTTTCGTCCCGTAGACTTCCATCAGGTCGTCCAGCTCATCTGTGAGCTGCCGGATATACGCCTCCGTTTTCGTCAGGTTTTCCTGCGCTGTGGCGATTATTTTTTCCAGCTCTTTTTCTTCCGCTTCCCTGTCAAGCCCAGGGACTGGACGATATGTATGATTCGCACTCATCGCTTCCCGATTCCTCCTGTTTTTGCTGTGATACTGCTTTTTTTCGCGTATACGCATTATACCACAGGACAGGGGGCAGTGCAATTTTTAAATGCGTGTTGTCACAGCCGCTATTGTCTGTTATAATCTATTTATAAACTAAAAATTAGGAGGTGACTGTGCTGACAGAAAACACACCTTACGATGACGCCTTCAAAACAGTGATTCACGACTGTAAAAGCCTGCTCATTCCGTTTGTAAATGAAGTCTTTCAGGAACACTTTACCGATAACGCCAGTGTTTCTTTTTCTTCTAATGAACACTATTTAAGTAAAAAAAATGGTTTTCAGGAAAAACGCATTAGTGATGCTATTTTTACAATTACGGAACAATCATCAAAAAAATACCACTGTGAATGTCAATCCGATACGGATACTTCTATCATGGTACGTCTCTTTGAATATCATTCCCAGGCAGCTTTAGATGATGTAGAGCTTCACAACGGCGAACTTACTGTTTCTTTCCCGCATTCCGCCATCCTCTACCTAAGATATCCACGAAATACACCTGATACACTTAAAATTCATATTCAGACGCCGGGCGGGACGGTCAGCTATGATGTTATGGTAATAAAACTGCGCAACTATTCTTTAGATGATATTTTTGAGAAGCGGCTATTTTTATTATTGCCATTTTATATCTTTCATTATGACCATATGCTAGAAAATATCAATGCCAGCCCAGAAAAAACCAGAGAGCTGAAAAATAGATTTATCGAAATCCGAGACAGGCTTGAAAGAATGAAACAAAAAGGTATTCTTACAGAATTTATCAAAGTGACACTTATGGATATGTCACAGAAAGTAGCCAGAAATTTTGCAAAAAATTATGACAATGTAAAGGAAGGGGTGAATGATGTTATGGGCGGAAAGATTTTAGAGACAGAAGCGAAAAAATTATTGATTCAGGGCAGAGTGCTTGAATATATTGATATCCAACGGGAAAACGGATATACCGATGATGAAATTATTCAAGGTATACAAAACCGTTTTCATCTATCTATAGATGCTGCAAAAGCATACGTACTTGCCCCTGCTACCGTTTCATATTCATAAAGAAATCGTATGGTTTCCCAAATTTCCAATCAGAAACCATACGTTTTTTATTTCTATCTATGCAGCCGGACGGCTGTACGCCATGCCTCAAGCGTCTGGGACACTGTCTGGGACAGGCTGATTTGGGGCTTCCATCCAGTGGCTTTTTGTATTTTGCTGATCTCAGCTTCGATCACTGGCACATCCAGCGGGCGGAACCTTCCAGGATCTGCCTTTACGCAAATAGAAGCCGTTGACTGAGCCAGTACCATTGCAAGCAAGTCCCCAATCCTTACCGCATGTCCGCTCCCGACATTATAAGTTTCTCCCGCAATTCCTTTTTGCACAAGCAGTGCATAGGCACGCACAATATCGCGCACATCCGTAAAATCACGCTTTGCTTCCAGGTTTCCTGTATAAATAACAGGCTCTTTGAATCCAGCTTCAATTTCAGCCGCCTGTTTGCAAAAACCAGAGACTGCAAAGCAAGGAGCCTGGTGCGGCCCGATATGGTTAAAGGCGCGCACCATCATCACATCTATGCCGTATGCCTGTGCATAAATGGAACCGACCTGATTCTGGCACGCTTTGGTAGCCGCGTAAATATTGCCTGGATGTACCGCATGGCTCTCACGGACAGGAATTTCGTCTGGAAGGATGTTTCCATACTCTTCACTGGAACCGACCAGCAGAACCCGGATGTTTTTCTCCTGCCTGCGCACTGCCTCCAATACATGAATGCTCCCCTTGATATTTACATCCGCTGTCAGCCCCGGATGTTTCCAGGAAGCGGCAACCGAGCTCTGGGCTGCAAGATGGAAAATATAATCTGGATTTGTCAAATGAATGATATCCGAAACGGCATCCTGTTCCAGTATATCCAGGTCAAACACATCCAGATCATCCGCATGAATGCCAATCAGCTCCGCCCGCTCCTGCGGCATTTTTGTAACGGCTGTCTGATGCCCGAGTTCTATCAGATGCCGCGCCAGATAAGCTCCCACAAAACCGGAACCTCCGATAATCAGTGATTTCATTTCTCAATATCCCGCCTTTGCCTGATGTTCCACCAGTTTCATATCGCTTTTTACCATACGCTCGACCAGCCCTTCAAACGAAACCTGCCGCTTCCAGCCAAGCTCCTTTTCCGCCTTTGCCGGATTTCCCCACAGCACCTCTACCTCTGCCGGGCGGAAAAACTGCGGATTGACCTTTACAAGCACCCTACCAGTTTTTTTGTCCCTGCCTGCCTCCTGGATTCCCTCGCCTTCCCATGTAAGCGTAAGCCCGGCACAGCCAAACGCCGCCTGTACAAACTCGCGCACTGTCCTCGTCTCATTGGAAGCAATCACATAGTCCTCCGGCTTTTGGTTCTGCAAAAGCAGCCACATCGCATAGACATAATCGCTGGCATGCCCCCAGTCGCGCTTCGCGTCCAGGTTGCCAAGCTCCAGGCAGTCCTGCACGCCGTGGCTGATACACGCCGCGGCATATGTAATCTTGCGGGTTACAAACTCCATGCCCCTGCGCTCGCTCTCGTGGTTAAATAAAATGCCGCTGCACGCAAACATGCCGAAGCTCTCGCGGTAATTTTTTGTAATCCAGTAGCCGTAGAGCTTTGCGACACCGTACGGGCTCCTTGGGTAAAACGGCGTGCGCTCTGTCTGCGGCATTTCCTGGACTTTGCCGAACATCTCGGATGTTGCCGCCTGGTAAAAATGGGCATCCGGCTTGACCAGGCGGACTGCTTCCAGCATGTTCATGACACCGATGGCGTCGATGTCCGCCGTGGCAAACGGCTGCTCCCAGCTTGTCGCTACGAAAGACTGTGCCGCGAGGTTGTACACCTCGTCTGGCTGGGAGATTTTTACGGCGTTGATTAAGGATGCAAGGTCGGTCATATCTGCGTAGATGAAGTGGATGTTGTGTTTGATATGCGCGACGTTGCCGTAGTCTACGACGCTTTTGCGTCGCATGATGCCGTAGACTTTGTAGCCTTTTTGTAGTAATAATTCGGCAAGGTAGGAACCGTCTTGTCCGGTGATGCCGGTAATGAGTGCTTGTTTCATGGTGATAATACCTCCCTAGTTTCACAAATTGGTTTTAATCCTCTTCCATCTTTCTTCATAAAATAAACCTTTGAAATTTATCTGAAAATTATACAAATC
This sequence comes from uncultured Eubacterium sp., assembly GCA_947090545.1. Classification (GTDB taxonomy): domain Bacteria; phylum Bacillota; class Clostridia; order Lachnospirales; family Lachnospiraceae; genus Eubacterium_J. The sequence goes on along the minus strand of CAMUPC010000045.1, from coordinate 15,800 downwards.
CCTTTTTAGGTTTCAATATTCTTTTGCCGGTTTCTGCAAAAGCATACATATTTCTGTCCAATAAAATTTAAAACAGTATAAATACACATCCCGACGAAAAGGGCTATCTCTTCTTGTTCTTCCTGTGACAATTCCTTAATAAAACTATCACAGGCTTTATATACAAATGGCTTTGCCAAAAAATAAGCCAAAAAGTAACAAACAGCCATATTTGCAAAAAATCGTGCAACTACCGCCCAATCCTTTTGCTTATACTGAAAAGTAAAGGATTTATTAAGAAAAAATGAAACGAAACTTCCTATAATATATCCGGTGCCAGATGCGAGCCAATATCCCAAACCGAAGAAACGATAAAGTAAAAAAATAATTGCCATACCAATTAGCGTATTAAGAGCGCCAACAATCAAAAACCTAAAAATCTCTTTTCTCATTTTCTTTTTTTCCTTGGCTCGCTGCATTCATAATACCTGTAAAAAGAAAATGTTTTGTTAATCCCTAATAAAGACATCTTTACATTTTTAAAATAGTGTTTTAATATTTGTTCGATTTCGTCAGCCGTGTTAATATGCTCATGCCGCATCAGTATTTCATAATCTAACCCAAAGCGCTTTTTGAACTCTCTTCCTGTAGTCATCGTATATGAAAATTTCCATAAAAACCGCCCCTCATTTGGTATAGAAATACATAGCTTTCCACCAGGCTTTAACAGGATAGCGGACTTACGCACGACTTCCGGCAAATTTTCAATATGCTCAAAACATGCAACAGATATAATCCTATCGTACTTTTCCCCGCTTATTTCAGAAATATCAGCAAATACCTTCCTAACATACTTACGGTTTGGCGAATTTTCATACAATTGGCGAAAAGGCTCTACAATATCGTATACTTTTGACCGCTCGAAATTCAATTGGTTTAAAGTCCCTGCGCCTATTTCGAGTGTTTTTTTGCTATTTTCTGAACTGCGTGCAACTTTTTTATGTAACCAGTATTCAAACCTGCTTGATAAATAAGATATTTTTGTTTTGCCGTTCCTATTTTCTTCATAGTGCTGGTTATATATCTTCTGATATTCTTCCGGCAGCCCTTTTCTTTTTCTTGGGTATGTCCTGATCAATTCCTTTGTATCCATATCTTTCCTTTCCCTTGCCATTTGAATTTTATGCTAATCCCACCCAAATTCCTTAATTGTATACCTTGGCCTTCTTTTCGATTCCATGTATGATTTTCCTACATATTCCCCAACGATTCCAATTGCCATTAGCTCAAGCCCGCCTAAAGCCCATACTGAAATTATAATGCTTGTCCACCCGCTTATTGTTTTCCCCATTAAATTTGAGATAAAATAAAGAACAATCAAACACATGCTAAATATAAAAACAAAAATGCCCATCATTGTAATATAGCGTACCGGCTTCATGCTTAGGGACGTAATCCCATCCAGTGCAAAATTAACCATTTTTTTCACGGTATACTTAGATTTTCCGGCTTTCCTTTCATTCACCCGAAAATATACGGTGTCTGTCTTATATCCGCACATAGGGACAATTCCACGCAAAAATAAATTTACTTCCCGATACTCCTTTAAAGTCCCTATCGCTTTCGCTGACATCAGCCTGTAATCTGCATGGTTTTTAATTACATTACACCCAAACAGCCTCATTAAGCCATAAAAGGCAGTTGCTGTATATCTTTTAAAAAAAGAATCTGTGTTCCTGGAATCTCTTATTCCATAAACAATGTCCGCCCCATTATTATATTTCTCTAAAAAAGAATCAATCGCATGAATGTCTTGCTGCAAATCAGCATCGATCGAAACCGTTACATCTGCCCCTTTATCCAAAGCAAAGAGCAGCCCCGCTAATACTGCATTCTGGTGTCCAAAATTTCTTGAGAAAGAGATATAAGAATAATCAGGATCTTCTTTGTAAAACTTTCTGATCATTTGCAGCGTATGGTCTTTAGAACCATCATCTACGAATAATATTTTACTTTTTTCACTGGCTTTTCCATCCCGTTTTAACTCATTTAACTTTTCTTTTAGTCTGCAAGCAGTGTCCATAAGAACCTCTTCTTCATTAAAACATGGAACGATCAAATATAGATTGTTCATGATTCAGCACCCTTTCTTATATAGTGATATTTTTTTATGATCTTTATCAAATATTTCTGCAAACAACTGCTAAATATAATTGCCATACAAATTAAACTGGTACATATTCCATAATAAAAGCTAAATGGCCGAAACAAGAATTCAACCTGGTGTTTTCCATTTCCATTTATCAGGACACCTCGTTGCGCTCCGTTCACTTTATAAATCTGAGATTCCTCACCATCAGCATATACTTTCCATCCAGGATAAAAATTGTCTGTTAACACAAGAAATCCTTCATTGCCTGTTTCAACATTCAATATGATTTTATTATCTTGAAAATAAGAAGATACGACCTTTCCTTTTTCAAATGAAGTTTGGCTTAGCTTCTCTTCTGTTAATGCGCACCTTTTCAAATCGGCATCAGCATTCTGTATCATGGAAACCACTTTTTTTGCAGGTAGCTCATCGAGCACATTTTCAACAAAATAAGCCCTTTCAAATGCATTCATATTCTCATATACAATATTTCCGTTTTCATCTTCAAGCTTTTTTACATAGGTATTATTATTTGTATACACATCCTCAAAGTCAAAGTCCTGCAAAATAATATCATTTTTAGAATATGTAAAAATCCGTATATAAACATTGGAATAGCCCTCAGGCAAAATAATTTGATCACTAATCATTCCACCGGCTTCACAAATATCTTCTGGTGAATAATACTTCACAGCAATTTCGTGATTATCTTCACTATAAAAATCGACGTGCACGCCTTCCTGCAAATTACTTGCTTCTATAAAATATGTATATTTTAAATATAACTGGCCTACATCTTCTAATTTATACTGTATCAGGCTATAACCATGATTTCCTGCATTCAAAGTGACTTTCTGATCTTCTATAGCCGCATTCACATTTTCCCAATTGTAAATACAGTTCATATTTTGAGTATCCAGCATTGGTTGGCTTGAATTTTCAATAATCTTGCTATTATCACGGTCTGCGATAATATATTTTGTGTTTAGCATTGACAAAAGCTGATTATTTTTTATCAATGTATGGATGCCCTGCAACTTTCCGGCGGCATTAAACTTTGTTAATTCAGAATAATCCTTTAACCATACCGGTCCATAAGAACTTATAGATAAAATCTCTTCGTTTTGATTTCTAACCGGGTCTAAGCCCTTGATACCCGATACATTCCAAATACGAAAACTTTCATCTTTGTATTCATCTTTTATCCAATTTGTAATACTATCATCTTCTTTGCTTTCAACTGGATAAGAACAATAAGCTTCTGTCCGAATATTATCATGGTAATAGGCAAACGGAAACAATTCGCTAACCAATAAACAGCCAGTCAATACCCAAAAAAATGATTTTTTTCTATATTTTTTGAGGAAATAAATATCTATCCCAACAAGAAAAATAAAAATCAGATAAGTAGATATTCCTCTTGATGAAATTTTTGTACTCTGATCCAATAAGGTGATAAATTCAGCATAATATTCATTGACGACAAACAAACTGCTTAATACAACAAGAATCCTGGTTCCGATTAAAATCACAGATGCTGTAATAATAACAGCAATAAATACTTTCCTGATCATCAAATATAACCGATAGAATGAAGTATCTTCTTTTATTAAGAAATTTGTTCCATACCCAAATAAAACACATGCTGCAAAATTTAGTTCAAACCAGTTTCTTGCTGGGACGCGAAACATATTGTAAATGGGAACTTTATACATAATCCTGTAAAACGGTGTCTGTCCTCCCAGCACAAGAAGAAAGCTTATAAAAACGATAATTGCCCAAAATCTGACCATACAATTCTTTTTCCACGCAAATGCAACACACGCGATAGCTATAATTAATACCAGCAGCCCCATATATCCTGTAAGTTCTGTAATATTCCACTGTCCAAAATAACCTGTCTCACTGATTCCTCCTCCTAAAATAGATGGAAAAATTAGCATTCCTAGTTGCATAAGCGGAAATGAATATCCTGTAAAGAAATCATACGTAATTTTTTCTCTTGTCACAAACTGTAAAGATTCAAGTATTGGAAATAAATAATAGGAAGCGAGCATGGTTCCAAGAATGAAAATATAGCTGCATATTTTTATTATATCTAATGCAATTTTCTTCCATTCCTTTACAGTATGCTTTAACATAACTTTAAGAATAATATATGGAAAACATATCATTCCAATATACATGGAACATGCTGTGTAATCAGCCGTAATGGAAAGCCCCCAAATAAGGGATGTTAATACTAACTCCTTTTTCCTTTCATATAAAAAATATTTTTCTATCAAAAATAAAATACAAGGTAAATAGGATGCCACGCACACCATAGTATTATGCCCTTTATGAGCCACCATAAATCCGCAAAACATAAAGGCAACCCCGCTTAACACAGCAGAAGGCTCACACAGCTTTAATAACTTTAAAAATCGAAACGTAAAATACCCTGCAAAAGAATAATGCAAAAGCAGGAGCAAATTATAACCAAAATAATTAGGAAAAATAGTCATAATTATTTTAGCTGGCAAATACAAGGACTGGCTTCCAACTTCTGCTAATTGGGATTTCCCACCTGCGAGAAATGGGTTCCACATTTTTAAATTTTTAGAAAAAAACTGCATCTGCAATCCATATATTTCACCATCTCCAGGAGCAACTGCCGTAGAAACAGGATTATAGCCGATCAAAAAAACAATCCATGGCAATGCCAAAAAGAGTACTACAATGAACACAGAATTTATTTGCTTTTTACTCAAATACATATCAAAATTCCTCTTTCTAATGAATCATCTTCTCTATATGCACATTTCATCTATTTTCTTATTTATTAAAACACTGATATTTTTCCAATCAAATTGTTTTTCTACGTAATCTCTTGCAAGCCTAACCTGTACCTCTTTTTCAAACAGTGTCAAATCATGAATCTTTTTCGGCATATCCTGAATTTCAGAGACCATAAAACACTCCCTATTTTCAATCCCTCTCGCTCCAAATTCTGTCGTGATAACCGGAATCCCAGCCGCCATATACTCAAACATCTTCAAATTCGTCCCCGAACCAGAAACCATCGGATTCAAAGCAAAATCAACCGCTCCAAACACTTTGTTTTTCACTTCGTTACTGACCAGCCCAAGCAGCCCGACATTTTTCGGCAGCCTTTTATTCCTAAAATACATGCATTGGCTTCCCATCAGTAAAAATTTTGTATCCGGGCACTCCAACGCAATCTGAAAGATCGCCTCGCACGCTTCCAGATTCGGCTGGTGCCAGCTTCCCATAAAAACACCAAGCGTTTCCTGTTCCAGTCCCATACTCTTTTTATTTTTGATCCTTTCTGAAATCGAAGTATAAGAAATCTCATTACAATCAACGCCATTCGGGACTTCAACCATTTTCTCCACAGAAACGCCATAGGTTTTATTTAATAACAACTGATCTTCTTTTGAACAGGTTAAAATAAAGCTGCATTGTTCACAACATTGTTTCTCAATCCGAAAAACTTCTTTCATTAAATCTTTCTTTATTTTACTATTCGGAAGCATCTGCTCTTTTATTACTGACTCGACATCCTGTGCTTCATAGATCAATGGCTTTCCATTCAAGTATTCCTTAACCGCATCATACAAATATGGGTGGGAAATAATAACAATCTCACTGGAATGGATCGATTCTTTTAATTTTTCAACATATGCAGGTGTTTGGGAAAACAAATGAATCATCCCTATATCACTGACCGGAATATTCGCCTTTCTTTCCAGTTCCCACTCCGCTTCCTGATGCTTCATCGATTTTGGAATGCGTATTTCTTTTAAATTTGGTGAAATATATCCTTCATACCCCTGCTGGTCAGCGTTTGTAAAGGATACAATGTCAATCTCCCTGTCCGCGGCAAGATTTTTATATAAATGAAAAATCCTTGCCTGTCCGCCGCCCTGCGGCGGATAAATTGGAAAAGTTGACGGCACAGTGATCTTTTTAGCGATGTTTTTCACACTTTGACTTTTTGACGAACAGCTACTCCTTTTTTCAGCATACGGGGAATCATTCTCAATTTGATTTATACTATGATTTAATAATTGATCTACAGTACGCTTCCATGTAATATTCTTGACCACCTGGTAGGCATTTTCTCCCATACGCTTTGCTTCCTGCGGATGTTTCATAAAATAATTGATCTTCTCTGCAACTGCTTTCTCATGAAATTTTGTAACAAATCCTGTTTCTCCATCTGCAACAAATTCTGTTGGCCCTCCGGCATCTGTTGTTGTAATCACTGGTTTTTTATGCAGCATCGCTTCAATCGTAATCAGCCCATAGTCCTCGTCGTATGGGAAATATGGAATAACCAGGCTGTCTGCATAATAATCCTCTAATGTCTCTTCATCCACATAACCCAGAAAATGGATTCTTGGATCGGCGGAAGCCATTTTTTCCCATTCCTCTTTTTGCGGGCCGCTTCCTGCAATATAAAGCGGAATATCGCCTTGTACATATTTCATTGCACGAATCAGAAGATCAATCCTCTTTGGCGCGTCCAGCCTGCTTGCTACAAACAGATGCTTCCATTCTCCGCTTCTTCGCTTCTTTAAAACAGTCGGCGGATAGATTACTTTAACGTCTGCTCCCGCAGGATAATAGGATGAGCGGCTTTTGACCGTTTCGGAAATCGCATAAATATGTTTCATTCCCTCCTGAGACAATGCACAAGCATCCAAAAAATGAATGACTGACCGGATAAACGCTCCTGGAAACTGAAAATAGCTTTCTGGTATATCCCTTCGTCCTTCTAGTTCAAACAGCAGTTGGAAAAATTGATCCAGTTTTTTGAAATCCGCGTTTTTTTCCATATAATCTAATATCTGGCTGATCTTATGATTTTTGCGGTCGACAGTAAGCGGCAGCTTTGTAAGATGGTAAGTGTCATAGAAACCACGCAGTGTATGCAGCATATAACAGATCCCGTTTTTATGAGGAACCATCCAGGACGGATATTTTGAAGAAATCACCAGGTCAAACTGGCTCAAATCCAGCCGGTAAAAATCATAATAGGTATGGATCAGCTCCCAAAAGCCAAGCTCTCTGGACGGAAGCTTGATCAGCTCCGCCTGATGCTCTGTTTCCTTATTGATCGCTTCACACAATCCCCACAAGAAATTTTCTGCGCCTCCAATCGTAAACGGCACTGGGCTTGGCCCTACAACTGCTATTTTCATTTTCAGATCCTTCCTTCAAAAAAATTACTTTTGTGCAATCATAGCATAATCTTCACTTCCAAATAGAAGATCCGACAGCACATCAATCCCCTTATTAAATTCACTTAAATTTTCTATATCATCAGATTTTAATAAGGGCAGCCGGTACCCGCTTTTGCTTTGTTCTGTATACAAAATCTCTACGGTACGAAATCCTTCCCTCTTTAACAGATATTCCATCATTTTGGGATGAATCGGCTTTTGGTGCGATGGGTCGATATAAAAAGAATTTGTATAGATCGACAAACACATCGGATTGGGCGTTTCCATAATTAGAAAAGACCCCTGCTCCAGTTTTTCGTACGCCAGATGGCATAGAAAAATCAAATGATCTTTTGATAAATGTTCAATAAGCTGTGCTGCAAAGATTCCTCCTAAGCTGTTGTCTTTCTGTGAAGAAAGATACTGGATTGCATCTGCATATATTGCATTCAAATCTTTTGCCCTGCAATAATCTGCAAATTCTTCGTAATGATCTATTCCAAGGGATGTAATACCATTTTCTTTTAATAATTCTAAAAACTCTCCTCTTCCGCATCCCAGATCTAAAACCATATGTTTATTCATAAAATAAGGAATATAAATCGCCTGCCTGTTTTTAATATCCTGGCAGCTCCCTCTGAAATGATTTTCAAAATCAAAGTAATCAATTTCACCATAAATATCGATTGGTTCCTCTGGTTTACTCTCTGCCAGCTCCATTCCAATATGTTCCTTGCCTAGATTCTGTCTGGTATTACGGAACAGTTTCATTTCTTCCTGTGTATGCCGCCACTCAGTTTCGGCAAGGATTTGTTCATATTTATGTTGCAGCACAGTTTCATGACTGCGGATCTGCTCGGAAACTATCTTTTGGCATGTATTTATTTCCTGTTCCACATACTCCTGATATTCTTTTGTAATCTCTTTTATCATCTGCTTTGCAGTCTCTTCTGCATTTTTTTGCCCAAGCTGCTTTTCTTTTGCAAGTAACGTTTCAATGATAGGGGTGATTTGTGCGCGGACATCCTCTTCGCTTGTATCCTGCTGCGCATCCTTATAGCCGCATTCTAAGCTTGCAAGCCGTTCCGTTAGATGATTCAATTTACTTTCTGTTTCCGTTATAAATATTTCAGTAACAATTTCATTATTAAATAAAGAATTAACAGAAGCTGTCGCATTGGCATTAAATGTATTTTGTTCCTCTACTATTGGCTGGATCAAAGAACGGCATAATTTGCGTACCAAACGTTTGAGAAATATTGCCGGCCTGCGAAAATATTTCCGAAAACAGATAATTTCCCGATTGTAATGTATCTCATAAGTCTGATTCATCTGCTCTTTCCAATGCTTTAATTCTTCCATGTCAAAATAGGATTCCCTGCTTTCTGACACAGAACCATCCCCAGCAGAATCAGTTGATGCAGAATCCTTCAAAAACAAACCGATTACTTCATCCATTGTTTTTTTTCCCGTTTTTTCTGTTTTATGCTCTGTTTCAATCTGTGTAATTATATCCTTTACATTTTCCAATGCGGCACGCAACGTCCCATACACTCCTTTATCATTACTTCTTTTGATTTGCTCTTCGATTTACTCTTTTATTTCAATAATTCCTTGACTACATTCTGCCAGGAAATCCCCATTTCACCCAACCGCTTCTTCGCCTTCTTCCCCATCTCTGCCGCCTTTGCATCCGAACCTGCCAGTTCATCGATTCTTTCCGCAATCGCTTTCGCCTTGGCACTGACAACATACCCCGTTTCATCATCCACTACAAATTCCAACGGCCCTCCGCTGTCCTTTGCCGTAATAACTGCTTTGGAAGCAGACATCGCTTCCAGCGTAATATAGCCATAATCCTCGTCCAAAGGAATAAACAGCACCGCCTTTGCATTTGCATACAGTTCAAATTTCTGCTCCTGTGTCACAAAATCAAAATACCGGACTTTCTTTTGCAGCTTCTGCTTTTTAATAAAATGCAGCAGCTTCGTTTTTTCAAGCTCATTGTCGGCTTTTCCTACAAGATATAGCTGTATATCCGATTTCGTATGGCACATCGCTTCCAGTGCAAGCATCTGCCGTTTCGTTATATTGATCCTGCTTGGCATTAAAATATAATCCTGATATTCTTTACAGTAAAATCGTTCCATATCCGGGCAAGGGTGATACAGTGTCTGGGCATGGATCTGGTTGTATTTTTGCATACGCTTAGTGACATTATCCGCAATCGTGTAAATGCGCTTTGCTTCCGGCAGGTAGCGGCAGTCCGCGTTTGTTATGATACGGCGGATCTGGTTTCCGTCAGGATTGTTTTTCAGGTTGGAATACTCTGTGTCAAACAGGTCGTACGCAGCCCTGTGCTGATGAAGCGCCCATACCACTTTGTTTGGATGCGGTATATAGTAAGCAGGAAATTTCAACGCAATATTCAAATCGATTTTTCCTGCCCAGGAATGCTCCAGTGCAAACAGCCTCGCGGCAATCATATGGTTTTCGATCATTTCAGGCGTACTGTCCATAAACGGCATCGTCACGATTTCTGCTTCGTGTTTTTGCTGTATCAGTGCGTGTTTTAAATTTTCAGCCAAAAACTCCGCGCCCCCTGAGACAAATGGAGCCTGGACGGTTGTAATTGCGATTTTCATATTCCCTCTTTATCTGAATGAATGGTTTTCTAATCTTTGTATGCTGTTATGGCAATTCCCCTTCTGGAGCAAGCGGCATAGAAAAATCTAATTTTCCAAAACACGTTGTCGGTTCCATATTATCTCCTTTGTGCTTCTTCCCCATCAAATATCCACTTATGCCCAAGGCGTACTGTCCCGACTTCCTCATACGGATTCATCAGCTCAAAGGATAATGCCTGGTGCACATATTGAAAGGCAAGCCCAGCCTCATCCTGAAACGCGAGGTCTATGTGATACGTTCCCTGCAATAACAGCATCGTATGAAATTCAACGAGGACGGTGCCCTTTTTCTTCAGCCTGATAGGTTTTACTTTGTCCAGAAGCGTATTGGTGCCATAGCAGTCCAGCCCATCGCTTCTGAAAATATGAAATCCAAATTCACTTTCTGTCAGGTTTTCATTTCTGCATTCATACGTTACTTTCAAAGTAATGGGAGCTCCTACATAAAAAATGCCGCTGTTTCCGTCTTGATCCAAGAGCTCGCTTTTTACAATTACGACGTCCATGTTTCCATAAGAATGCTGCTTTTCCTGCCCATTTGAGAAGTTTTCTGCTCTTTCCCTTCGCTTTTGCCCCATCGCGTCCAGATACAGCGGATGTACTTCTCCCGGCTTTCCTTCGGCACGGATTGTGCCGCCATCGATCCAGATGCTGCACTCGCAGATCTGCTCAATCTGAGACAATGCATGTGAGACAATGACAATCGTAACGCCCTGCGACTTTAGAAAACGCAGCTTTTCAAAACACTTTGCCTGAAAGTTTGCATCCCCTACCGCCAGAATCTCATCCACCAGCAAAATATCCGCATCCACATGAATCGCTACCGCAAAGGCAAGCCGCATATACATCCCGGAGGAATAGGTACGTACCGGATGATCGATAAACTCTTCCAGTTCTGAAAACGCAATGATTTCTCCGACTCTTCGGTCGATCTCCTTTTTCGTCAGCCCAAAGATAGACGCATTGATGTAAATATTCTCCCTGCCGCTTAAATCTGGGTGAAACCCGGCGCCCAGCTCCAGCAGGCTGGATACCCGTCCGCTCATCTGAATGGCCCCGCTGTCAGGATACATAATCTTCGTCAGCAATTTCAGCGTCGTACTCTTGCCGCACCCATTATGCCCAACTAGCCCGACTGCTTCGCCTTTTTTTACCGTAAAGCTGATTCCATCCAGCACAACGCGCTCTTCATAAGACCTTCTCTTTTTAAACAGTGCCTTTTCTTTGAGCGTGTGCCCTTTATCCAGATACACCTTAAATTTTTTTGTCACCTGTTTTACTTCAATTGCATGACTTTCTTCCATCTTTTTATAATTCCTCTACAAAACGTCTTTGCAGGCGATGGAACGCAAACCATCCGGCAAACAGCATAACGATGCCTGTCACTGCCGCGGACGCCAGTGTTTCCAGCCTTGGCATTTTTCCATAGTATAAAATATCCCTGTATGCGAGAATCACATAGGTCATCGGATTTACCCAAAAGATCCATCGCACCTCTTCCGGCGCCTGGTCAATCGCATACAAAATCGGCGTTAAAAACTGCCATGCCATCGTAAGTATCCCAAGGATATACTCCAGATCCCGGATATAGACGGTAACGGCGCTAATCATCATCGTAAATCCAAGCGCCAGCACATATTCCACAAGCATAATTGGCGGCAGGCAAAGCACGGCGCCCGCCCGCAGCGGATATCCCGCAAACAGCAGGACGGCAAAAATAACGGCAAAGCTCAGCAGCATATTTACAAACTGGCTGGTTACATAGGAAACCGGCAGTACTTCCCTCGGAAAATAAATCTTTTTGACCATATCCTGCTGTGCTAAAATACAGCTCGCACCGCCTGTCAGTGACGTACTGAAAAAAATCCACGGGATTAAAGCCACAAATAAAAACAGGTAATAATCCTTAATTCCGGCACGCATAATCGTCGAAAATACCATGGTATAGACTGCAAGCTGCAACAAAGGATTTAAAAATGTCCATAAAAACCCGAGCACAGAGCCTTTGTACCTTCCTTTTAAGTCTCTTTTGACGAGTGACCGTATCATTTCACGGTAAGCATAAATTTCTTTCAGTCTTTCCAGCATAATGGTTGCGATTCTGCTTCCTTTCGTTATAGTTTCTGATAGACTTCCATAAGCATAGCCGCTGACTTTTCCCATGTATATTCCGCCGCTCTTTCTATGCCGCGCCTGCGAAGCTCTTCCCTGTACCGGCTGTTTTCTAACATTCGCTTCATTGCCTGACAGATTTCATCTTCTTTTTCTGGATTTACCATGGCTGCCGCATCCGCCGCCACTTCCCGCAGCGCTGTCGTATTGGAAGTTATAACTGGCGTCCCGCACGCCATTGCTTCTAATGGCGGCATACCAAATCCTTCGTACAGGGAAGGAAATACAAATGCCGCGGCGCCGCACATTAATACCGGGCTGTCTTTTGGGCTGACATATCCGGTAAATAAAATCTGCTTTTCCAAACCAAGCTTTTGCACCTTGTGATAAATGCCGTCGCACAGCCAGCCCTTTTTTCCTGCGAGTACAAGCTGCGGCAGAGGATGTTGATTTTTCAGGCGGCGCAGCTTTGCATAGGCACCGATCAGGCGTTCCAGGTTTTTGCGCGGCTCGATCGTGCCGACATAGAGCAAATAGGTTGATGCAATCCCATATTTGTTCCGCACCTTTTGTATCTGCGCGTTTGTATAATTCGGATGATAAACCGTATGGTCAATCGCGCACGGCACGACGCTGATCTGTTCTTCTTTCACGTCCAGGTATTTTACAATCTCATCTTTGCTGAACTCAGAAATCGTAACAATGTGGCTTGCGTGCCTGCACGTCTTTTTCATACAAAGCCTCAGCCAGGCTCTCGTTTTCCAGTTCATTGTCTTAGGACATGCCCGGTATGCCATATCGTAAATAAAAGTCACCCGCTTTCCCCGGACGCCAGGCGGCACCGCATAGTTAAAAAACTGTGTGATGTCCGCTTTTGTTCGGAAAAACAAACGATGCGGTATCGGAACGAGTATCCACAACAATTTGTACAACGTATAACTAAATCTGCCGCAATACTCAATCCTGCATCCGGCTTTTTGATATTCCAAAAGCTGGTTCATCTGCTTTGCGGCACGCCTGCCTTTCATGCACTGCAAGGTATACTCGTTTTCTGTATTTTTTAACAGCTCTTTTAACAGGTTGTGGGCATTCCACGCGATTCCAGTCTTTTCACCGCCTAAAAACAACTGGGCGTCAAAAGCGATTTTCTTAGGCGCGCCTGCTTTCACCGGCTGCTTGTCCTGTATATGAAAACTCTTTTTCCAGTTTCTTTTTGTCCTCATTGCGCTTCCTCAAGATGTTCGGGTTCTGGCTCAAAAAGCTGTGCAAAAAGCTGCCGGTACTTTTCTGTCATAACCCGCTGCGTATATTTTTTCTGTACCCGCTTTCTCGCATTTTCCCCAAACCTTTCCCTGAGGCTGTCATTTTCAGCAAGCTCCTGCATCGCCGCCGCCAATTCGCGCACGCTTCCCGGACGCACCGTTTTTCCCGTCACCCCGTCCAGGCTGACATAAGGCACTCCGCTCGGAAGCCTTGTATTAATCACAGGCTTACCAAACGCCATTGCTTCGATCTGGACAACCGCAAAGGCTTCCGCTTTGGAAACAGACGGCAGTACAAAAAAATCACATCGTTCCAGCCATTTTATTTTTTCTTCCTCACTGACCATTCCTGCAAAGATCACATGCGCAAGCCCCAAAGACCTAGCAAGCCGCTTTAATTCCTTTTCCATCGGCCCGCTTCCAACAAGCACCAGCCTGCAATCCGCCGTCCGCGCCTGCATCTTCGCAAAAGCCTTTAATAAAACATCACAGCCCTTATACCACACAAGCCTTCCAATAAACAAAATCGTAACCCTGCCATTTGCATCCTGCGGCTTCGCCATATACTCCATCCCCCGCTGCAAGCATTCATCACTGACACAAAACGGAATCACCCTGCACTTGTGCTGATACTGCCGCAGCAGCGCGCAATGCTTTAGATTCCCCTGAGACGATACGAGTATCTGGTCTGCTTTTTTCAGCGTATGCCTCACTAACATCCCATAAAGCGGCGCCAGCTTTCTATATTTTTCAAAGCCGCAGTGCCACCACACAATCAGCTTGCCGGAATACATACCAAGCAATACGGCAAGATCCGCCATCGGATACGGAAAATGATAAATAACAACATCTGAATCCGCCGTCCGCCGTTTCACTTCCAGCAAAAATTCCAAAGAAACCGGCGTAGATACACACGTAAACAACTGCCTGCACCTATGTACTGGAATCCCATGATACCTATCATCCCTACTCCTTTTATGCCTGTCACTTTGACAAACAATCATTTCCTGTCGGCAGCCTGCAAAAGCCTCCGCAATACTCTCCATCACTTTCGCAATCCCGCCCCCATTATCCGGCCAGTAAATTTTAAATATTTGCGTGATCTTCATCGTTTTTTCTGCTGTACGCATCCCTTTTTTTATCTTTCGCACTGTCATTTGAAGCCATCTCTTCCTTATCCTCCAACTCCTCGAAACGATCTGCCACTGACCGCATCATCCTGACATACATCGCATACCCGCCTTCCTCCTGGATTCCAGCCTCCGAAGCCCTATGCTCTCCCCACAGAAGCAAATCCGCATTCACCTCCAGCTCCTTACAAAGCCTTGCAAATGTATCCAGGCTCATACTTCTTGTCCCACGCTCAATCTGCCCGACAAAATTCAAACTGATCCCACACCTCTTCCCCAGCTCTTCCTGCGACCAGCCCTTTTCTCTCCTAAGCCGCCGAACCCTCTCTCCAGTTTTAGCATAATCCCAATTCGACATTTCTAATCTCCCTCTGTAGTTCCAGTGTATTCCTCACAATAACAGCAACAGGACTTTGTCGAACTATGAAACTACTTTTTTGATACATAACATTTTATAATGGATTGTTATGTGGAATGTGGCTTAATAGTGTATATTTTTATATTAAATATTGCCTGTAAGTATTCTATTCGCTTTTTATATATTTTGCAAGTTAAATCAGAAATTTCGGTAATATATTATAAATTCTAATTATTATTCTCTTATGAAATTAGTAAAATACCACAAAAATCTGCCTATGAATGAAAGAAAAATGCCATTTGATTGCAAGATATAACCAGGAAAATAGCATTTGCATGTACATAACATCTGAAACCATTGATATCAGCGGTTTTTTAGGGTAATCCTGCTTTTTGCAGCATAACAATCCATTATAAAATGTTATGTACTCCACTTATCATTTCTTACCCATCTCTTAAGCTTTTCAAACCAAACAAAAAAAGGTACATCAGACTTTCATCTAATATACCTCTATTCATCAAACCCGAAAAAACAGAATTGCAACAGTTTCAACCAAATATTAAATTTTATGCAAAAAGACCCTATAAAGAAGCCATCCCCTCTCCCTTTCCTTCACCTATTTTTCGCCTACTCTAAATAAAATCCCAAATCACAGGCTACATTGACTTATTCTAAGCAAAATCCCAAATCACAGGCTACATTGACTTATTCTAAGCAAAATTCCAAATCACAGGCTACATTAACTTATATTTCAATAAATAAAAAGCTTCCCAAAATACAATACCCCTCATCGCTCTACGCACCATTATTTTCTGCCGAGCTTACGAAAACCAGCCAGGAGAGGGGATTGGCACGCCCGGGCTGCGCCTTTGGAAGAAGGTTTAGAAGCCCT
>CAMUPC010000044.1 GCA_947090545.1 uncultured Eubacterium sp. | reverse complement strand
TTTAGCCGGGGCGAACTAGGTGCCGCGCCCGGACGGTGCCACAGCGTAAACGCAGGAGGCTCAGAGCTTCTTAACCTTCTGGAACGGACGCAGCCAGGGCGTGCCAATCCCCTCTCCCAGCGTCCCCCTCCCAAGCCGCCACCAAAAAAATCAAATCTTCGCAATATCAATCATCGTCATCTCACGCCGCGCCGTCTCAAGGCTCAGCACCAGCGCCCTAGCCGTATCCATCGCAGTAATGCAATTCACCCCAGTCTCAATCGCCACACGCCGGATCAAGAACCCATCCCTGCCTTTATCCCTGCCCTGTGTCGGCGTATCAATCACAAGGTCGATCTTATGCCCGAGCAGCAGATCCATAATCGTCGGGGATTCCTGGTGGATATTGCGCACGCGCAGCGCCTGTACGCCGTGGGCGTTTAAAAACTTCGCGGTGCTTCTCGTCGCGTAGATCTTATAGCCCAGCGCTTCAAACCGTTTTGCGATCTCGGCAGCTTCCGGCTTGTCTGCATCCTTTACGGTAATAATCATCTGCTTATGCTTTGGCAGCACGACGCCTGCGCCTAAAAACGCCTTGTACAAAGCTTCGTCAAACGTCCCCGCGATGCCCAGGCATTCCCCGGTCGACTTCATCTCCGGCCCCAGGCTGATTTCCGCGCCCCGGATCTTTTCAAATGAAAATACTGGCATCTTGATTGCAAAATAATCTGCCTTTGGCTGCAAGCCAGGCTCATAGCCAAGCTCTGTTATTTTTTTCCCGAGAATGACTTCTGTCGCCAGGCTCACGATCGGTATGCCCGTTACCTTGCTGATATAAGGCACCGTGCGGGATGAACGTGGATTGACCTCGATTACATATACATCCTCGTCTACCGCGATAAACTGGATATTGATTAATCCCTTGACGTGCAGCGCCTTTGCAAGCCTTCTGGAATATTCTGCAATCCGGGTGCGTACCGTGTCGCTGATCGTCGGAGCCGGATAAACGGAAATCGAATCGCCCGAATGCACGCCTGTCCGCTCGATATGTTCCATGATGCCAGGGATTAAAATATCCGTCCCGTCACAGACTGCGTCGACCTCTAACTCTTTGCCCATCAGGTATTTGTCGACTAAAATCGGGTGCTCCTGCGAATAGCGGTTGATAATCGCCATAAACTCCTCGATCTCCTCGTCCGAATATGCGATCTGCATTCCCTGGCCGCCCAGTACGTAAGACGGGCGCACCAAAACCGGATATCCGAGGCGGTTTGCGACTTCCTTTGCTTCCTGCGCCGTATAGACGGTGCCGCCTGCGGCACGCGGAATCTGCGTTTCCTGCAAAATCTGGTCAAACAGCTCCCTGTCCTCCGCCGCGTCGACATCCTGCGCAGCCGTCCCAAGGATCGGCACGCCCATTTCCATCAGGCTCTGCGTCAGCTTAATCGCCGTCTGCCCGCCAAACTGCACGACCGCGCCGTCCGGCTGCTCCAGCTTTACGATATTTTCCACATCTTCGGGCGTCAGCGGCTCAAAATACAGCTTATCCGCAATATCAAAATCCGTGCTGACCGTTTCCGGGTTGTTGTTGACAATAATCGTCTCATAGCCTGCCTTTGCAAATGCCCAGGTCGCATGGACGCTACAGTAGTCAAATTCTACCCCCTGCCCGATACGAATCGGCCCGGAGCCTAACACCAGCACTTTTTTTCGCCCGCTTGTGTGCACCGCTTCATTCTCGCTGCCGAATACCGAATAGTAATACGGCGTTGCGGCTTCAAATTCTGCCGCGCAGGTGTCTACCATCTTAAACGCCGCCATAATGCCGTGCTGTTTGCGCATCGAATAGATTTCCTGCTGTGTTTTTCCGGTAAGGCGCGCAATGACTTGGTCGGGAAACTCGATCCGTTTCGCTTCTGCCAGCAGCCCGGCTGTCAGCTCTTCCTTTTGCAGGCGCTCTTCCATCTCGACCAGAATCGCTATTTTATCAATAAACCACTCGTCGATTTTGGTAATCTCATGAATCGCCCGGTAATTGATGCCCTTGCGCAACGCTTCTGCGATCACAAAAATCCGCTGGTCGTCGACAGTCTCCATCCGCTCCAGCAGCTCTTTTTCCGACAATGCCGAAAAATCATACGACATCAGGCTGTCTACATGCTGCTCTAGTGAGCGTAATGCTTTCATTAAGGCGCCTTCAAAATTATCGCAGATGCTCATGACCTCTCCGGTCGCCTTCATCTGTGTCGTCAGCGCACGCTTTGCCGTTATAAATTTGTCAAACGGCAGCCTTGGCAGCTTGACCACGCAGTAATCCAGCACTGGCTCGAAGCTCGCATACGTCTTGTGCGTAATCGCATTTTTAATCTCGTCCAATGTGTAGCCGACCGCAATTTTTGCCGCCACCTTTGCAATCGGATATCCGGTCGCCTTGGAAGCAAGCGCTGAGGAACGGCTGACACGTGGATTCACTTCAATCACACAATACTCAAACGAATCCGGGTGTAACGCATACTGCACATTGCATCCGCCCGTAATATGCAGTGCCGAAATAATATTGAGCGCCGAAGTCCGAAGCATCTGGTATTCCTTGTCTCCCAGCGTCTGAGAAGGCGCTACGACAATCGAGTCTCCGGTATGGACGCCGACCGGGTCAATATTTTCCATATTGCAGACCGTAATGCAGTTGCCCGCCGCATCCCGCATCACCTCGTACTCGATTTCCTTCCATCCCGCAATGCAGCGCTCCACAAGCACCTGCCCGACACGGGACAGCCGCAGCCCGTTTTTTAAAATATCCACAAGCTCCTGCTCATTATGCGCAATCCCGCCGCCGCTGCCGCCCAGCGTATACGCCGGACGAAGAACAACCGGATAGCCGATCGTATTGGTAAAATCAATGCCGCTTTGCACATCCTCCACAACGAGGGAAGGCGCCACAGGCTCCCCGATGCGCTCCATCGTCTCCTTAAACTCCAGCCTATCCTCCGCCTTTTTAATCGTCTCCGCGGTCGTGCCAATCAGCTTTACCCCGTTTTCCTCTAAAAATCCCGACTCCGCCAGCTCCATGCCCAGGTTTAACCCCGCCTGTCCGCCCAGCGTCGGCAGAAGGCTGTCCGGCTTTTCCTTTTCAATAATCTGTTTCAGCACATCCACCGTCAGCGGCTCAATATACACCTCGTCCGCGATCTGCTTGTCCGTCATAATCGTGGCGGGATTGGAATTGACCAGGCATACCTCAATCCCCTCTTCCTTTAAGGAACGGCACGCCTGCGTACCCGCATAATCAAACTCCGCCGCCTGCCCGATAATAATCGGCCCTGAACCGATGACTAATACTTTTTGAATATCCGCTCTCTTTGGCATTACCTGTTCCCTCCCATCCTTTCTATAAACTGGTCAAATAAATAGCCGCTGTCCTGCGGCCCCGGGCACGCCTCAGGATGAAACTGCACCGTAAAAACCGGCTTCCCGGTGTAGGCAAGCCCCTCGTTCGTCCCATCGTTGACATTGACAAATGAAGGCACTGCAACAGACGCGTCCAGGCTGTCCGTATCCACCACATACCCATGATTCTGCGAAGAAATATACACCCTTCCCGTCTTTAAATCCTTCACCGGATGATTGCCGCCCCGGTGCCCGTATTTGAGCCTGTGTGTATCCGCCCCCGCCGCAAGCGCCATAAGCTGGTGCCCCAGGCAGATCGCAAAGATCGGCACATCCGCTTCATACAGCTTTTTGATCTCCTGAATCACGCCCGTACAGCTCTTCGGGTCACCCGGCCCATTGGACAGCATAATCCCGTCAGGACGCCCGGCAAGCAGCTCTTCAGCCGTCGTATGCGCCGGATAAATCGTCACTTCGCATCCCCTGTCATGCAGCGATTTTGCAATATTGTCCTTCGCCCCCAGGTCCAGCAGCGCCACCCGCCGCCCGTTTGCTTCCAGCACCTTTTTCTGGCTACACGTCACACGTTCCACCACATCGCCGACCGTATACGCCTTGATCCTTGGAAGAATCTCTTCCATATTATAATGCTGCCGGATGAAATGCTCCTCTGTCGTAATCATCCCGTTCATCGTGCCCTTTTCCCGCAGAAGCTTTGTCAGCGCCCGCGTATCAATGCCCGCGATCCCCGGAATATCATGCTTTTCCAAAAAATCCTGGATCGAGCCCTCACAGCGGAAGTTGCTCGCCGTCCTGGACAGCTCCCTCACAATAAAACCATCCGTCCACGGCTTCGCCGACTCCATATCCCGAAAACAAACTCCGTAATTCCCGATCAGCGGATACGTCATCACAACCGCCTGCCCCGCATAAGAAGGGTCTGTCAGCACCTCCAGATAACCAGTCATCGACGTATTAAACACAATCTCACTGATAACCTCCCGCTTAGAGCCGATGCTCTTCCCCTCAAACACGCGCCCGTCCTCAAGTATCAGAAACGCTTTCATCTCATCCCGTCCTTTCTTCCTGGCAAAACATAGATCCTGCTGGCAAAAAAAAAAGAGAACGCTCCCTTTTTTGCTGTCTGGAATCAACACTTGCTTAAATTGTAAAGAGTGTACCATATCGCAGAGATTTTTTCAACCTTTTTTGATGGGCGGATTTTTATGAATGCGGATGGAATAAGGGATTTTGCGGGGTTTGGGGGTGAAAAAACTAAGAAAGTTAAGTCTTTTTATTCAGATTCTAAAAATAGAAAAATGACTTGCATTATTTTTGCGGCAATGCTATAATATCTGTACAAATGGAAAGCACCCATTTCCAAAGGTGGATGCTCCGTAATTTTATGAACTTACTGTCCTTACGGACAGCACCTATCCTGTGGGTTAGACAGGATAGGTATTTTTATTTTCGCTTGTTTTTCTTATCGAAAAAGGCAAGCAACGCAACAATGAAACTGCCAAAGGATGTCAGCAAAGCTAACATCCCTATAAAAATCGAAATGATTTCATAAGCTGTCATCGGCGCCACCTCCCTTCCTATGTATTCCGGCTCACCAAAGATATTCTTTCGCAAGCCGGTTGCCATA
Source organism: uncultured Eubacterium sp. (assembly GCA_947090545.1). Classification (GTDB taxonomy): domain Bacteria; phylum Bacillota; class Clostridia; order Lachnospirales; family Lachnospiraceae; genus Eubacterium_J. Next base: position 19,700 of record CAMUPC010000044.1, on the reverse strand, counting down.
AATACGGGAGGCTGCCACCCTGTCATGGGTACTTTCCAATATGGATTATACCATATATACAAATGAATTACAATCTAATTTTTTAATGATGATTCATAATACAATCCGCAGGGTATTTTTATTATTTAACTTTCAAACTCTCGAATGGAAAAACTAACAGCGTGAGGTCTTTGACCAAAGATTGAAAAAAATTGAAAATATCTTGCATTATTTTTGCGGCAATGCTATAATATCTGTACAAATGGAAAGCACCCATTTCCAAAGGTGGATGCTCCGTAATTTTATGAACTTACTGTCCTTACGGACAGCACCTATCCTGTGGGTTAGACAGGATAGGTATTTTTATTTTCGCTTGTTTTTCTTATCGAAAAAGGCAAGCAACGCAACAATGAAACTGCCAAAGGATGTCAGCAAAGCTAACATCCCTATAAAAATCGAAATGATTTCATAAGCTGTCATCGGCGCCACCTCCCTTCCTATGTATTCCGGCTCACCAAAGATATTCTTTCGCAAGCCGGTTGCCATAAATACGGGAGGCTGCCACCCTGTCATGGGTACTTTCCATTTATGTATTATATCATATATACAAATGAATTACAATCTAATTTTTTACAATCATTCATTGATTTCTGATACACTTTCAAACAGAATGCAAAATTAATCGCTCATTACTTGCTGGTATCCAGAAATTGTATACGTATACAATTCTTTTGAAAAACATCTTTCGACCACTTCAAATAATACCATCTTGCATCCAGCCCGCTCGCACAAAAGCAAAACATCTGCGGGATCAGATCCGTAGCTCATAAAATAAACGTCTCGAAATTGCTCCCCAAAATAATTTAAGCAAAACGACCCCATATAGGAATCTCCTAAAATTAAAATTGACTGATTATTCTTTACTTGTTCATTATGTAAATGAACCTCCCCTTTTTCAATAATATCACCCGTATTCGTTTTCGACACCCATCCATTTGCCGGCTCATAAGATACAATCGTATCTTCAAATTTAAAATGATTGTGTATCAACGGTACATCCTTATACCGCTCCATACATCCTAAAAAATCAATCTCTTTCTTTGTATAGTCATTCGGTATGATACCGCTTATTTCTGGATAATCTTTTCTTATTTTTTGAAGAATTGCCTGTGTTCCATAAAATGCGCCGTTCTGGTTCCAATGGCTTCCATCATACACTTTATAATACAGCATCATTTGATCTTTATATTCATGAAAAATATTTTTCAAATTCATAGCCTTAACTTGTGTGTTCTTTTCCAAAAAATCACAAAAATCATCCATCCTGCTCGATTCTGCATGAATAGCGATCTTCCCACCATAAAAATCCTCCCAGTACACACCTTCTTTATTTGGAATATATACACAATATAAATCGGTATCTAATTTTGATAACGCCTGTTGCATACCTTCTACATTCTGAGCCATCTCGGACATCTCATCCATTGTATATTTGCTTTTTCCATCATAGACATCAATCTGGTCAAACTGATTAGAATAATATATATTCTGATTACTGCCCATGGAAAAATCAGGAATATCCAACACACCAAAAAAATAGTATTTCAACACTAATACAGCCGCTACAGCATCATCCCTGAATCCAATACGATCTCCTACATATTGCTGAAATTCCTCCCAAAAATCAGCATTCCATTTTCCTTCTGCATAAACAGCCGGTTTTGCTGCTAAAGTTTTTGCCTGCACATAGGAAACAGCATCCTCCTTATGCTCAAAACAAATCATGGGCAGCGTTATAATTACAGCAAATGCCACAATTAAATAAATAGAACTGATTTTATCTTTCATCATATTTTTCTCCCTAAAACTGAAAATATAAAAAAGGGCTATAAGTAGAATTCATAACAAACATAACATCGATCAGCAAAAGAATGGTAATTAAAATATGTTTTAAAATCCTATTATATTTTAACTGTTTCCATTGATCCGCTACTATTTTCCCAACCCCAAATGACTGCAACAGACAAATAATCAAGATAAACAGCAGGTATCGATCCATATAAAACTCTGGCTTTAAATAAACACTTGTTGTATTCGGTATCCCTATCATCCGCCCTATAAATCCAACAGCATACTGCATATCTTCAGCCCGAAAAATAATCCATCCAATCATAACAACTGCTAAAGTAACTATATTCCGTAAGACCGGATTTGCGTTTTTCAGCCAATCACCTTTACTGTTTATCATTCTTTCCAACATAAGAAAGCTGCCATGCCAAAGTCCCCAGATGATAAAATTCCAGGATGCACCATGCCACAACCCTGTAAGAAAAAATACGATCCATAAATTCCTGTAAACCTTCTTTTTACCCCCCCCCCAAGGGAATATAGACATAATCTCTGAAAAATGCCCCCAAAGTCATATGCCATCTGCGCCAGAATTCCTGAATACTTTTAGAGGTATAAGGCAGATCAAAATTTTCGGGAAAATCAAATCCAAACATCTTCCCAATACCTATTGCCATATCACTATAACCCATAAAATCAAACAGTATTTGGAATGTATAACAAACGATGCCAAGCCAGCAAGTGAAAACTGCATGTTCTGTATACGCTGTCTGAAAAACCTGGTCAGCTACACTTCCAACACTGTCTGCAAGAATCGCTTTTTTTGCCAATCCTATCGTAAATCTGCAAATTCCATCTGCAATTTTGTCCAATGAATGTGTTCTATTTGTAATGCGGTACGAAATATCCGCATACCTTACGATAGGCCCAGCTATTAACTGCGGAAACATGGTTATATACAGCCCTATATAAACAGGATTTTTTTGAACTTCAATCTTTCCGCGATACAAGTCGAATACATAAGAAAGCCCTTGAAATGTAAAAAATGAGATTCCTATTGGAAGCACTGTATTTAAAAATTGTACATGATTTTTCGTGATGACAGAATACTGTTCTAAAAGAAAGTCAGCATACTTGAAATAAACTAATAATCCAAGATTAAAAATCACATCTGCCACCAATATAATTTTCAACCTGCCAATATAAGCTATCGCTAATCCCGCTAAATAATTTACGAAGATGGAAAGCAATATAATAACGATATAATTACCTGCTCCGCAAAAATAAAAAATCAAACTTGCAGCAAATAGTACGATATTTTGAATCTTATTGACTGGAATCATATAATACGCCAGCAATACCAACGGCAGAAAAATAAACATAAATATGATAGAGTTAAAAATCATTCTTCATTTCTTCCTTACTATGGTTTACTAAATACCATAAAACTCTGTTTGCCAAACACCAGCCCGCTAAACGGCATGAATTTCAAATACAGCCATACAAGCCATGCTGCCTGTGGAAACGTGCTTTTTGTTGTATATGGCAAAAATCGAGGGATACAAAGATCTACTTTCAGACCATTCATCTCTGCCAGCTCCATCAGTGATTTTTCCGTTAATGCAACTTTATGGTCATAAAAATCCCAGTATGCCCCTCCTACAAGCCTTATATTCGGTTGCAGCACCAGCAGCCTTCCTCCAGGCTTTAAAAGCCCCACAAGCTCCTTAAAAAGCTCTCCCACTTCATCTTTGTTGGTCAAATGCTCCAAAAAATTACTTATGAAAAATACATCCACTTCTTGTTGCACATACTTTCCAATATCAAAACAGGATGCAACAACTGCATTTACCCCCCCCCGGCCTATTTTTGAATAATTTTCCACATCTGGATTCAAATCAAACGCATATTTCTTTTTCGCTTTCACATGATTGATAAATTCACAATATCCAGCAGCCACATCCACAACCGTATCTTCTGGTAAAATCCACTTTTCAAAAAAATATTTGCACAATACCCTCCATACAGCGCTTTTTTTATACAACCTCTTTTTTTCAAAACGCGCTTCATATAATGCCTTTAATTCTTTATCTCCTGCACCTGACATTTATATCCTCCTCTGGCACAAACCACGTGAACCCTATTTTTTAGTTTCTCCTCTGCTAAACCACTTTTTCCTGATACAGTAAACATACCAATGCAGATAATGCGGCATCCACGCCCACATGTGGAAGTTTGACTCGCCTTCTTCACGGTCATTCCATTCTGACGGCACTTCCGTAATCCGGTATCCAGCTATATATGCCTTTACTGTAATCTCCAGCCCAATTTCAAACCCTCCCGTGCTTTCAATACATATGCCCTCAAGCATACTTTTGCGGTACAGCTTAAAGCTGTTTGTAGCGTCATGGGTCGGGATGCCTGTCAGCTTATGAAGGGATATGCCCGCTATCCTTGAAAATAAGCCTTTCAAAAAAGGCCCGCCGTTTTGTGACCCTCCTTTCATATATCGCGAGCCGCACACAAGGTCATAGCCTTTTTGCATTTTCCGGCACATCCCGTCAACAACATCCAGCTTATCTGAAGAGTCCGCCATCATGACAAGCACCATCTCGCCGCGCGCCTGTTGCATTCCTGTTTTGATCGCATTGAGCGCTCCCCGCCCAATCCTGTTCCTTACAAGCGTTATACAAAATGTATAACGTCCTTTATTTTTTTCTATAACAGGGACAGTCGTGTCCCCTTCAAAATCATATACCACCAGCACACGCTTGTCTGTCTTGATTTCTTCTTGTATTTCATCCAGTAATTTTAAGATTCCCCTATCCTCATTGTAGACAGGTACCACGATATCAAGCATCCTTCACCTCTTCCGTATTTTTATGGCTTCGTAAAAAACTGTCCCGGCTTGTCAAGGCTTTAAAATAATACCGGAATAGGCTCGGCTGGCAAATGTTTCTTTGATCGCCCTGTCAGACGGTGTAGGCGTGACTTTGAAAATCTCCCACCATGGGTCGCCATGTAAAAAAACGGTTCAAAATATAACATGCGTGTTCTCCTGTATTTTATATATTTCCCAAATCAATCTGCCTGCAAATCCATGGGATTACCTCGTCCAGCGTCGCATCCAAATCCGTCTTTGCCTCAAACCCCAGCAGCCTTTTTGCCTTTTCCACAGACGGCACACGTTTTTGCACGTCATATGCATAAGCCGGGTCTGACACAAGCGTTAACGGCGCGTCCCCCTTTAGCTTTTTCCAGATCTTCCCTGCCAGCTCTTTTACTGTTGTCGATGCTGCCACCGACAAGTTAAAATCCTCATTAACTGCTTCTTCTTTCTCCACACACAGCCGGATTCCTTCCGCCAGGTCGCCGCCATAAGTATAATGGCGCACCTGCTCCCCGCTCCCTAAAATATGCAGCGGGTCCTGACCCTTATATACCTTCTGTACAAGGTCCGGCACCACATGGCTCATCGCAAGCCGCACATTCCCAGACATAATTTCCTTCTCATTTTTGGCGCGCTGCTCCCCTGTCCCGACACAGTTAAACGGGCGTATAACCGTATACGGCAGCCTGTACTGCTCCCACGCCCCTTTTGCAAAATACTCGCACGCAAGCTTCTGGAACCCATACGTTGACAGCGGCGGCGGGCACGCAAGCTCGTCCCCTTCCCTGGACGGGTACCTGCCTACACACTCATAAACCATCGAGGAAGAAAGCACATTGATCTTTTGCAGGCGCTTGTGCTGGTGCGCCCAGATTGCAGCGTCAAACGTGGAAGCAATAATCCTTTCGTTTTCCGCCAGGAGGTCGTAGGCGTATGTATGGAAATAGGTAATCCCGCCAATCATCGCGGCAATGGCAATAACCTGGTCGCAGTCCTCTGCCAGCTCCTTCATCAGCCCAGTGTCCTTACAGTCTCCTTCTACAAAGTGGTATTTTGGATGGCTGTCATAGCTTTTCTGTACCTGCCCATATTTGCTGTAATTGTCTATCCCTACAACCTCATGCCCATGGGAAAGCAGCTCCTCTACCAGATATCCCGCAACAAACCCTGCGGAGCCCGTTACTAAAATTTTCATGTCCGTATCCTCCCTCTAATAAAACATATTTCCAAGCGTTGCAATTTTAACTTCGCCACATCCATACAATTCCGTGCACGCGCCCCACGCGTCCAGTACCTCAAAGCCTCCCTTTTCATAATACAGCGGCGCACTGCTGCAAACAGACGCATATTTTTTGTGGTTGTTTAATACAAGCAGGAGGCTGGCATCTTCACAGGCGCTGTACAAGCTTCCAAAACACTTTCCAAGCCCAAGCGCCTCCATTTCCTCCGGCAAGGCGACAAAATCATGCAGGTGCATCTGGTACCCGGCTTTTTTCAGCTTCCTTGCAATATAAACAGAGCTGGAGCCGCGAAGGTCTGACGTTTCCGGCTGCCCTTTGAACGCCATCCCGCTTAGCGCAACAATTTTCCCCTCGCCCGGAGGCCCAATTTTCTTTTTTACCCAATCCACAACCATATCCTCCAGGGATTCGTTAAACTTCCTTGCTGCCAGTATGAAATTTTTGCTGTCGCATTCCGGCATATTATGGATCAGGATATACGCGTCTTTTTCCAGGCAGGGGCCTGCCACAAACCCAGGCTTTGCGATATTGCTCCTGCCATACCCGTAATTGGCGTGCTCAATGGCAAGGCTTCCGTTTACCTGGAACTCCTGTGCCGCCATACAAAAAGCGTTCCCAATCGCAAACGCCATGTCACGGTAGGTATTGCAGTACAGCTTAATCAGCTCCGCTTCCTCCAGGCTTTCTGCCTCCACTACGCACGGCGTGATTTTGCGGAAAAATTTCTGTGCCGCTTCCATTGCCCTTTCGTTATTTCCGCTGATAACTTGCGGCAAATGTATCAGTTCCTGCACCGCTTTGCCTTCCAGCGTACGCTCTGGGCACATGGAAACCAGCACCTCTTCTTCTTTTTTTCCACACATCTTTGCAAGAAACGGGAGCACTACCTTACGTGTCGTCCCTACAGAGACTGTACTTCTTAAGATAATAAGCTGCGTCCCGTCATATACATGCTGTACAGATAGCAACGCCGATTGGATATATTCAAAATTCGGCGTCTTTTCTCCTGCCCGAAGAGGCGTCCCAACCGTAATGATAAATGCGTCATATGTGATATCTTCTGAAAACGATTCTACTATATGGAGTGTCCGATTGTTATTCCTGCGAATCAGGCTATCCAGCCCAGGTTCATAAAAATGGGCATGATTTTCCTTTAGGCACTCTTTGATATGCCGGTTTGTTTCCACACCGTATACGTCAATCCCTTTTGATGCGGCAGCCACAGCCAGAGTCAGCCCTACATAGCCTAACCCTATAATTCCTATTACCATTGCTTCCTCCTTAACCGATACCGGTTATTTTTGTATTTTTGTCTTATAAATGTTTGTTTTCTGCTTTACCTATCTTATTTCCAGCTTCCGCTGTAAAATGTAACTTCCATAGTATCTTCATATTGGCGAATACCAGGTCCCGTTAATTTGATTCCAGTAACTGTTTTATCCCTCGTATCCAGATCCATATACTTTTTAAAATCATTGTTGTCCCAGACCAGCGATCCTATTTCGATCCCTTCTACTAAATTTTCCAAAATAACCCTGCCACTCTTTACCGTTCCGTCCTGATATGTTACTTCCATATTTACCGGAAGTATCTTATAAAATAAGTTTTCAAGGCTCCCCTTTAATCCAAGCTTCGCTTCTATTTTTACAAAAGAACAATCTTGCGGTATTTGTATCAAATCCTCTGTTCCACATTCCACTTTATGAAGCTCAACTAATGTTCTCTCCAAAGGCTGTTCCCGCTTTTTCAGCAAAAACTTTGCCTCATCAGATGCAGTTATACAATAATTTTGATAAATTTTTTCCCATGTAAGAGGTGTTTCAACTAACGGAAGCCTCCCATCAATCGTGCTTAAATACAAAATCATATATTCCGGTGCATCAATGCCCGTATAAAATCCTGCATTCAGCCTGTCCAGATATGGCGTATAAATTGTATAGTTCTGCAATAACGGAGCTATTGCAAAATTAGCGTTTTCGTAACTTATATTTTCTGTGATTTCCCATGGAAATGTTGTATAGGACTGGTTTCCAATTATCGACATAAACTCCTTATTATGTTCTTGTAATAAACCAAAATCCTGTGTACGGCAATCATACAATAGTTTAGGAAAACTAAACATATTTATTGCTGCTGTCTGTATAGAGCCTGACAACGTTTTTGCATTCCCCATCATTGGTATCATTGTCATTATACAAAAACTGAACATGATTATCTTCGACCATACATTTTTAATAGAACTATTAATCCATTCTCTAACATCTATAAAAAATATCAATAACGCACAAATTAACAACATACCAGTAATCGCAAGCAAATGATGTCCATCATTCCTTACAAATCCTTCCTTATACCAGAAAAAGCAGGCAGGTGCCAGAATTAGAAAATAATTCCACTGCTTTTTATCCTTCAAAAACCCATAAACCAATAGAAATACATAACAAAACACGATTAAAATAACCCATATATAATATGCCTCATATACAACTAATGACATTGCTCTGTTATATCCTAAAGAAATTTCAACAGCAGCTCTTACATATCTAAATAACGACCGGACAGATGGATGGTAAACAAGATAACTGAAAGGCCCAATTACCATACAACATAGATAAAAACCTATTATTTTTCCAGGCTTCTTTTCAATCACCGCACAAAAAATTAATAAAATTAATGTCGCGATTAATAGAATTGCCCCAGAAAACTTAAATAGAAAAATAACCCCACTAAAAAAAACTGCAATCCATTTACTAATAAAATCTGCATATTTATATACAATCAATAATGCGATTAAAGTTAAATAACATAGATAGATATCTGCTTCACTCACAGGCAGTGCCAAGATAATCAATACTGATGCAAGAATTTCTGCGCTAAGATTGCATGAATACGCAAACAATTTTTTATACAGATAAATCTGTATGATCGTAATCAACATCCAAAACAAAATTCCAAGATATAGATTATTACCGATAGACTGACACCGCCCCAAAAAGCCTAATGGACCATATGTGAAAAAGTGATCTCTACCAAATTTTGCATTGCTGTTGTTAATATAACTTAACGCAAATATCCATGATGGGTCTAATCCATTGGACAAGGGAAAAAAATATATGCATGGCAATGACACAAAATTAACGATTATAAATAAAATCTTTTTCATGATTAAATAATTTTTTTGAACCATTTTTCACTCCTTTCATTATGCTCTACCTATTCCTTATAAACTTAATAGATCTTATTCTGATACATCATCGCAACATCACAAACACTTACTGTCTGTATATACCGCTTATGCTTTTCCCTGACTGTAACCAACGCACGATCCAATTCTTCCTGTCTCTCACGACTTGCTTCCCTGACCATAGGAACCCGATAAATCGACGTCGTTTTCCTAACACATGCAAAATCCGTATGCAGCGAATACCTCACCCACAGATCCCAGTCCTCAAGCATGTCCAGGCTTTCATCCAATCCCCCATATTCGTCAAACAAAGATTTTTCAAACATTATACTCTGGATCGGAATATAATTATGATGGCAAAGCATTATTTTATCAAACTCCTGCTTATGGATTCCTTCATAATCGCCCAGCTTATATACATACGGATCTGCGCTTTTTACCTCGATCGGAGTCTGGAACGCAAACGCATACGCCGCTTTTTGATCTGTATGCAATAGCGCATAAACCAGTACCTCCACATGGTCTGCATAAAACAAATCATCATCATCCAAAAAGTTCAGATATTTTCCATGTGCAAGCGACATTGCCATATTTCCAGCTCTGGAACGTCCAACCTTATCTCCAGTCGCATGATACAGAATGTTTAAATCCGCAAATTCCTCGTATAACATGGAGGATGCCGTATCCTGCCCATCCTCTACAATTACAATTTCGATATTTTGATAGGTTTGATGCCGCAGTGACTGCAATGTCTCCCTTAAAACCGCAGGCCTTCCGCAAGTCCTTACAATAATCGAAACCAATGGCTGCTCCTTTGGAAGTTCATTTTTATAAAATGCCCCATCCCTGATCCCTGCATAATCAAACCCTATAAAATCTGCATGAAACGCATCTGCATTTCCACGGTATTTTCTGTTTAAAAAATGCCCAATCTTTCCAAAATGCTTGAAGTATGCCATCACTAATAGCTTCTTGGAGCCTGGAAACGCTTCGGATGCTGCAAGACATCTTAAAAACAGTTTATGCCACTGCAAAATACTGCGAATTCCTCCAAAACGATAACGTAGCAGCAAATTATTCACAATACTATTTACATGCTGCACAGGCTTCACCTCTCCGGCCGTTACATACGCGTAATGCATAATCACAGCCGAAGGGACATATTTTAGCTTGTATCCATAAGAACGGATGCGCCAGCTCAGGTCTACATCCTCTGCATACATAAATATGTATTTATCAAATCCACCGATCTTTTCATATACACGGCGCCGTACTGCAAACGCAGCCCCGCTGCTCCAGGACGTTTCATGCGTCAATGCATCATACAGTTTCGGATGCTCATACGGAAACTGCCGCAATTCCCAAAGTGCAGTCTTTTTATCTGAAGTTTTGATATCTGTCTTGAGATTTTTCAGCGTATCTGCAAGCAGCTCTGTATCGATATTAAAAAAACACACGATCGGGCTGCTTCCATGCCGAAATGCCAGGTTGTTTGCATTTCCAAAACCCATGTTTGTTTTTGCAGTAATTACCTCAAATGACTTTAACTGATTTTGGTATTTTTTCTTTGCTTCATATAATTTTTTTACAGAACTGTCCGAAGATGCATTATCCACTGCGTAAACAGATACGCTTTTCAAATCGTAATCAGATTTCATAACAGACGCAAAGCATCGGTCAATCCATTTCTCTGAATTATAGGATACATATACCAAATCCATTTCCTTTTCCTCCGTATAGCTTCTATTCTATTTCCTTTCGGCCATCTCGATTTTTTGCGCCTGACCTTGCCAATTCATTTTTCAGGCTTTTGATATCATCCTGCAAATGCTTTGCAAATGCTTCCGATTCTTCCCGTATTCTCATAGACTCTTGCTGCAAGATGGCTACATCTTGTTCTAAATGGCATTGATACGTTTTCGCATCTTCAAGCGCCTTTTGCAATGTATCGATCCTTTGTTCCAGATTCCTCTGATACTGTCTGGCATCTTCCAACTCATCTTCATATTTTTGCTTAACATCCCGAAACAAATATTTCTGCACATAGCTTCCCGAAAACCGGTCTCCTTCCAAAAAAGAAAGGACATGTTCAAACAATCCGCAATAAACGTTTTTTGCCGATTCCCCCATTCTGATATCCAACATACAAAATTCAACTTCCATATATTCGACCGATAACTGCGATGAGGGAAGCCGGAACACAAACCACGGATCTTGTGTTGTAAAAAAATAAATGTTATTGACAGCATACTTCGCATTATGCTCCAAAAGCTCCGCCTGCTTCTCTTCTTCTCCACTACATTGATAAACAATTCTGTTCAGACAAACCAGGGCGCTTTCCTCCAGCAGATCCAGGCGCACGCTTTGAATTTTCTTATGGATTTCAAAATGAAGTTTATTCTCTGAATGAAGCATATATTTGCTGCCGATTCGTTCTATAGAATGGCTCTGGTTATCTGTCAGTAAATAACAGCTTGCTTCCTTCTCTGTTTCTTCTCCCTCCTCCAGATTCCTTATATCTGAAAAACTGTATCCATGCTCTCTAGCCCCATTTTTGAGTGAAAATATATATTGGTATACGCTGCCAGCCCTTCTGCTCTTGAATTCGCGTTCCACACAACTTGGCACATCCATATAGCTGGCTTCTATTTCATTCCATCCGACCCTGCTGTATATAACATCCTGCTTTACAATATGGTACCTTTGCGCGTTAACCATCTGCACAAAGGAATGGTACGTAAAGAAATGAAGATGTGTCTGGTCAAGCAGTCCTGTATCTGCATACGTAAATTGATCCTGGAACAAGCTGATCAAAATAGAATTGTGTGCAATATTGGGAATCGAAACGAGAATCTCCCCATCTTCTTTTAACACCTGCCTGCATTCGTTTAAAATAAGAGATGGATCTGGCAGATGCTCCAGCACATCGGCAAATATAATATAATCATATGTTTCATTTGCAGCTTTCCAGTAAAAATTCCTGATATCGCCTTCTGTCATCCCTATATATGCATTCTTCGCATACTGGGCAGCCTCTTTTCCTACTTCTTCATCAATTTCTACAATAGTTACATGGCATCCTTTTTCCAGTTTTAAATATTTGGTCAATCTGCCGTTTGCAGGACCAAATTCTAAAATACTTGTATGGCTGCGAATCCATGAAATCATGACAGACATCGTATTTTTGCTCTCTAAATCAAGTTTAAAATTATAATTTTGCATTTATTCCTCGCAAATCTGCACATTTTCCTGTTTATAATAACGAATGCTAATATCACTTGGAATCTCAATATAAGAAGAATTGTATCCAGGATTGACAATCTCCACTTCCTTTATTCCATGTATCCATGCCTTCATCACATGATTTTCCTGTGTACCCTGGGCAATTCCAATACTCACAATATACATTCCCTTCATAAGCCTTGGCATTTTATATTGGTATACTACTTCTAAAATATTCCCCGCTTTTCCCCTTACCGTCTGTCCTTGATTGATATAATTATTAATATCATAAACTGGCAGGCCCTTTGCATTTTCCAATACAAACCCTACGATCAGCAAAGGCATATCCCTGAAAAAACGAAGAAATACATGTGTTGAGATATCCGTGTCTGCCGTTATCCTGTTACTATCATTTCCGCTGGAATCCCGAAACAAACAGGATAAAACCTCAAAATCTTCCGATGTAAGCTTCCCTTCCTTATAACGCATCCGCGGTACCTTGATCTTCCCGCCGATCTGTCTGCCCGCAATTTCTGTTTGTTTTCCTGTCTGGCTATCCAAGGATACGGATTCGTTAAAATGCATCCGCTTCATATCCATATATTTGTCACAAACCTGCCTGCTGCCTGCAAACATCGCCTGCCTGCCCTTTTCGATCCACAAAACACGCGAGCACATCTGCCGGACACTGGATATATCATGTGATACAAATAAAATGGTTACCTTTTTTTCTTTCAGTTCTTCAAATTTCCGAAAACATTTATTTTGAAAAAACAAGTCGCCTACACTCAGCGTCTCATCGACAATCAAAATATCTGGTTCTACGTTAATCGCAACCGCAAATGCCAGCCGCGCAAACATCCCGCTGGAATAGGTCTTTACTGGCATATTTATAAAATCCCCTATTTCTGCAAATGCAAGAATCTGCGGAATACGATTTTCCATTTCCTGCTTTGTATACCCCATCAATCGTCCATTCAAATAGATATTTTCCATCCCGGTATATTCCATGTTAAAGCCCGCGCCAAGCTCCAGCAGAGCCGCAATTCTACCTTGCACACGTACTAAACCATGTGTTGGCTTCAAGACTCCTGTTATAATTTTTAGTAAGGTCGATTTACCGGAACCATTCGTCCCTACAATTCCAACTGTCTCTCCTTTTTTTACTTCAAAGGATATATCCTGTAAGGCACAAAATCCGGTTTCCTTTTGTTTTTTTATACCGACGGCTTCTATAAAACGATCCTGTGGTTTATGATATAATTGATAGATTTTTGTGATTTCACTTGCTTCTATCACATTTTCAACATTTTCTTCTTTTTTTGCTTTTTCCATCGTTTTCATTATTTTAATTATTCAGCACAATACATCTGCAAAATGATCTTTACACTGATCAAACAGCCACAACCCAAAAAACAACAAACCAACTGCTATACACCAATAATAAACAACCATTGCCGGCTCCACTGTATCCAAACGTTTATAAATCAGAGCATTGCGATACCCGTTTACAATATAATACAAAGGATTGAATACTAACACATGCCTTGCCGCCTCTGGCATCAGTTCAAAGTCCCAGACAATTGGAGTAAACCAAAAAACAACTTGTAAAATAATGGGCACCACTTGAACCGTATCTTTAAAAAACACATACAGAGTCGCTGTTATATACGCAAGTGCACATGTAAGCAGCAATAAATATGCAAGATAAACTAAAAGCAGCACATAAAATCCATCTGGCAAATATCCGCATAACCAAAATACTGCTGCCGTAAACAACAGTAATGCTGCCTGCACAAAAAAAGCTGACAACACCTTGGCAAATGGAAGGATCTTGATATGGAACAAAACTTTTCTGACCAGGTAGCTATATTCAGCCATACAAGCAGTCGCATTTGAGATCGCTTCACTAAATAGAAACCAAGGCAGCAATCCCGATAACAGCCATAAGATAAATGGAAAATTCTCTACTGGCTGAGATTTAAAGCCAACCTGAAATACAAACCAATACAAAATAATCGTAACAACCGGCTGTAAAAATGCCCATACACTACCCAAACCTGTACCTGCATACCGTGCTTTAAAATCGTCCAGTGCAAACTGCCACACAAATTCCAGGTCTTTCCTCCACCCTTCCAGCCGCTTTTTCATCCTGCTTCTTCCTCCGCTTTCCTTGCCGCTTTTTCACTTCGTTCCTCACCTTTCCATTATCTTTCCCCCAGAATCACAAGCCTGAAAAATATCCGCAAGTATCTGATGGCCCCTTTATCCTTGTATTCTCTTATGACATAACGCATCTCCCGTTGAATCTTTTCTACCGGCAGCATAATCTGATAGTCTTTAAAATTTTGTTGTAAGGATACAAGGCTTTTTTTCAGTTCTTTGGAGCGCCTGCGTTTTTCCTTTCTGCTATACGGCGTATGATAACAGGAAGTAATCCGGTTCACATACAAAAAATCGGTGTGTACAGAATATCTGACCCACAGATCCCAATCCTCTAACAAAACCACTTTTGGATCAAAGCCGCCAAACTGTTCATACAGGCTTCTGTGAAACATCATGCTCTGAATGGGAATATAATTTTCCGTATACAGCAGCAGCCTGTGAAATGGCTGGCGGTAACGTACAAATTTCCTTTTTATTTTTGTTGTATGCGGCTTATACGAAACAGTACTGACCTGACGTTCCTCTGCGATCCCATATGCCGCCTTCTTACCACTCGCTTCAAGCGCATTTACCAGCCGCTGCACATGATCAGGAAACAGGCTGTCATCATCATCCAGAAAATTAAAATATTTTCCTTCTGCAAGTGCAAGCGCCTGGTTTCCAACTTCACACCTTCCAACCCTTTTTCCCGTAGCTTTATAAATATATGGCAACCCTCGATATTCTTTTTCTATCATTTCCTGCGCAGCGTTCAAACCATCTTCAACAATTACAACCTGAATATTAGGATAAGTCTGGGATACAACACTATCTAACGCAGCCCGCAAAACTTCCGGGCGCTGACAGGTTCGTATCAGCACAGATACCAATGGGATATTTGCTTTCACTTTAGGCTCTTTCTCCATCTTTTCTCACCCCGTTTCGCAGCGGAACAACTCCCACTCCGCCCCAGTCCTTCTCAAATACTCCTTCCACCCTCTGCGAAACTCCACCTTTAACACGCACCGCAGCAAATACAGCACTGTCCGGTACGCATACAGCGGCAGCACCTGCCACCTCTTCGCCTTTAAATACGCCCTGCAATAATAAAGCTCGCTGCATACAAAATGCATAAACGCTTCCTCTTTCTGCCCGCGCGTACTCCCGCCATGCAGATGCCTGACAGCCGCCTTTGGGCAGTACACCGTTTCAATCCCCGCCTGTTCCATACGGATACCAAGCATCAGCTCCTCCTCATATAAAAATGGATGCTCATCCAGCGGCATAACCGCCTGCGCACACGCCCTGCTCATCAAAAAGCAGCATCCCAGCACAGCATATGTCCTGCGTGCCTGATCCGTATGCCTGCCTATGCCAAAATACGCCCGGTACGTTTTCCGAAAAAGCAGGTTCGCCTTTGTGCATACCAGGTATTTTTCCAGCAGCCCCATCCTGCGGCAATAGCAGCTTTGCTGCACCCGTCCCTGCCTGTCCACGATTTTGGGCGCGGCAATCCCGGCTTTTGGATTGCCCTTCAAATAGTCCGCCAGTAATTGGATGCTCCCCGGAAAATACCGCACATCACTGTTTGAAATCAACAGATAGCTGCACCCAATTTCCAACGCTTTTGCAATCCCGATGTTGTTTCCGGCATTGTATCCTTCGTTTTTCTGATTTTTGATCCAAATGACCCCATACTTTTTGATCATGGCATCCAGGCTGTCATCCGGGCTGTTGGGAGATGCATTGTCAACCAGTATGATTTTATACTTATCTTTTGGTGGGTTTTTTTGGATACTTTCGATACAGCGCCTGGTATCTGTCCAGTTTTTGTAATTCAAGATCACAATCCCTATCATGTCCTGCTCGCCCTTTTCCTTTTGCTCCTGTTTTACTGGCTATCTTTTTCTGTTTCTTTCAACAATGCTCCTTCTGCCACTGGATCTTCCCTTTCTCACAATCAGAAGCTTTTCCGGTGCTGTTTCACTGCAAACCGCTGCTTCCTGTAGATCCGCTGCACCCAGCCTGGCACCAGCCCGACTGCCAGCGGCTTTAGCACATACCGCAGGTTTCCCTTTAAAATGCCAAGCCTGCGAAATCCCTGGAAGCGTACCACGCATTCCGCGAGCCTGTCCCGATACTTCCTTTTCCGATAAGAACCTGGCTCCTCCAGATAGCCAAGCAGTTCTTCCTGTATATTAAATCCCCGGCAACCTCCCGCATACAGCCGCATCAGCAGCTCATAATCTTCCGCCCGCCTTGCCATGCGCTTTGTGGAATATCCGTGCAGCTTTCTTACGATATGTGTACGCATCATAACAGACGGATGTACAAACGGCAGCGTACGCAGAAACGACTTTCTACCTGGCTCCTGCTCCATCCTGCGCCAGCCCCAGATCCCTTTCCTGTCCCGCATCCATACGTTGCTGCCAACAAACGCATATTCCGGGTGCCTTTCCAGAAATTCCGCCTGCTTTTCAAGCCTTGCTGCATCCGAAATATCGTCTGCATCCATAACAGCGAGATATTTTCCTTTTGCGGCACGTATACAGGCATTCCTTGCAGCCCCGGCTCCGCGGTTTTTGGGATTGCAGATCACACGCACCCGTGCATCCATCGATGCAAACTGCTGCAAAACCCGCTTCGTATTATCCGCAGAGCCGTCGTCGCATAAGATCAGTTCCCAGTTTTCATAAGTCTGGTGCATTACTGACTGGACAGCCGTGTGAAGTATCGGGTCGTCTGCCATGCTGTACACGGGCATTATCACGGAAACAAGCGGCTTTTCGCCTGCTGTTTTCCCGGATGGGACGCCCTTTGTCAAATTGTGCATATATTTTTCTCATCCTCCCATCCACCCGCGCCTGGTCATAGCTTTTGATTTTTTGCCGATTGTGCCTCCCGCATTTTTGCCGCAACTGTGCATGGTCCGCCAGCAACCGCAGCGTTTCTGCAAGCTTGTCAGGCTGCTTGAATGAAAAACTAAATTCGTGGCTTATCAGCTCTCTGTTCCCTCTGATATCCGAAGCCACACACGGCAGCCCGGCAGCCATCGCTTCCATCAGCGCAGCCGGCATCCCTTCTCTTTTAGACGGAAATACAAAAATATCCGCGTTCTGGTAAATCCATGCCATATGCTCCTGATAGCCCGGCAGACGCAGCCTGCTTTCCACTCCAAGGCGACGTGCCTGGCGGCGCAGCCTTTCACGAAGCCTTCCCTGCCCGCAGACCAGATAATATAGATCTTTGCGCTGCATCTTTCCAAGCGCATCAATCACCATCCGATGGTTTTTTCCCTCGTTCAGTTCTCCGACAGAGAGCAGGACACAGGCATCCGGCGGGATCTGGTATGTTTCACAAAAAAGAGCTTTCTCTTTCCTGCAATGGCCGTTTGCGCCACAAGCTTCTTTGTCTTGCTGCACATCCGTACATGGATTTTCCTGGATTTTTCCAAAATACCCGGTATCAATGCCAACTCCAGGAATATGAAAGACCTTTCCGGCGCGCAAATGCCGCCTGGCAAACCAATAGTCCTCCTT
The DNA here is from genome assembly GCA_947090545.1 of uncultured Eubacterium sp. Taxonomy (GTDB): domain Bacteria; phylum Bacillota; class Clostridia; order Lachnospirales; family Lachnospiraceae; genus Eubacterium_J. The sequence goes on along the minus strand of CAMUPC010000044.1, from coordinate 1,652 downwards.
GTTGACCGTTACGAGCACGTCTGTCCAGCGAGCCAGCAGCTTTTCCACAGGATAATACAGCAGCCAGTAGTACCACGGCGCACCCTTATAAAAATGAAAGCCATGTGCGGTATACAAAACCGGAATCCCAGCCTTTCTTGCTGCTATTCGTGCCAATGCTCCTCCAATTGGCGACTGGCAGTGCAGCCAATCCACAGCATACTGCTGCATCAGCCTGTTCACCTGCCGATATGCCCGCAGGCACCCAGACAGGGAATGCAGATTCCTTGGACAGTCCCAATGATGCATTTCTACGCCAAGCTCGTGCAGCTTTTTTTGCAGCAGCTTGACATGGTTGGCGTCACAAGTATTTCCTTCTTTAAAATTACAAGCCACATGCACCTCGTACCCCATGTCCAGCAGCAGCCGGATATTAGGCAGATTGAACTGGTCAATCATAGACGCCACCGACGCAAGCAGCATCATTTTTTTCTTCCTTGCCATATGCTTTGCTTTCATGTCTCATTCATAATATCTGCCACCGATTTCATAATGCGGATATACATCGCATAGCTGTCGGAATCCTTTTTCACCGCGCTTTTCCACATGTTTTGGACTGCCGCGTCCGAAGGCTGCACCACTCCCCAGAGCAGCGCATCCGCATCCACCTCCAGCTCCCTGCACAGGCTTGCAAAGGTATCCATGCTCATTCTGCGCTTCCCGCGCTCGATCTTGCCCATAAAATTCAGGCTGATCCCGCACCTTTTGGCAAGCGCCTCCTGCGACCATCCCTTTGCCTTGCGGACCTGGCGGACTCTTTCCCCTATTTTTAAATAATCCAATTCCTGCATACCGATCCACCTCCTGTCTGGCAGCCAGCAGAGCCTTATTGTAAATGTGCCGCTGCATCCTGCCTGCTGTTAGTCCTGCCAGAGTATCTGCTGGCAGATTGAAAATGTAAAGAACGGCAGACAGGATTACAAATACAGTACATAACATTTTGTAGAGAACTGTTATGCATTGTATTTGTAATCTGGTTTCTGATCCGCTTAAAATATGGGCTTCCTGAGAGGTTTTTCCATTTTTAGCAACCAGTTCTTTTCTCTTAAGTTTTGCAATTATGGTTTCCCGAGATATTTTCCATAGGACGTTAGATTTTTTGTGCAATATAGATATTTTATAATAAAAAATATGCTTTTCATTTATATAAATCCAATAAATTTTTCGATAATAGTTGCAAAATTTACGAAAAGCGAATAGAATGCTAATAGACTGTATTATTAAAATATAAATACACTAATAGAATTATTTCAAAATAACAGTTCTCTACAAAATGTTATGCCCAACACAAATCATTTAAAAATTTCACTTGAACCATACAAAAAAACACCTATACATAAAATACAGGTGTTTTTCATGAATCAATATTTACTTAATAGCTCTCATCTAAGATACGCAGTTAAAAGCATTGCAAACCGATGTTTCATTATCTTGTTCCAATATTTCAGTATAGGTCAAACCTGGACATGCATGTCATAATTTTTCAGTGCATCCTTGGCGTTTTGCAGGCTGCACCCAACCTCTGCCACAATGTCCTCTATAATCACCTCATTGCTGAACCCATGGCGGCGGCCGCTTTTGATAATTCCTTCCGTCCTGCCTTCCGCTCTGCC